>VBLP01000057.1:23820-41622 GCA_005887925.1 Deltaproteobacteria bacterium | reverse complement strand
GAACACGACCGCGAGGTCGAGCCGGCCGAGCCGGCCGCGCACCGATGCGACGGCCTCGTCGAGTGCGTCCACACCGGAGGCGCGGTCGGAGATCGCCGAGGCCCATCGCATGTCAAGGACATGCCACCGTCCGCCGCCGCACGCAACGCCATTCCTCGCGGCGACGGAGGGCCGCGCCGGCTAGGGCCGGCCCTGCAGGATGCACACGCCGGCGTCGAAGTCGCGCAGGCTCGCGACCGGGGCGGTGCGGAGCACCACCGCGTCGGACCGCATCGCGCTCGCCGCGACCACGCGCTCGGGGCCGGACGCGTTCATCATGCCGCCGGTCCCGATCACGATCGTCTGCGTGACGGTGATCCCGGCGTGGTCGCACGTCTGATCGGCGGCGACGTGGAGCGTCAGCGTGACGCTGGTGCCGTTCGCGACCGTGCGCTGCACCGTCACCGGGATCGCCAGGTCCACGGTCGAGAACGCCGGCAGCAGCACGAGCGTCTTCGGCGCGCCGATCGCGACGCCCGGCACGATCGAGCCGTTCACGGATGGTCGACCAGGCGCTGGATCCGGCCCGGATCCGCGGACTGCCCCGACAGCGCGCGCACGAGCTCGAAGCGCACCCAGGCCAGCTCCCAGGGATCGGCGTGGGTTCGCTCGCCGACGCCGACCGCCCGCTCCAGCATGGTGACCACGTCGCGCGCGCCCGCCGCGCCCGCGGCGGGTGATTCCTGCAGCTGCTGGCGCGCGAGGCCCAGCAGGGTGATCGGCAAGGCCGGATGATCGGCCAGCTTGGTGTGCTCGATGATCTCGAGCGCCTGCTGGAACAGCGGTCGTGCGCGGGCGGCCTCGCCCCGGCGCAGCATGACGAAGCCGAGGTAATCGAGCGCCGTCACCTTGATCGGGTTATCCGGAGAGAATCGATCGATGAGCGATCGCGCGCGCTCCAGCGCGACTGCCGCCTCGTGCTCGTGCCCCAGGAGGTACTGCATGACCCCGACGTCGAGCGTGAACAGCGCGACGTCGGGGTTGCCCTCGCCGAATGCCTGCGTGTACGCGGCGACCGCCTGCTCGAACTGCCCGAGCGCGCTCGCGAACAGCCCGACCTGCGCGTTGATCCAGGCCAGGTGAGACAGAAGCCCTCCCCGGATGGCGGAATCGTCATCGTTGATCGCGTTGCGGCTGGGGGGCTGACCGTCCCCCGCGCTCGCCTCACCGTCCGCGGCGCGCGCGGCCGCCGGCACGCGAAGCTGGTCGAGCAGCGCCAGCGCCGTCAGGTAACGAGACCGCGCCTCCGTCGACTTGCCCGCGCTCATGAACCCCGCCGCGCAGAACTTCAGGATGTTCAACCGGCGGCGCGGATCGAGCTCGGCGAGGCCCTCGAGCCGCGCCTCGGTGTCGCGGGCCGCCGCCTCGGCCTCCGCGGGCCGGCCCAGCCGCGTGCCGAGGAGGAACGTGCTGTAGGACTGCGCCTCGGCGGCCTGGGCGCCGTCGTGGCCCGCGTCGGCCGCGCGCATCCCGTCGCGCGCCGCGTCCAGCGCGCCCTGCCAGTCGCCGGCTCGCTGCCGGATCTGTGACAGCGCGATCAGCACCGAGGCCTCGAACGGCCGGTAGCCGAGCGCCCGCGCCTCGCCGGCGACGCCGTTCGCCCCGGCGAGCGCCTGGCTGACCTTGCCCACGTTCGACTGGGCGCGGGCCTCGGCGAGCCGCCGGCGCAGGCCGACCAGGTGGTCGCGCGTCGTCGGATCGGCGGGCGGGCGGACGAGGGCGCGGAGCAGCACCAGGTTGCCGCAGTCGTCGAGCGGCGGCAGCGCGGTCGCGGCAGAGCTCGCCTTGGCGACCACGGTAGCGTCGGCGACCGCGAGCACGTCCACCGTCGCGCGCAGCGCGTCGAGCCGCTCGGCGAGGCACTGCATGCGCAGGTCGAGCAGCTCCTCGGACTGCTCGCCGCGTACGCGCGCCGCCTCGCATGCGCTCGTGTGCATGTCGACCCAGCGGCCCGCATAGCCATCGAGCGTGTGCGCCACGCGGGTGAACGTCGCGTCCGCGCTCGACCCGGTCGCCTCGAACGAGCCTCGCATCTGCGTCCGCCGGTCCGCGTCCCACACGCCGTGAAGCTTCTGCTCCGCGCCCTGGCAGAGCAGCGATCGCTCGTGCCTGACGCGGCTGTACATCACCACGAGCGCCGCGGCGATCGCCACCGCGCCGGCGATCGCCACCCAGCGACGGCGGCGCGCGGCCGGATCCCGCGACAGCTCGGACAGCAGCGCCGTCATCGACGGCCAGCGCTCGGCCGGATCCGCCGACAGGCCCCGCAAGACGATCTGCCGGAGCCAGCCCGGAACGTCGCTGTCGGGCGGCGGCGGCTGCACCCGCCGGCGGAACTTCTGCCTCACCAGCCACGACTGTCGGGCCGGCTCGCCCTCGCCCGATCCCTCCGCGCTGACCGTCGATGCGTCGATCTCGCCGAACGGCCTCGCGTCGAGGAACGGGCGCTGGCCGTAGAGGCCCTCGTAGAGCGCCAGGCAGAAGCTGTACTGGTCCGTGCGCGCGTCGATCGCGCGTCCCACGTGCTGCTCCGGCGCCATATAAGGTCGCGTGCCGATGATGTCCACCGTGTAGCGATCGAGCGGGCGCGCCCCCAGCGGGACCGCGGGGTTCGAGCCATCCGGATCGCTCGCCGTCTCGACGGCCTCGTCGGTCCGCGCAATCGTGGACACGTGGTCCTTTGCCTCTGGCGCCAGCCGCGTGGTCGGCGTCGTGTCGGCGCTCGCGCTCGCGGGCGCCGTCACCGCCTCTGCATCCGAGACCGCCGCCTCGGGCGCGACCGCGAGGCCGAAGTCGAGCACCACCACCCGTGCGTCCTTGCCGAGGATGACATTGTCCGGCTTGAAGTCGCGATGGACCAGGCCCGCCTCGTGCGCCGCCTGGAGGCCGCGACCCGCGGCGCGATAGCGCGCGAGGACCTCGCGGAACGGGCGCCGCGCCTCCTTCTGCCACGCTCGCAGCGTCTGCCCCTCGATGTGCTCCATCGCGATGTAGACCTGCTTGTCCTCGACGGTCCCGACTTCATATACGTGGACCACGTTCGGGTGAGACAGGCGGGCCAGCGCCCGGGCCTCGCGCAGCAGTCGACCGCGCGCCACCGAATCGACATTGCCGCCCTCGCCGGGACGCAGCAGCTTCAACGCGACCTTGCGGTCCAGGACCGGATCGTACGCCGCATGGACCACGCCCATGCCGCCGCTTCCCAGCCGCCCCAGCAGGACGTACCGGCCGCGGCGCTGCAGCTCTTCGAGCGACCTGGCTGCCGCAGCATCGGCGCTGTCCGGCGCTGCGAGCAGAGCGGCATTGCCGCCCCCCGATTGCATGGGTTTGTCGTTATCCCCTGTGTCCAACCGAGGCTCCTGGCTCGATCATACAATGAATACGTCCGGTATCATTTATCATTGACAATGGCCCGTCGTGGACGAGCGCTGATGTAGCCAGACCGAGGAGCACCTCACCTCCCCCTCCGGCATACGATCGACGACAGCACGAGTCCATCGCGGCGCCGCGCCAGCTCGAACTACGTACGACGTCCTCAGAAGCGTTCCCTACGGAGACAGAGTTCTTCTGAATCGTGCATGCGCTTGCACACATCCGTCGACCAGGAAAGCTGCGCTGTTTACCGGGCGGTCGGCTGTCAGGTAGCCAGGCCACTTCGATCCGACGAAGACCGGCGTATCGAGATACCCGAGTACGCAAAGCGGGTATAGGACAGGCCATGTCCGGACGGGAACAGCGGCTCGCCGAACAGCACATTGGCGATCGCCTCGCCGACCCGGACGGCCAGCGGCGACGACGGTCGAGCCGAAGGCAGCGTGGTCTACCCGCGCTCGAGCCGCTCGGCGAGGTAGTCGGCGACGCGGTCGAGCGCGATCCGTTCCTGCTGCCCGGTGTCACGGTCGCGCGCAGTCACGGTCTGGTCCTGCACCGTCTGGCCGTCGATCGTGAAGCAGTACGGGCAGCCGGCCTCGTCCATGCGTGCGTAGCGCTTGCCGATCGTTGCGCGCGCGTCGTGCTCGATGGCGCCGAGGCTGCGGAACCGCCGCGCCAGCTCGGCGTGGAGCCGCGCGCTGATCTCGGGCATGCCGTCCTTGTTGACCAGCGGGAACACCGCGGCCTTGATCCCAGAAGCCGTTGAGTCCGCCGTAGATATCCGAGGCCTGGTAGATGAACCCCCGGCGCTTGCACAGCGCCATGATCTTCTCCATGGATTTCAGCGACATCGCGCGCACGGTAGCATCGCGGTGTGCGTCTCACCGCCCGGTCGCTCGCCTGGCCGGCAGCTTGTTGCTCGTCATCTCCCAGCGCACGTGATGGAGGCCGGGCCCCGGGACGTGGAACTATCGCGCCGAGCAGAGATCGCGCGGCCCCGTCAAGAAGAGGTTCACCCATGGAAGCCGGACACAGCCAAGGCCACCCCGCGGTCCCGCCCGAGGCGCGCGATGGTCCGCAGAGCGCTCCTCGCACGCCGGCCGGACCGGTCGCCACGGTCCGGAGCCCACCGTCGCTGCGATCGCCGCACGTCATCAACATCGACGACCTTCGCCGGCGGGCCAGGCGGCGCCTGCCCAGGGTGGTGTTCAACTACGTCGATGGCGGTGCCGATGACGAGGTCACGCTGCGCGAGAACTGTCGTGTGTTTCAGGACGTGACGTTCCGGCCGCGTCAGGCCGTCGCCATGTCCAGCGTCGACCTCCGCACGCGCGTGCTGGGCACCGAGCTCGCCTTTCCCGCGCTGCTCGCCCCGATCGGCTACCTCCGCCTGATCCATCCCCGCGGCGAGCTCGACGCGGCGCGCGCTGCCGGCGCCGCAGGGATCGGGTTCATTCAATCCACCATCTCGGGGCACGCGCTCGAGAAGACGCGGGAGGCGTCGACCGGTCCGGTCGGCTATCAGCTGTATCTGGTCGGCGGCCGCGCCGCCTCGGAGGCCGCGATCGAGCGCGCCCGCGTAGCAGGGTTCTCCGCGCTGTACGTCACCATCGATACGCCGGTCGCCGGACTTCGCGAGCGCGACTTCCGCGGGGGCATGCGAGAGCTCCTGGGCGGCAGCTTCGCGTCGAAGCTGCGCTTCCTGCCGCAGTTCGTCGTGCGCCCGCGCTGGGTCGCTGGCTTTCTCCGCGACGGCGGCGTGCCGAGGCTCGAGAACGTGGTGATCCCGGGCGAGGGTCCGATGCAGCTGATCGATGTGGTGGGGGCGCTCGCGCGCTCGCGCGTCACCTGGGACGATTTTCGCTGGATCCGCCAGGCGTGGCCGGGGCCGCTGGTCGCAAAGGGCGTGCTCACCGGCGATGACGCGCGGCGCGCCATCGACCACGGCGCGACTGGCATCGTGGTGTCCAACCATGGCGGCCGTCAACTCGACGGCGCATCCGCGACGCTGCGCGCGTTGCCCGAGGTGGTCGCGGCGGTCGCCGGACAGGCCGAGGTGCTGATGGATGGCGGCATTCGCCGCGGTAGCGACATCGTCAAGGCGATCTGCCTCGGTGCGCGCGCCGTGCTGGTCGGACGGGCGTACGTCTACGGGCTGGCCGCGGCCGGGCAAACCGGGGTCACGCGGGCGCTCGAGATCCTGCGCACCGACGTGGAGCGCACGCTGAAGCTCCTCGGCTGTCCGTCGATCGCGGCGCTCGATGGCTCGTACGTGGACGGCCCGTTCGGATCGCGGTAACCGTCGAGCATCTGGCGACATTTGTCCGGTGCGGACCCTGGCCGTCCGTGCTATGAATACGCTCCTTCACAGCGCGTTCGACGGCCCGGCGTTCTGCACGGGTGATGCGCAGCTGGGGCGGAACGCCGAACGACACCGACTTGCCTCGCTGGAACCACGCCCACCTGCACAATCCTGCAACCGAGCTCCTCGAACCGGGGAGATCGGGGTGGACGCGTTCTCCGAGCCTGCGCGGTCGCCGGGCGTGCCGGCGACGACATGGCCTGCGGGTCGTGCCGGCGTCACGAATCCTGAACCGGGAGAGCTAGATAGTGCCAACCAATCAGAAAATGACGTCGAACAAGCGCCAGCGCGAGCAGGATCAGAAGGAGCGCGCCGCCGAGCGCATCGCGCGCCGCAGCGAACGCAAGGCGCGCGCGGCCGCTCGCCTGGCATCGGGCCAGGTCGGTCCGCAAATCGCCGAGCCTGCTCCGCCCCCCCGCGACGTGCCTCCCCACGACCCCACAGCCTCGACGACGCCGTCCGAAACGCCAGTCCGCGTCCGCCCCGACCAGTCACCGACGACGCGCAGGCTCTACGTGGGCAATCTGTCCTACAACATGGACGCGAATTCCATCGCGTCGCTGTTCGCGCAGCACGGGCAGGTCGCCGACGTGCACATCGTCCTCGATCAGGTCAGTCGGCGCCCGCGCGGCTTCGCGTTCGTGACCATGGGCTCGTCGGCGGAAGCGCAGGCTGCGATCACCCAGCTCGACGGTCAGAACGTCGACGGCCGCACGCTGCGCGTGAACCAGGCGGAGGCCCGCGAGTCCGGTCCGAGCATGGGCCGCGGACGCTACTGACCGACCGCGGCGACGCTCACGGTGGTGATGGCCACGCTAGTCCCACCTGCGCAGCGACCGCAGCACCTGCTGCCATTCGCAGCGCGCCGCGACGATCGCGACCTTCGCGAGGTCGTCGAGCACGCCGGCGTCCAGCTTGCGGCGCAGCCGGGCGAGCACGCGCGTGCGCGCCTCGCTCATCGTTCCAGGCCACTCGCCGACGATCTTGCGGTTGTCGGCGCGCAGGACGCGGACGAGCTCGTCGGCCCACGCCGCGCCCACCTCGGTCGCTCTCGAGCGAAACTCGGCGGACGGATCAGTAACCACGTCGACCGCCCCGGTCATCGCGGAAGCCGCCGCCGCCGGCGCTGCCTCGGCCGCCCGGCTTGCGGTCCTCGGCGATCCGGACGCGAAGCGGCCGGCCCTCCAGGTCCTTGCCGTCGAGATCGGCGATCGCCTTCTGCGCCGCGGAGGCGCTCTCCATGTCGACGAAGGCGAAGCCGCGCGGGCGATTGGTCTCGCGATTCAGCTCCTCTGTGACGTGAAACGGCAGATTCCCTACATACAGACGGTTCGACATTCTTCGCTCCTCGGAAGCGGCCTGAACAGGAAACGACCCGTCCAGCCGCGCAAGGAGCAAGGTCTCGCCACCGCACTCGCAGTCGCGCTCGTCCCTCTTCGAGAACGTGCCCCTCCATACCACTTAAGCGCGCGGCCTGCAATCAACAGCCTCGGTGCCGCGCGAATTCGACCGGGCACGTTCCCCGACCGCCATAGGATGTCGGTTACCCATGGCCGACGCCTGGACCGTTGGCGAAGCAAGGAGGGAGAGCCTCGCACTGGTCGAGAGCGTGAGGGACTACGCCATCTTCTTGCTCGACGTCGAAGGCCGGGTGCGCAGCTGGAATGTCGGGGCGAAGCTGATCAAGCAATACGATCGAGAGGACATCCTCGGTCACCATATCTCGCAGTTCTACACCGTGGAGGATCGTGCCGCGGGACTCCCGGCGCAGCTGCTATCGACGGCCGCGAGCGAAGGTCGCGTCGAAGACGAAGGCTGGCGCGTCCGCAAGGGCGGAAAACGGTTCTGGGTCGAGCACTTCAGCGGGCTCGGCCTGGGGCTCTACATCACGAAGGGCATCGTCGAGGCCCACGGGGGAACGATCTCGACGACCAGCGAGCCCGGCCTGGGCACGACGTTCGAGGTTCGATTGCCCCGGGCGCGGAGCCAGCCATGACAGCCGGACGATGTCGCGGCGTGCTGATCGTCGATGACGATACGGACATCCGCGAAACCATCGAGGAGGTCCTGGCCGACAACGACTTTCCGGCGAGCGGCGCCGAGAATGGTGCCGTCGCGCTCGAGCGGTTGCGCAGCGATGTGAAACCACCCTGCGTGATCCTGCTCGACATGATGATGCCGGTGATGGATGGCAGGACGTTCCGGCTCGCGCAGCGGGACGATCCCGCGCTGTCGAACATCCCGGTCGTCGTGCTCACCGCTCATGCCTCGGGCGAGCGCTCGGCGCGCGAGCTGCAGGTCGATGGCTTCCTGAGGAAACCTGTCGATCTAGAGACCTTGCTCGACGTCATCCGCCGGTACTGCGAGCGCGACAATACGTCCCTGCAGCCGGGCTGAGCTGCCACCGCCGCGTTGCGCGGGCTATCGCACGGCGAGCGACAGCGGTACCATCGCAAGCGGTGAGCGCGACCGCGGATACCAGCTTGCTGATCGTCGAAGACGATCCGGATATCCGTATGTTGTTCTCGACCGCGTTGTCGGTCCGCGGATACCACGTCGATACCGCGAGCAATGGTGACGAAGCGCTCGCCGCGCTCGCGTCCGATCCACTTCCGACAGCGATCGTCGCGGATCTTCACATGCCGGTCATGGACGGCTGGAAGTTCCTGTCCGCGTTGCACGCAGACCCGAGACTGTCCACCATACCCGTGGTGGTGTTGACCGCAGCCGATGACCCCGAACGCGAGGCGCCACGGCCCGATACGATCCTCATCAAGCCGGTATCGACGCAGACCCTGATCGAGGCGATCGAGACCGCGATCGCGCGCGGCAGTCGATCGAGCTGAGCCGGTCTCGATCCGGGTCACGCCGGTACCGCGCGCCTGTCCGGGCTTGCGCGTGCGCATCTCGCTACCGCGTCGACCAGCTCCGATGCATCGAAAGGTTTCGCGAGGTAGTCATCCGCTTCGAGCGTCCGTGCAATCTTGGCGACGTCGTCGTGCGCCGAGAACACGATCACGGGGATCTTCCCAGCTCTGCATCGAGGCGCTGCTGTTCGCGGAACTGCTTGCCATCCATGTTCGGCATCATCACGTCGAGCAAGACGAGCGATGGTCGCAACCGCGGCTCGCGGCGCAGGATCTCGAGCGCTTCGAGACCATCGCTCGCCGTCAACGCGTGGTAGCCGGCATCCTCCAGCAGCTGTGCGATCGCCATGCGAGTGTCGGCGTCATCATCCACGACGAGTATGCTCGTGGGCACCACCGGCGCGCGGTGATGGGGGGTGCTCGGCCGCGGCCGGCAACGTGAACGAGAACGTCGACCCTCGCCCGATCTCGCTCATGACTGCGACCTCGCCACCGTGCGCCTCGACCAGCGCCTTGACGATCGATAGCCCGAGCCCCACGCCGCCGCGCTGCTGCGACCTTGCCTGCCAGTGACGCTCGAACAGATGCTCCCGATCGGCGTCCGAGATCCCGGGGCCGCTGTCCGACACGCGGATCTGGACCTTGCCTTGCCCCGGGATCACCTTGCCCGCGACGGTGATGGTGCCCCCCTCCGGTGTGAACTTGAGCGCGTTTCCCAGCAGATTGCCGAGGATCTGGCTCACCCGCGTCGGGTCGCAGTGGGCGCGGAGCTGCGCTTCGGCGACGTGGTCCACCAGCCGGATACGCTTCTGCTCGGCCTGCGGCGCGACGATCGCGAGCGCGTCGCGTACGATCTCGCAGAGATCGCGGTCGCCTCGATCGAGGACCAGTCCGCCGGCGTCGAATCGCGCCAGATCGAGCAGGTCGCCGAGCAGACGATCGATGATCTCTGCGGACTTCAGGATGCCTTCGACACGGGGCTCCATCCGATCATCATCGGCGAGCTTGCAATTCAGCATCGTCGCGGTCATCAGGATGCTCTGCATCGGCGATCGCAGGTCGTGCGAGACGATCGCCAGGAGTTCTTCGCGCGCCTTCACCGCTCGCTGGATCTCGCGATACAGCCGCGCGTTCTCGACCGCGACGGCGGCGCGCTCGGCGAGGTTCTGCGCCGTCGCCAGATCGCGCGTGTCGTACCACCGCTGCGAAGTCCCGAACCCGAAGACGATCGCGCCGAGCACGCGCCCGTTCACGATCATCGGGACGACCATCATCGACGTCGGTGCGAGCTGGCGCAGATCCTCGGCATGGCGAGCGTCGGCGACCAGCGCGTCGAGCTCGGCCCGGTTCAGCTGCTCGTGGAGCCGCGACGCTCCGGTCCGGAGGAGATCGTCGATGCGCAGCTCGAGGTCGTGCAGCAAGGACTGCTTGCCCGGGTCGACATGCGCGGTCGCGACGCGCTCCGCGACCTCCGCGGCGGCGCTCGCGAGCTCGACGATGCACCAGTCGGCGAACGCCGGGATCGCGAGCCGGGCGACATTGCCGAGGGTCGCCTTCAGATCGAGCGATGACGCAAGCCGGGCGCTGGCCTCCGCGATGAACTTGAGTGCCGCCTCCGCCTTCGCGCGGTGACGGCGCTCTTCGTACTCGCGGAGCGCGCGGCAGATTGCCGGGACGAGGCGGCTCAGCCGCTGCTTCACGATGAAGTCCGTCGCGCCGAGGCGCAGTGTCTCGACCGCGCTGTCGTCCTTGAGTGCGCCGGTCACGAACAGGAACGGCACGTCGGGGCGCAGCGTGCGCGCCAGCTCGAGCGCCGAGATGCCATCGAACCTGGGAAGCGAGTAGTCCGCAAGGATGATGTCGTGGTGGCCGCGCGCAAGCGCCGCGACGAACCCGTCCTTGCTGTCGACGCACTCGACCTCGATCTCGAGATCGCCAGCCCGCAAGATCTCTCGCACGAGCTCGGCATCGATACGGGAGTCCTCGAGGTGAAGAATGTGGAGCGGAGCCGTCATGCTCTCCTGTTCGCGCGCCGGCCGATACTTCCCGGCGGTGGCTCGTTGATCTCCGCCCAGAACACGCCGAGCTCGCGAAGTGCTTCGACGAACCTCGAGAACGTGACCGGTTTGACGACGTACGCGTTGACTCCGCACTCGTAGCTGGTCGCCACGTCAGCCTCCTCTCGCGAGGAGGTGAGCATGACCACCGGGATCATCTTGAGCTGTGGATCCGCCTTGATCTGCCTCAACACCTCGAGCCCGTTGAGCTTGGGCAGCTTCAGATCGAGCAAGACGACCGCGGGATTGCCGCGCGCGCGAAGCCGGAAGTTGCCGCGTTGACAGAGATAGTCGAGCGCCTGCTCGCCGTCGCGTACGACGACGACCTCGTTCGCGAGCTCGTTCTCTGCGAGGGCGGCGAGCGCGAGGTCGATGTCCTTCTGGTTATCCTCCACCAGCAGGATGCGCTTGAGCTCGGTGGTCATCGCTGCTCCTTTGCCGCGGGTAGCGTGAAGTGAAACGTCGCCCCGACGTCGAGCTTGCCGTCCGCCCAGATCCGGCCGCCGTGGCGCTCGACGATCCGCTTGACGGTCGCGAGCCCGATGCCGGCTCCGGGGAATTCGTCGCCGTGGAGGCGCTGGAACACGCCGAACAGCTTGTCCGCGTACTTCATGTCGAAGCCCACGCCGTTGTCGCGGACCGCGACGATCACGTCGTGGCCGTCGCGCTTCGCCGTGATCTCGATGACCGCCTCTGGCCGCGGCGCCGTGTACTTGACTGCGTTCGATATCAGGTTTGCAACGACCACGCCGATCAGCGTCGGGCCGGCGTGGACCGCGGGCAGTGCGCCCACCTCGAACCGGATATCCCGGCCCCGGCGTTCCATCACCAGGTTGTTCCAGCTGTCGCGCACGATCTCGCCGAGATCCACGTCCCTGCCATGAAGCGCGGCGCGACCGATCCGCGAGAACTCGAGGAGCTCGTCGATCAGAAGCCCGGCATTCTGTGCGGAGTCGATGATGGTGGTGAGGTACTTCTGGCTCCTGGCATCCAGCCGCGCGCCGGCGTGATTGCTCAGCAGCTCTGCGAACCCGGCGATGTGCCGGATCGGAGCGCGCAGGTCGTGCGATACCGAGTACGAGAATGACTCGAGCTCGCGATTGGTGCGGTGGAGATCCTGGGAGTGGCGCGAGATGTCCTGAACCATCTGGCGGATCTGCGCTTCGTTGCCGTGGCGCACCGTCTCGAGCCGATCGACGGCGCGACTGCTGCCGACCAGCACGACCACCAGGATGATGATACCCGCGACGACGCTGAGCGCAGACGCAACCGCAGCGTCGAACAGGCCTGACTCGACGCCGAGCAGCGTGAGCCACGTGATCGCGATCGGCGCCACGATCACGATCGGGAGCAAGCGACGCGCGAGCACGCCGCCGCTCGCGCTGCTGCCGAGCAGCTGGCCGATCCCACGCTCGGGTCGTTGCAATACAGTCGCGGCGCTGAGCGCAACGCCGATCACGGCGGTCGAGAGCAGCATCGGATCGTTCGTCGGCAGCGGGTACTGAGACCGCGAGCCGAACAGGCGCGAGGTCAGCGCGAACAGACAGATCGCAGCGGCGGACAGCACGAGGGCGTCGGACGCCGTCCGGATCCTGTGCGACTGCCCGAGGCCGAGCGCCATCCCTGCTCCCAGACAGATGAACAGCAGCGCTGTGTTGCCACCCATGCGGCCCGGGAGACCCAGATCTACCGAGTGGTCGCCCACCAGCTCCACTCCCGCCAGGTGCCGTACCAGCGCCGCCGCCCCGATGACCGCGGCGATCGCGGCGAGCGCGATCACCAGCGTGCGGCGGCCGCGCACGCGCAACGACAGCAACCAGCTCGCCGAGCACAGGCAAACCAGACCGAGCACCGTATCGAGCTGGAGCCCGACCACCACCCCCGAGCCCCCCAGTGCCCGGTGCAGCTGACTCGCAAGCAAGACCAGCGAGAACACCGTGGCCGCTGCAACAGCCAATGTGGCGACCTGTCGTCCGTACCAGCGGACCTGTCCCGGTCTGTCCAGCGGATCGTGCACGTCAGCCGCGCTCCTATGCCACACACTGGCGCGCATGCGCTCACCATGAGCGGTCACGCGCGGCAGATATTGGGGACGTGTCGACGATGGCATACGCGTCGTTGTTCACGAGCACGGTGCGCTCGATGGCGCAGGTTGCAATCACCAGGCCGCACAACGACAATCCCTGAATTCGCGAATTCGCGGGTTGTTAACGCCGCACGGTGATCGAAGTGTTCGTTTATTACACAGTCATCTCCAGTAGGAGATGCGCCAATACTGAACATTGGCGTCGTAGCACGTTGGCCGGGCACCGACGCCACCGTGACACACGCGCACGTGCACTCTGCGCACATCGAATCGTGAGCACGAACTGCCAGGTCTTGAATGAACCGCGCGGCGTTCCGTAGTCTCTGAATTCAAGCAGGAGGATGAAACATGCGCGCACTATTCTCTGCGGTCGTCATCGGTCTGTTTCTTGTCTCGACTGCCTTCGCGGCCCCCAAGGACAAGGGCGGCGGGAAGGGCAAGCACAACCATCACGCCGGGCACAAGATGCTCGGCGACAAGATCAAGAAGAACGGTAACCACCAGCTCGACCGCAAGGGCAAGCACACCGTCACCGCGGAGGTCAAGGACGGAAAGATCGCCGGTGTGACGGTGAAGCACGACACCAAGGGCGACGTGCCGGTCATCAAGTACAAGTCCAAGAAGAAGATGGCGTCGCTCGAGGGCGCGCCGTCCGAGGCCGTCCCGGCCGACGAGTACCTCGGCACGACGTGGATCGGCTACGCGTACGTCGACGATGACGGCAACGAGGAGATCTACTGGTTCCCGTACGACATGATCCTCGACGGCGACACCGGAGCGATCGAATACGTGCCTGTGTAGTCCCACCGGAGCTGGCTGCGGCTCCTCAAGCGCGCGGGCGCAAGCAGCGGCTCAGCGAGGCCATCGGACACATGATCGCGCTGCTGCACGACAAAGGCGGAAGGCATCGTCGTGGGGATCGCCGCCTGTCGAACTCGGTCTGGAACAGATTGCAGCCATGCTCGCGGCCGACGGCCACCGGCGACCATTGGCGAGCGCCGCTACCTCGACGGCGGGATCCGCTCGTTCGCCAACGCCGATCTGGCGCGCGACCATCACCGCGTTCTGGTCCTCGCGCCGATCGCGAACGCATGCCTACCGTCCTTGCCCCATGACAGCTCGATCGCGCCATTCTTCGGCGTGTAACGCGCGGCATTGCCCAGAAGGTTCACGAGCACTTGCACGAGTCGGGTGCGATCGGCCTCCACGAGCATCGAGTTGCTCGATGTGACGGCGGATGCCGCGCGGCTGGGGTTTCGATGCCCGATCGCGCTGTTCCCGGAGGTGCTCGAGCAGTGCGAGCTCGCGAGCGTGTTGCTCGGCCTGCGCACCGCGCTGGTCGGGGCGGCTGGTGATCCGGCGACCGCGCGGATGTTTGGTGTGGCGTTCGGCGTGGCGTCGGAGGCAAACACGCCCGAGCCGTTGTTGCTGGTAGACCACAAGCGCCCCGGCGAGCTCGCGCGGACGATTCTGACGCTGTACGGCGGCGTGGTGGTCTTCCAGGTCACCGGGAGCGAGGGGTCCGTCGACATCATCTGTCGGCCGTGGAGCCGAGGCCGAATGCTGGTCCTGCGGCGGCTCGGCGATGTCGCGCGGGACATCACGGGCGATGAGCGCGGTGAGGCGTCGATGCTGGGCGCCAGGATGCCGCTGGCCCTCGATGTCGGTGCCGCGCGGTCGATACTGGGAGGCAGAGCGACGCTGAACCTCGCGCTTCACGGGGCGGGTCTCGAGGGGATTCCGCCGGGCACGCCATACGACGCCATCATCGACGAGGCGCTCGGGCGCACGGTGGCGCCGGTCGACCTGTTCGTCGTCCATACCGGGCGCCACCACCAGGTAAAGCGACCTCGCTTCGTGATCGGCCGCGATCCACGATCGGTCGATCTCGTGATCAACGACGGGCACGTCTCGCCTAAGCATGCTGCCGTGATCTACCGCGGCGACGCGTATTACATCGAGGACCTGGACTCCACCCACGGCGTGACCTACCGGGGCATGCGGATCGGGAACAAGCGGATCGACGAGGGCGACGTGTTCGAGATCGGGGCTCACGAGCTCCGCTTCACATACCTCGAGGACGGCTGAGCGCTGCGCCGAGGCGCCCTGGGTATTTCGGACTGCGTGGGCGTCCTGTGGACATCGACAAGGAGGGAAGATCGTCGTGGAGACCAGCGGAACACGACGGCAACGATGATGACGACCCGGACGCCTTCTCGTGATCGACATCCCGTCCGGGTACCGCGGCTGGTGGCAGATCACCGAGACGTCGTTGCGCCGCGGCTGCGATGCGTGGGTGGTCTGGCTGTACGGCGCATCGAAGATCAGCGCATCGGCGATGGCGTCGCCCAGCACGTCCTGCCAGCGGCCCAGTACCGGGCCTGGTACGCCCAAGCTCCCGTCTTCGTCTGGTTTCCCGAGAACCTGGCGCGGCCCTGGGACGTCAGCCGGTTAGTGCCAGCCGATCCCGCAAGAACGCCGCCTCAGCGGAGGCCCGACGTCGCAGGTGGTAAGATGGCGCATGGTTGCGCGAGCGGCCGGTGCACCGCCTTCCGAGGCGCCGACGATCGAGGCCCTCATCGAGGCCCTCGACCCAGAGGTCCGCGCGGCGATCGATGACGTCGACCGTACGCTGATCGCGCTCTCGCTGCAGCAATCGCCCTGGGAGCGGCTAAGGTCGGCGTCTCGGATGGCGCAAACGCTCGCCAGGATCCGTGATGCCATCGCATCCCAAGGCGGCTGATCTCCCAGCACTGCTCGCAGCGCTCTGCGACTCGGGCATCGAGTTCATCATCGTTGGCGGTGTCGCTGCCGTGCTCCAGGGCGTGCCGATCACGACCACGGACCTCGACATCGTCCACCGGCGGACACCGGAGAATGTAGCGCGTCTGCTCGAGGTACTGCACAAGCTCGACGCGACCATGCGCCACGACATGGCCCGGCGAGGCCTCGGCCGACGGCGGAGATGCTCGCCGGTAGGGGGCAGATCAACCTCTCCACGTCGCTGGGGCCGATCGACCCTCTCTGCCAGCTCGACGAGGGCCAAGGTTACGACGAGCTATTGCCGCATAGCGTCTCGGTACGCGATGAAGGGAGACTGCTCCATGTGCTTGACCTGCCGACGCTGATCGCGGCGAAGACCAAGGCCGGTCGACCGAAGGACCGGATCGTGCTGCCGATCCTGATCGCGACCTTGCAGGAACGCAACAAAGGGAAGCAATAGGTCCAGCAGATCGTGCAGCGATCGGCAACCGCCTCGGTGAGCGATGTTTGGTGTGAAAGCCGGCGAGGGCGCCGCCGTCCGTCAAGGTCCAGGTGGGCCGTATCTGAGACAGTGCAACCAGGATCCGTTGCTGAGGGCCGATAGCTTACCCAGCGCCACGGGGAACGACCTTCCATTGGTCGAGGACCCAGATCCAGAACTCACGGGTGTGCCCGAGGTAGCGGACCAGGAGCGGGAACAGCTCGCCGATCTCGCGCAGCGTGGCGAAGCTGAAGACGTCGTCGGGCTTGGCCTGCCGCATGAGCTTACCAAGGTAGTAGGCGCGGACCTCGGGATCGGGATCAGCCAGCCGGCGACGGAACACGTCGAGCGTGATGTCCTCGTCCCAGAGGAAGTAGGGCCGGCCCTTCGCATCGACCATGCGTTCGGGCGGGGTAGGAGCGAGGACCGACATGCGACGAGTATATCGCGTCGATCATCCTCCGCGGATGGCTGTTGGCCGGGCACCAGTCGCGGCGCGACGCTGGAGTCATCGCTTCTTGGGACCGGGGCCGCTGCCTCCCCGCAGGCAGGTCGTCGCCGGCGCCGCTCGGCTCGCGGAACCCGAGCTCCTGGGCCATCTGCTGCGCCGAGACCTGGCCGCCCAGCTCGTTCTTGTACTTGCTCGCCACCTGGATCTTGAGCTGCGGCGGTGCGCAGCGCAAGTCGTTGTAGGCGACCAATGCGGCCGACACATCGCGCTCGAACGCCGTCTCGAGCCGCTCGGCGTCGTACTGGACCGCTTCCCAGCGCACGCCGTCGTGCACCGTGCCGAGCGTATAGCTCGCGCCGCCGAGCCCTTGTTGTCGTTGGTGAGCGTCGAGCCGTTCACGAGCTTGCTCATCTCGGCGTTGCAGTGGTCGATCTCGGACTGATGGACCGAGCCGCTGTCGCCGAACCGCTTAGCCTCGGCGAACTCGACCTCGATCGACTTGGGCGCGATCGCGCCGTTCGTCTCACCGATCGAGCGGATGATCTCCGCCGCGACATCCTTCGACGTGTCGTCGGCGTCCTCGTCGTACTTCGCCAGCGGCGTCGGCTGGCCGTACTTCTCCATCCACACCAGCCAGTCGCGGAACCCGTAGCGCTTGCCCATCGCTGGCCAGACGCCCGTGCGCATCAGGCCCGAGCGCGCGAGCGCCGTCCCCGACCGGCGCAGGAGGAGCCACTTCCCGGTGCGCAGCTCATCGCCGAGCGGGCGGCGGTAGTCGGTGATCAGGCGCAGCTCGTCCAGCCCGCCGCCATTCATGAGGCCCAGCGTGCCGGCGTTGATGCGGAACCGCCGGACCGGAACCGGCGTGAACCAGGTCGGCACGATCCAGTCGCGCCCGCCGAGCCTGAAGATCCCCCAGTCGATCTCGCAGCCGCTATAGCCGTGCCGGTTGTACTTGAGCAGGTGCTCGAACACTTCCACCAGCGGCAACCGCGACATCGCCACACGCATCACCTCCGCGCCGAACTGGCCATCCGCGGTGTCATCGCCGGCCTGGATCACCCGTGGCTTGCCAGCCACCGCCTGCTCGCGCTTCTCGAACAGCGAGCGCAGGTGGCAATCCCCCTCGATCAGCCCGTCGAACAGATCATTCTGCTGCGTCGGATCACCTGCCTCCGCGGCACGGAACGCTGCCAGGATCGACGCTGGCGTGACCCCGAACTCCGGGTGATTGATGGCGGCGTCGTAGAACAGCAGGTCGCGCGCGTCCTGGCCGCGCGGCGCGATCGTACCGAATGGCCTCGGTCGCTGCAGCGACAGGCTC
>VBLP01000057.1:12164-23690 GCA_005887925.1 Deltaproteobacteria bacterium | reverse complement strand
GTTATCTGACCGGCAGATCAGCCAGTAGGCCGGGTGGACCTCGCGCTAGTCGACGCCGCGCCGACGCTGCCCGCGACCGGCGCGGAGCTGTAGCTCGCCGGTCTCGCTCTGTAGTGGCTGGAGTTGATCACGATGAGCGAAATCAGCACTCGAACATCGCCCAGCGATAGAACCCGAATCCGCTGCCCGAGCTAGCATAGAGGCGATACCAGCGATAGCGCGTCGCGTTCGTGAACGTCGGCGCCTCCCACCACTGCAATTCCATGTTGGAGGGCATATCGAACGGGCCGGTGATCGTCGACCAGCTTCCGTCGTTGCCGTTCGTCGAATCGTTCGAGCCCTGGAAGATCGCGCCCTTCATCGGATTGGTATGGAGCTGGATGCGCAGGCGCGTGATCGCGCGCGGGCTGCCGAGGTCGATGGCTACGAACGCGGGATAGATCGGGCTCGGCCTCAGAGGTGGGCAGTTGCTGTCGTGATAGCCGAAATCGGCGCCGTTGGTGTTCGTGGGAGGCACCTTCGACGAGAGCCAGCTCTGGTCGTTGGTGTGGATCGGGCAATTGCCGGTGCCATAGTGCTTCATCGACTGCTGCGTGACGTCCGTGCACGCGGCGTTCGTGAGCAGGCTCGCCCAGCGCGCGCCGGTGCAGAGGAGGATGAGGTTGCTCGTGGTGTTGTAATACAGCTGGCCGACGCGCGAATTGTCACACACGCCCGGGTCCATGTCGGCGTTGGAGAGGTGCAGGTTCATCTTGGCCTCGAGCGAGGCGATGCGCGCATCGAGCGAAGAGAAGTTGTCGTTCAGCTTCTGCGCCGACAGCACGTCACCGCTGTTGAACGTGTTCGGCACCGCCGCCCATACGAGCGCCGTCGCGCAGAGGAGCAGCACCGCCGGGATCCCGACGGCGAGGAGGAGACGCTTCGTGCGGTGCGGGATCTCCAGATCTAGGACGTAGAGCTTGATCTTCACGCGACACCTCTCAGCACACAAACCGGTAGGATCTCGTTCCTAGCGTAGGCATCGCCGCGCTGTCAATGGTGGGGTGAAGACGCATGCGCCGTCTGGCTCACCGCATCTGGCTCACTCTCGGCGTCGCTGTCCTCGCCGCGCTCGGGATCTATCGCATCCGCCTCGGGCTGCGGTCCGACGACGCCACCCTGGCCGCGGAAGCGATGCCGATGATGCCAGCCCCAGCGTGCGAGCAAGTATGTGGCTCTCGGGCTAAACCGGCTAAACTCGGACCCACATCACGCTCATCACGCTCGGCATCAGGACTGCGGAGGAAGTCATGGTGCAGGGATGTCGCGATCGACGACTGGACCAATCCTCGTCGGCGACCTGCCACAGTCGGCGGGGCAGCACCCTATCGAGGAACCCCTGCGCGTGAACGTCCTGGTTGCGAAGCCGGGTCTTGGTATCGCACCGGGGATATCTGAACGTGCGTTCCTGCAGCGTGATGTTGCGTGTCCCGATCGGCCAATTGGCGGATTGGTCTGCAAAATCAATCTCGGCGGCATCGTTGCGCATTAGCGTCGCTATAACGCTCCAATTGGGGCTGAAGTCATTGACTCGCTTCGCTAGCAGCTCCATAGTCCCTAATAGAATGTCTGCTGAGGGTCACATGCAGCGATCGCTCCACGCACGGCGGGGTGTGGTTCTTCCAGCGATTTGTCTGGTCGTGCTCGTGGGGCTCGCTGCGTGCGGCTCCGTCGCACCTCAGAAGACGGATGACGGACCGTGTGTTATTGGCACGTCTCGAATCGACAGCTGCACACTGAAGTGAAGCGGGTTGCAGCGGGAGTGCCTGTCCCGACTGGGTGGATGACCGAAGCGACCGCTCAAGGTGGATCCCATGTTGAGCTGCGACCTGAGCATGGCAGCGATCAGTTCCGAGGGTGATCAATCACCCCGCGAGGGACTTGCGGCGCTGATTGCGCGTGAGGTGCGGGTCAATAGCCGGCAAATTCTTGTCGCCGGTTGAACTTCGCCATCGCGCGAAACTCCACCTTGGAGCCCTTCACCTTCGGACGGCTGAAGAATCGATAGACTACGTATGATACCGCATCGCATACGTGGGCGAAGTCGCTTCGCCGGTCGGGCGTGCCGTTCTTGTTTGGCCACGACTTCATCGCGCGAGACGCACGCACGCAGTGCGTCGCCGAGAACATCCGCCGCCGGCCGGCCTGGTTCCTGAGCATCGCGTTGGTCGCCTTGCAGCGCTCGACGATGTCCGGGTTGCTGCGCACCGGCGTGCCGTCGCTGCGGTCAGCTTGCGGTCGGTACAGGTGCGTCCATCGACGCGACCGGAGCGCCTTGTCGGACGTCTTGCCCTTGGTGTGGTCGCCGTCCTGCCACCAGGCCGATGCATCCATCACCACCGCGCAGTTCACCGGGCTGGCCTTGTCGTCGGTCGGCTCGATCCATCCGCGGTACCTCTGCGCCTCATCGCGCCCCGAGGCTTGCCAGCGCGGCATCGCCTCGATCTGGTCGAGCAGCTCGTACTCGTCGGCGTCTTCGCGGACGCACTCGTCGACGATCCACGGGATGATCTCGCTCGCGTCCTCGGCCTCGGGGTCGCGGAAGAACTTGTAGATCGCCGCCGACATATGCGGCGTGCGCTGGAAGTCCATGCCGATGACGTAGCCGGCCGCCTTGCCGAGCACGCGCCGGGTCACCTCGGCGGTCACATCGACAAAGCTCGCCGGCGGATCCTTCATGCTCTCGGAGTCGCTCCACGAGTGGAAGACGATGTCGCCGATCGGCATCATCTTGCCCTCGACCTCGCGCGCGAACGTGATCGGGTCGCTGAGATCGGCCTCCATGTCGGCGAGCGCCTGGAACTGGACGAACGGGTTGTTCCGCGCGGAGAGCTCGAACAGCTCGACCAGGTTCTTCCTGGCCCGCGCGCGCTCGCGGAGATCTTCGATCCACCGGCCGATCTCGGCGTCCGGCGGGTTCGCGGCGAGCACGACCAGGCCGCCGGTGTCGGCGATCACGCCGCGCAGCTGGATCCAGCCGGCGCGGTACATGTTCTGCGCCTCGTTGTAGAGCGCGAAGTCGACCCGGCCGCGCTTGAGCGACCTTGGCTTATGCCCCGACAGGCACAGGATGCGCGCGCCGTTCGCAAGCCGGAACTGCAGCGGCTTGCCGGCGCCGCCGCCGCGGAACCGGTACCACCGCCGCGGCATCAGGCTCCGCAGCGCCTGCTCGAGCTCGTCGGTCTCTTCCTGCGTCGGCGAGATCGCCCAGATCCGCGCCCGCGGCGTCATCACGGCGAACATCACGAGCGCCACGCACGACAGGTGCGACTTGCCGCCCCGCCGGCCGCCGAGCAGGAGCAGCGACCAGACCCGCCGGAACGCTACCGACGGCGTGTGCTTCGTCGGCCGGTCCCAGTGCTTGCCCTTGGGGCCCTGGCCGGCGCGCTCGAACCACTCGGCGAGCCAGCGCGCCGCTGCTTCCTGGCCGCGATGCACCCGGATCACGCGGACCCGGCGTGTCTCGCCCGCCCAGCGCTTCGTCCGGCGGTCCCACCGACCGCCGAGCTCGATCAGCTGCTCGTCGGTCTCGGTCTTCCAGCGCGCCCGACCGTCCGCGTCCTCCTCGACATCGCACAGCCGCAGCGAGACCGCGAGATCGACGTGGCGCCGGTTGTCGCCGCGCTCGGCTTCAAGGAGCGTCTCGACGGACTGCTCGAGCGCGCCGGGCATCCAGCTCCCTCACTTCCTCGTCAGGGTCGATGTCCTCCTCGAGATCGTTCTCGTCGTCTTTGAGCTTGCGTGCTGCCGCGAGCATCACGTCGAGCGGCATCACACGCGCCATCGCTGCCGCCGCACCCTTCACCTCGCGCAACATCTTGACGAACCGGCCGGTCCGGGCGAATTGGTCGAGAAGCTCCGAGAGCAGCTCGGCGTACCAGCGCGCGAGACGCAGCGGATCGTTGACGGGACGTGGCCCGATGCGCGCCAAGGCATCAGGCGGTAACGCGCTCCGCTTGCGGCCGGCGCCTGGACGAGCGCCGCCGTGGCCGTTGTTCTTCGTGGCAGGGCGCCGAGCTGGCATGTGGCGACGATCGCCGCGCTCGCTGCCGCGCCCTACTTCCGGCCCGAACCACGCGGATCAACTTGATTCCTTGATTCCCGGCACCGCGAGGGCACGGCGCCAGTTGCTGCACTGCGTGCCCGTCTCGACGGTTAAACGCCGCCCCGGGTCACCGCCGGGTTGAAAAAGGCCGGTCCCCGGGATCCCGAAATTTTCGGGGGGTCACCCCCGTGCTGTCGTCGGTCTCGTAAATAATTTTGAGATTTCAGTATATTACCAAGGCGTGATCTTCTACATACATACTAATGACATCAACTACTTATCCGGTGTTTCCGCAGCCAGCGTCCATATGCCAGGAAGACCTCGCTCAACCCTTCGTTCTTCGACCGCACCTCATCGTCGTACTCGGCGAGTAGCTTGAACAAGACATCGATCGCATGCCGCTCCGTCTCGGCGCTGGCATGGACGGCTTCATTGGGGTTCTTGCTCGTCGGGAATGCGACGTCCAAAACAAGGCCTGTCCAGCTCAGGTTGGACCCACTGCCAACGCGCATGACGAGCCATTCTCGGAATCCTATGCACACTCCGCCCTCGCATGCAAGATCGTAGCCGAGGACGAATGCGGCAGCCGCAGCGTAAGTCTCCTCGGGTAGGAACATGCCGATCTGTGCTTGAACCTGTCTAAAAAGCTCTCGGTGTTGATGCATAGGTCAGAATCCAAAATCGATGTGGTCCGCGTGCTCCCAAAGTCGCTTGTATTCGACGATATCCAATCCTTGGTGACCAGTGGTGATATCGTAGACTCGGCGGTCCTTTACTACGACTTCATGGTACGTCCAATTCCACGAGTGGCCACGGAAACTTCCCAGAGACGGCCGACCCTTGGGCTTAATTCGAATGACGGCCCCCCAATATGTCGGTTGATTTGTCGCGCGATACCTTCGCACCCAACGCGACACACGTCATCGGTGATCAGGCGCGGCCTCCATCGCTTGCCTAGCCGCACCACCTTCCCAACCTTGACCATCCCGACAAGCAGCAACGGGCCGAGGCTGAACAAAAGGTTGTGCAACCGTGTCGGGTCCTGTTCCGCGATCATCTCCGCCGCCGCAGAGAGAACCAGCCGTCGTTTGTTCTTTACATCGGCGACGATCTCCTCAGCGTCGTTGGGATCTTGAACATGCTCATCGGCCTGCTCATGTCCTTCATTCGCGTCTGCCTCGGGTGCCTTGACCTCGCCAAGGAGCTTCATCGCTTCGGGCTGCCAGCCGTCCGAGGCAAAACGTTGGCGCAGCTCGTAGACCAGAGTGCGACCGCCAGCCAGGCCAGCAAGCTCAGCGAAGGCTCGTGTGACGCGCTCAGTCGACGGTTGCGCGGTGCTCCCCGCGGCCGTGCCGGAGCTCCGCCATGAAAGAACGCGCACGCCATCGGGGGAGCACGCCACGTCCATCGTAACTTCGCTGTGGTGGCCGGCGAGGGCAAGCTGAAGAATGTTGGCTATCTCCGATTGCCCGGCCGTAACGGTGGTTGCGCGCGCTTCGCTGGCGGGCTTGGTCTCGCCGGTCAGGGCGAACCGGCTGCGCTCCCAACCATCCGGCGTGCGGTCAAGAACAACGGTAACGACTCGGCGTGATTTCGGCGGTTGTTCGGCGATGTCACGCAGCGCCGCGATGGCCGCATTGTGCACGCCTATGCCGTCGGGATCCTTCCCGGCCGGAGCTGCGCCTGTTGCCGTGTGTTGGTCAATTTCGACGAAATCTGGTTCGATAATCAGCTCGAGTTGGATCCTGCCCTTCTTGTCGTGCTGCGCGGCTCGGACAACAGCCTGGATGCGGTTCTCGCCATCGATGACGGCGTTGCGCCAAGCGAGCGGCGCCGCTGCTGAGGCCGCCGGCGGCGCGATCGAGTGCGCCCCGGGTCCGCCTTGCCCAGCAGCAAGCGGCGCAGCGCGCGTCGTGCTGACGGCGCCGCCGGCATGCTCGGAGGTCGTGGGCCCGATACCCTGGACATCGTAGGTGGTCGGCCCGAGACCCGGTGCGCGATCTGGGCGTTGGCCGGGAGACTGCTCGACGATTGGGCGCTTGCCGGGTGCGTGCTGCTCGCGTGGCGCGGAGCTTGCCGCCGTGCCTGCGACGTCGCTATCCCGTCCGTCCCGCTGAGACATGGGTCGCTTGTATCATTGGTCGGGTGGTCGCAGTGGGGCTTGGGTGCTGCGAGGAGCGGCATCAGCTCCGCATTGCAGCAAGCATCGGCATCACAGATCGTCGCTGTCCAGCGCTTGCTCACGAATTGTCGCCCGGAACTTGACCAGCGCGGCCTGGGCTTCCGCGTTGATGGCCTGCTCCGTGACGCCCAGCAGGAACGCCACCGAGCTCTCGCTCAATCCGTCTGGGTAGTCGCGCACCGCGTCGAGGCTGCACGTGTACATCATGTTGCTCAGCTGCTCGGTGGCGTCATCGATCCAACGCTGCACCACCCGGTGAGCGGCGGAAGTCGCTAGGCCCGGCCGGCGTCCCATGGACACGCGCCCACGGTTGGCCCGGTTCAACCGCAGCGAGGTCGGGCGCTCGTCCCTTGGCCGCCCCGACGGTGCGATCCGCTTCGTCGGCTTGCTCTCGGCGACCTCGAGCAGCAGGTGGTGCCTGCAGCCCACCCATGGACACGGTCGCGCTTCCTGACCGCAGTCGCCCCGCGTCGTCGGTCTCGGCAACGCGAGCATGCTGTCCGCCATGTGCTTCGGCGCGATGACCATCGGCAGCGTGGCTTGCGGCGCGGATCCCGCCGTGTTCCTGGCAGCGCTTGATGACGAACCCGCAGATCCGGCAGAACCGCGCGTAGAGCTCGCCGCCGCATGGGCTGTCCGGGTGGTAGCGATCGCAGCGGTCGTCGTGCTCGTCGATTGCGCGCGCGAGGACGTCGGAGGCGCGCTCGAGGACGGCGAGCTCGGAGCGCCGGTGTTCGAGCTCGACCTGGAGCTCTCGATAAGCGGCAGCTGCAGCTGACCGGCGGTCATTCACGTGGCCTCGCTTCCAGTGCAGCGCTCGGCACCGCGCTGGACGACATCGAGGAACCCGTCGAGCGACATCGTGATGTCGCCGTCCTCGGCGTGGATCTGAGCCGGATCGACGATATCCATCAGGTCGCCGAGGTTGAGAGTAGCCTCGACGGTCCGCGAGCCAAGTCGATGGGTGATCGCGACCGGCAGTCGGTGCTCACCTCGCGCGTACTGCCGCGGGTCGGCCTCGACGTCACGAACCGCCTGGGCGAGCTTCCAGGTCGGCGTTGCGCTCGCGCTGTCCTGCAGCTCGAGCCACAGCCGCTGCAGGATGCGCGGGCCACCTTCGACGAAGACGTCGGGGTTGTGCGCGCGCTCGGCTTGCGACGCGCGGCGGACCAGGGCGCCGGGCCATCGCTGGCGGAGGATGCGCGCGATCTTGCGCTCGAACGTCTTGCCCTTCTCGCGCTGACCGCCCGGCGTCACGAGAGCACCGCCGGCAGCGACATGGTGGCGTAGTAGCGATGGAACTCGACCTGCCAGCCGAGCCGCTGGTACTCGAGCAGCTTGGCGATCATCGCCTTGTCACCGACGTCGTAGAGCAACGTCATCACCACGCTGGGATCGCCGTCGTCGCAGAACATCTTGAGCTGTCCGCGGATGAGCTTCGCGGCGCGCCGCTGCGGCGTGAGCATGTGCGCGCGCCTGGTCCGGCGTCATGGGCTGGTCGTCTGGTTCGATCTGCGCCTGGCCGTCGATTCGACGGCCGCGTAGAGCGATCACGAATCGGAAGCTTCCGGCGAGAATGAGTAGAACCGTGAACGTCATCCACGGGGGTGCAGTCATCCAGTCGGTCATGTCTTCTGTTCCCTTCGTTGGTTGTGCGGGTGGTTACCCGCGCCTCTTGTGCGTCTTGCACCGCCGCAGCTCGACGCGCGGCCGATCTGCGATGGCCGGGTCATCCGGCGCCGCCGGTCGCGAGCGGGTCGCGCGTGGTAGCGGCCTGTTCATCACCGCCACCGCCTTGTCGTAGGCCTCGCGGTCGAGCTCGGCGCCGAGCGCGCGGCGCCCGCTGCGGACCGCCGCGATCAGCGTCGTCGCCCAGCCGGCGAACGGATCGACGACCAGGTCGCCGGGCCGCGTGTAGTCGCGCACGAGCGCCTCGGGTAACCACGGCGGCTTGTCCCGGCCGCCCTTGGACTCGGTGCTCCTGGGGCCAACGTACGCGCCGGGCAGGGTGCCCCAGCTCGCGAATGCGCGGGTCTTCGGCCGGCCGACCATCGCGTAGACCGCCCAGGAGCTCGGGCCGTCGCCGCGCATCCGGCAGGTCATGCCGGTGATCACGCACGGGATGGCGCATAACGCGTATCGCCCGGCGCTGCGATACGCGGCCCGCCAGACCGGCGCCAGCACGTCATGCCCGCGGTCGGTGTCGGTTCCTACACGAGCGACCGCGGAAAGTCGCGGGTCAATCGGCTCATCCATCGGCGTCGCCGAACAGATCGCCGGAGTTGGCGCTGCGCATCATCGGCCATGCGCCGGCAAGCGCCGGCCCATGGTATCCTGCCGACGTGCCAGCCGCCCGCGACTCCGCGAACTCAGCCGACGCCGGCGACGGCGTTGATGTCACGCTGATCCGTTGGATGCTGTCACTGTCACCGGAGGAGCGCCTTGCCGTGCTGCAGGGCTTCGTCGACAGCGTCGCGGAGCTGACGCATGATTCGCCAGCCACCAAGGTTCAAAGAGGCTCTTGAGGTCCTCGCTCGCTACCACGTCGAGTTCGTGGTGGTGGGTGGTGTGGCGGCCGTACTCGGCGGAGCCCCGATCTCGACGTTCGATCTCGATATCGTGCACGATCGTTCTCCGAGGAACGTCGCCGGCTTGCTCGGCGCGCTCACGGATCTCGACGCACGGTACCGCGACCTGACCGGGCGTGTACTGCGCCCCGAAGCGCATGGTCTCGAAGGCGAAGGACACCATCTACTGCTCACCCGCTGCGGACCGCTTGATGTACTGGGCCGTATCGGCCTCGGGCGCGGCTATCAAGACCTCGTCCCTGACAGCATCATACAACCGATCGGCGATATCACCGTTCGCGTCCTCGGACTGGAGGCTCTGATTCGCGAGAAGCTCGAAGCGGGTCGTGACAAGGATCGGGCCGTGCTTCCAATCCTGCGCCGCACACTCGAAGAGAACAGGAAGTAGCTCGGCCGCAGTCGCTTCCAGAGGCGTGGCCCGCGAGCAGCAGCGTCAGCATCTCGTCGGCCGATCCAAGCTCGGGCGGGATGGCGAGCGGCAGCTCGACTGCGTCGGGCATCGAGCCTCCGTGGGCAGCGGTTGGGAACGGCCACGCGGAGGGTTCGCCATCGTTCGCTGTCACTGCGGTGCGCGATACTGGCGGCATGGACACGGACATCGAAGACGAGACCTCGGATCCGCGGATGTGGAAGAAGTCGGGCTGGATCGCGTGCGTGATCAAGAACGAGATCGACGAGGGCTGGGCGGTGTCGATGACGCGCATGGGCGACGCCGAGCCGGTGCTGGTGAGCCCATGGACAATGGGCCGCGACAAGGTGAACCCCAAGCCCTTGGATCACTCCGGGTTCGCGACGCTCTTGAAGGGTGCGAAGGACGTGTTGCGCCGGCACGAGGATGCGCTGCGTGCGCGCTTGCATCGTTCGATCACGTGCACCAGCGAGACCGGACAGCGGCTGTCCGCGGCGCTCGACATTCAGCTCGACGAGGATGATCCCCATGCGATCCTGTCGATCGTCGATGAGCAGACCGGCGAAGTGATGCGCCGCGGCCGCGCCAGCGCCGCGTTCAAGCTAAGCGAGACGACGGTGCGCCGGTTACTTCGCACCGGCGACGCCTAGATGTTCTCGGCCGTTGTGATGCTACCCGGCAGCCGCGACCGTGCCCGCGGTCGGCGGCGGCGGTTCCCACACGAGCGGCTGCGGAAGATCGAGGGTCGATCGGCTCATCCACATCGGTTTCACCGGACCGATCGCCGGCGGCGGCGCCTGCGCCACCACCAGTCCAGCGTCGGCAAGCGCCTTCACGAGCGGTCGCGAGATCTGCAGCGCGGGGAAGGCACTGCCCGTGCTTACTGACCGCGTAGAGCGCCATCATCTCATCGGATTCGCGCGCGGGGTCGCAGCGAGCGACTTCGACCTCGAAGGCCTTGGCCTCGCCGAAATAGCTGCTGTACTCGTGAGTCGCAAGGTCCGCCCGGCAAGCGTACGAGAACGGCTCCAGATCGTGTACGAGCGCGTTCTTCGAGTTCGTCGAATACGCCTATGAGCAGGTCAAGCACACCAGCGCGGCATGCTGCGCTCCGCCCTCGGCTATTGCTTCGTCAGAAGGACGCACTGATGCGCTTCCTCGACGATGGCGCACTCGAGATGACAAACCATTAGTGGGAGTTTGAAGTTGACGCCAGCCACTGCGCGGCGGAACCACGGAACGATCTGCATTTGACCGCTGGCGTCCGGGCTTGTCGGATGTTGTCCGATGTTCGGAGGCCAACCGGCCAACGACAGCCATGGATACCGAATACCCGGTGCAGCATATCGCGACAGGACGGGGCCACATCTGCACAGGGGTTCCAGTTGACGTGCGCCAGACGGCGCTGCGCCGGCGTGGCGCTGACCACCGCGTCCCACCTCGAGCAGGTTCCTGGCGTTTCGCCACTGCCGGCCTGCAATGCAATGATATCGTGACGCGCCATGGGAGCTGATTTCGTCCGAGTCCTTCGCTCTGCATCGTTGTCACGATGGTCTTCAAGCCTGCTGTGCGGAATTGTGGCGCTGGCGGCGGGTTGTTCGACCGGGGCGCCTTCACGTCCGGTGGTCGAGTTTCCCAACCCGGCCGCGCTTGCGGCCATCGCGGCCCGTCCTGCGGCCCGTCCCCCGGTCGAGGAGGCGGACGTACCCGCCGACGGATGGACCGTCGAGGTGGGCGATCCGAACGCCGCCGTGGAAGCGTGGCAGCCGCGCGATCCCTGGGACCGAGCCTTCGGAGCCGCGAAGGGGGACCGTCGGGCACGGCTGACCCGACCGATGAGCTGCGTGGCGCGAGAGATCGGGCGGTACTTCCTGGCGCACCAGGCGGCGCCGCCGCACGAACTCCAGCAGTTCATCAACGCCGCCTGCGGCGCGGCCGTCGTCCAGATCGGTTTCCAGACCCTGAGCGGCCGCTTTCCTCCGGGTGCCACGGACGAGGCCATGCTGGCGTCCGCGCAGCCCGAGATCGAGCGGCTGCTCTCCAGGTTGCCGACCGACGCCTCGGAGGTGGGCTTCGCCTTCGGGCGTCGGGGGGAACAGATGCTCCTGTCGATGGCGTTCGCGTCCTCCGACGCGGAGCTGTCGCCGTTCTCGCTGGTGCCGGACGGAAACGGCGAGGTCGCGATCGAGGGCGTGCTGCACGACGAGGCACAGTCGTTCGCCGGCTACGTCAATCACGGCCGCTTCGCGGTGAGCTCCTGCTT
>VBLP01000057.1:4602-12134 GCA_005887925.1 Deltaproteobacteria bacterium | reverse complement strand
AGGGCATGGATCGAGCTGGTCTACGCGCCGCTGAAGCGGGTGCTGGCGCGTCCGTTCGCGCAGATCCTGGCGCGCCGGAACGAACAGGTTGCCCTGACGTACGCACTCCCGGTGTACGCGGAACCGCACGGGGAGCCGCAGGTCGCGCCGAACGCCGAGCAGTTCGCCCAGGCGGTCGTGACCGAGCTGAACCGGGTACGCGCCCTGGGCGGGCTCTCGGCGGTGCGACTGAACCTCGACGAGACGGCCTCGGCGACCCAGGTGGCCACGCACTACTTCGCGGCGGCGCTCGGTCGGGGGCAGCCAACCGACATGGACACGATCGCCCTCGCGCTCCTGGCAGGCTGGCATGTCACGGGCATGATCCGCGACGGCGGCTTCGTCTCGAGTCTCCTGCCCCACACGCGCGATCCGGGCCGGTGGCTCGCGTCCACGCTCGAGATGCCGCTCGGGCGCTCGGCCCTGATGATGGAGGGGATCGAGGAGATCGCGCTCGGGCCGGTGGTCCTCGACCACCCGGACGCGCTCGGGGCGGTTGTCGTCGGCTACCGGTTTCATCACGGCAACGATCACGCCGACGACGTCAAGCGCTTGCTCATACGCACCGTCCAGGCACGCCGGCGAATGAAGTTACCGCCGCCCACGCGGCTCGGGGACATGCAGGCCGTGATGCAGGCAGAGCTGGCGCGCGTCAACCACGGGACGGCGCAGCCCATGGAGGCCCTGCAGAGGGTGCTCGCGCGCGGCGTGAACCAGTTCGGCGCAGACATGCGCGGGTACGTGGTCGAGGCCACCTCGCTGGACGCCCTCGAGATCCCTGTCGAGGTGCTGGCGCAGCCGAAGCTGGTTCTCGAGATCGGTGTCACCCACCATAAACCCCAGGGTGCCGCCTGGGCGCAGTTCGTGATCCTGGTCATCTTCGTCGACCAGCACACCACGCGCGCCTGAGCGCTCCCCGGGCGACCGGGCTCGTGCCGGCCGCGACCGGCGCCAGCTCAGTCGCGTACATTACGTTCGAGCGCAGCAGGTACTTGCCCCCGGACCGGACCGCGCAGCCCTCGTGCCGAAGTCGACAAGCTCGCCACGAACGGCCGCAAGTGTGCAGCGCGATGTTCCGCGCGGCCGGCGGCGGCGCGGTCTACACGCGGAGCCCGAGCCCGCTGCAGCGCTACTCTGCGACACGCCGGTGTTCGTACAGCACATCATGGTCGGCTCGCTCGTCATCTCGACGAGGATGCGGCGTTCGGCCGATCGAACCTCGTAGTTGAATTCGCTCAAGAAGTTCATTCCCAGCAGACCATCGATGTTCTCGTGGCCGAGGTCGAACACGTTGACCGGAAAGCTCGTCATCGTGACGCCGAGCACGACGAACTCGGCCACGCGCAGTGCGTAGCCAGCCTCCTCGCCGATCGCTGTATGCACGCGGGTGCGCTTGAACCCATCGCGAGCACTGTAGCCGACCGAGTCGACGATCTCGGGCACGACTGTCGTCACCGCGGAGCCGTATCGAGCACGAAGCGCCCGATTTTCGTCCCACGTGGGCCGGTCACGAGCACCTCGACAATGATCAGTCATCGTCGATAGCGAAAGGCGTCTCGAGTCTCGTCATCGAGGACCAAGGATGGGCGTGGCGGTCGAATTGCGATTCGCCCTGTGAAGTAGTGACCGATCATGCTGTACGTATCGGCGAATACGGCAGCCTGATCGAGCGGCTCGCGTCGCGTCTTCCCATGCCCGACAACGCGCGCCGTACGGAAGTCAAACCCGCGCGGATGGATGTGATCGATCTCGACGAGGCATACCCATTGGTCGGGCTACTCCTTGCAAATCTCCGCCCACGTCAGGGGCTCCGAGATTGACGACGTGAGCTTTTCGGCGGCGCTCATCGTTCAAATCTTCGACGACAGGTCACCCTTGTCAAGTTTCTTGCCAGCGCGCTCAAGCATGCGAATGATGCGACGGACGGACGAGTTGCGGCTCGGGAAGCCTTGCCGCGAGCCTGCGGCGTGGCTACGTAGAGTCATTCATCGGCCGTCGTTCTCGACGGTCACTGCGCGGCCCGCTGATGGCCCGACGAGGCCGACGAGCTTGTTTGTGCCCAGGGTCGGAATTGAACCAACGACACGCGGATTTTCAGTCCGCTGCTCTACCAACTGAGCTACCTGGGCGGGGGAATCGGAGCCTACACAGGGAGGGGCGTCGTGGCAACCGGACCACGGCGGATCGTGCGTCGGGTGCCGGAGCGTGGCGCCTCACCTTGCTGGTGAGCCGGCGTTGCCGGCGAGCTGGAGCTGGCGAACTGGTGTGGCGGCGGGCTGGAGCCGGCGGCGCGGGCGGGGGCTGCGGTAAGAGCGCGGCGGGGTGCTGTCAGAGGTGGGGCGTAGGGTCGCGGCATGCAGCTGGTGGACGTCGGACGCAATGAACCTTGCCCGTGTGGAAGCGGGCGCAAGTTCAAGAAGTGCTGTCTGGTGGCGCGTGATGCGGCGGCGGAGAGCGATCCGGAGCTGGTGGCGGCGGTGGACCGGGCGATAGAGGAGGATGACTGGGAGCCGCTGTATGGGCGGGTGGCGGTGGCGATGAGGATGTTCGAGCGGGGGGCGCCGCTGGAGCATGTCCGGTTCTGGGATGGCGATGTGCGGTCGCGTGCGCCGGATCGGGCGGAGCTGGCGCGGCTGTGCACGGCGGGGTGGCTCGGCCGCTGCGAGATGGAGATGGCGTACGTGCTGGATCGGTACGAGCTGGATGCGGAGGAGCGCGATGGCTTGCGGCTGGCGGGGTATCTGCTGCGGCGGTTCGGGGCGCAGTCGCCGACGGTGGAGGAGATCGCGAAGCTGCAGGCGGCGGAGCATGTGCAGCGGGTGCGGGGCATGGCGAACGCGGTCTCGGCGCAGGGGCTGACGCTGGATGAGGTGATGGCGGGCGGGGGGGATCTGGTGGAGTGGATCGAGCGGGCTCGACCGACGGTGCTGTCGTTTGCGGAGTGGCTGGCGCTGCGGTCGATGCCGAAGGAGCAGTTCGGCGGGCTGTGGTTCTCGGGGATCGCGACGCGCGTGTGCGAGCTGTGCCTGGATCGCCTGGATGATCCGGCGCTCGAGCACCGGAAGCTGTGGCTCGGCCTCGCGGCGGTCACGCTGCTGGTCCAGATGCCGATGATCGGCCGGGTGCTGGCGTACGAGACGCGGCCGCGGCAGGTGACGGCGGACGAGCGGGCGGTGTACGAGGCGATCGTGGCGCCGGGGGGCAGCGAGGTGCTGCGCGGGAGCTTGCATCGGATCCTGCGCGAGACGGAGGCGCGCGAGGATTTTGCGGACGCGGCGCTGCTGCGCGCGGTGATCCACAACACGCAGAGCAGGTTCTGGTAGCGGGTACGCCGGCGGTGGGTGAAGCGGGCTGATCGGGTGCTGTGATGCGCTCGGCGGGTGCCGGTGGTCGAGCTGGTTGCGAAGATCGATGACAGGCGGCCGGATCTCGTCCGCGGAGACAGGCGGCCGGATCTCGTCCGCGGAGATCAATCAGGCGACTGGGTCTCGTCGAGGCACGGCGTACCGATGGTGTGCGGGAGGCGGCGAGCGGTCCGGCGCGTCGGTGTGCTGGGAGCGGACAGTGGGCGAGTGCGCGCAGCGGCGAGGGTGAGGGGGACGATCGAGGCAGGCGGTGTGGGTTGCGGGGGCGGGGTGCGTATCACATACGGAAGTGTGATCAACGATCTCTGGTACAAGAACGCGGTGCTGTACTGTCTGGACGTCGGCACGTTCATGGATTCCAACGGCGACGGCATCGGTGACTTCGAGGGGTTGGTGCGGCGGCTGGATTATCTGGCGGGGCTGGGGGTGACGTGCCTCTGGCTGATGCCGTTCCAGAAGTCGCCGCGGCGCGATGACGGGTACGACATCAGCGATTACTATCAGGTGGACTCGGACTTCGGCACGCTCGGGGATTTTGTCGACTTCACGCACGAGGCGAACCAGCGCGGGATCCGGGTGATGATCGATCTGGTCGTGAACCACACGTCGGACCAGCATCCGTGGTTCCAGGAGGCGCGGCGCGACAAGCACTCGAAGTACCGCGATTACTATATCTGGGCGGACCGGCGGCCGGAGGACGCGGACCAGGGGATGGTGTTTCCGGGGGTGCAGAAGACGACGTGGACGCGCGACAAGGTGTCAGGGAAGTATTATTTTCATCGCTTCTATGATTTTCAGCCTGATCTCAATACGCAGAATCCGGCGGTGCAGGAGGAGATCCGGAAGATCATGGGGTTCTATCTGCAGCTGGGGGTGTGCGGGTTTCGCATGGATGCGATGCCGTTCGTGATCCAGAGCAAGGGAGCGGACAGGAAGCAGGTGGAGCACTATCCGATGCTGCGCGAGTTTCGCGAGTTCCTGCAGTGGCGGTGCGGCGACGCGATCATCCTGGCGGAGGCGAACGTGGTGCCGGACCTGGGGATCAACTACTTCGGCGAGGACGGCGACCGGCTGCACATGATGTTCAACTTCTGGGTGAACCAGCGGGTGTTCTACGCGCTGGCGGCGGGGGATTCGCAAGCGGCCGCCGACGGGGCAGTGGGCGCATTTTTTGAGAAATCACGACGAGCTGGATCTGGGACGGCTCGGTGATGAACAGCGCCAGGCGGTGTTCGATGCGATGGGCCCGGACAGGAACATGCAGCTGTACGATCGCGGGATCCGGCGGCGGCTGGCGCCGATGCTGGATGGCGATCGCCGGCGGATCGAGCTGGCGTATAGCCTCCTGTTCACGCTGCCGGGCACGCCGGTGATCCGGTATGGTGACGAGTTGGGGATGGCGACCGGCCGGTGGTGCCGGTGATCGAGGACGGCCCGTACGGCTTTCACAAGATCAATGCGGCGGACCAGCGCCGCGATCCGCAATCGCTGCTGAACTGGACGGAGCGGATCATCCGTATGCGGAAGGAGGTGCCGGAGATCGGCTGGGGCAAGTTCACGATCGTCGAGACGGGGAATCGCAGCGTGATCGCGATTCGCTATGACTGGCGCAACAACAGCGTGCTGACGATACACAACCTGGCGAGTGAAACGACCGAGGTCGAGCTGCGGCTGGGCGACCGGGGCGCGCGCACGCTGATCAACCTGCTGTCGCAGGACCACAGCGAGGCGGACCGGCGCGGCCGGCACCGGGTGGTGATGGAGCCGTATGGCTATCGCTGGTATCGCGTGGGCGGGCTGGGCTACCTGCTCGACCGCGGGCCGCCGGATCGCACGGCGGCGAAGTAGCTGCCGGTCAGACGGCGAGGCGCTCGATGGCGCTCTCGTTCCACGCGACGCCGGTGCCGGTCGCGTGCTCGACGCGGGCCATGCCGCTCTCGATCGCGAGCGGCTCGCGCAGGATGGGATTCCACCAGTCGGCGTACTCGAGCCAGTGCGCGGTCGGCGTCACGCAGAGGAGCTGCGCGCTGAGCTCGGGCCAGAGGTGGCTCGAGATCGGGATGCTGTGCGCGTGGGCGAGGGCAGCGGCGCGCATCCAGCCGGTGACGCCCCCGATCTTCATGACGTCGAGCATCATGAAGTCGGAGGCCTCGGCGGCGATGGCGTGCTGCATGTCGAGCGTGCCCCACCAGTTCTCGCCGCACTGGATGGGCGTGCGGGCGTCGCGTGCGATGCGGGCGTGGCCGGCGTGGTCGTGGGCGAGGGTGGGCTCCTCGACCCAGGTCAGGCCTTCGTCGTCGAGGATGCGCAGGCGCTGCGCGGCGGCGGCGGGAGTAAGGCACTGGTTGTAGTCGACCATGATCGCGACGGACGGGCCGACGGCCTCGCGTATGGCGCGGATGGTGGCGACGTCGTCCTGCACGGTGGGGTAGCCGATCTTGGCCTTGACGCCGGTGAAGCCGCGGCGGGCCCAGTCGGCGGCGACCTTGGCCGAGCCGGCGATGCCATCGAAGCCGACGGCGCCGTAGGCGGGGATGGGCCGGGGCGTGCCGCCGAGCAAGCGGACGAGGGACACACCGTGGCGGAGCGCGAGCGCGTCCCACAGCGCCATGTCGACCGCGGCCAGCGCCATGCCGACGAGGCCCTGGGTGCCGAGCAGGCGAAATCGCCGGGCGAGGCGCTGCTCGAGCTCGGCGGGGGCGAGCGGCTCGTCGGTGATGAGCGGCGCGAGGTTGCGGATCAGCTCGGCGGTGGGCTTGAGGGCGGCGGGAGTATAGGTGAAGGTGATGCTGTGGCCGACGGTGCCGTCGTCGGTGGTGACGTCGGTCAGGGCGAGCGGGCACTCGGCGACGGTGCCGCTGGCGGTCTGGTGCGGCTGCGCGAGCGGCACGCGGACCGCGCGGACCTGCAGGCGGCGGATGGTGGACGTGGGCTCGTGACTCATCGCGTCTCCGGGGTGGGTGGAGGAGGCCGGGCGAGTATCGCTGGTCCCGGGGCTCACGCGGCGCATTTCGCGTCGCGCCGCAACCGAGTAAGCTCGCGGGATGCAGAGGGGAGCGTTCGCTCCTTGATCGCGCGTGCCGGCGTGGTGCTCGCGGTGCTGCAGTTCGCGTTCGCGCTGACGTGGGTGGTGTACGCGGCGTTCCTGCCGGCGCTGGCGGCACAGGTCGGGATCGCGACGTCGGTGGTGCCGTGGATCCTGCTGGCCGACCAGGCGATCTTCATGGTGTGCGACTACCTGGCGGGGAAGTTCGCGGATCGCGCGGGCGATGCGGTGGCGCGGCTGGGCCGGCAGATCGCGCTGGTGACGGTGGTGTCGTGCGCGGCGTTCCTGGCGCTGCCGCTGGTGGCGCCGGGTGGGTCGGCGGTGCTGCTGGTCGCGGTGATGGCGATCTGGAGCGTGACGTCGTCGATGCTGCGCGCGCCGCCGCTCGCGATGGCGAGCCGGCTCGCGGCGCGGCCGCAGCGGGGCTGGCTCGCGGGGCTGTACGCGCTGGGGCTGGGCGCCGCCGGTGCGGTGTCACCGTACGTGGCGCCGCGGCTGGCGGCGTTCGATCCGCGGATCCCGTTCATCGCGACGTCGTGCGTGGTCGCCGTGGTGGTGCTCGCGCTCGCAGCGCTGCCGCACGGGGCGGTGGTGAGCGGGGAGCGGGCGCGCGGGGGGCCGGCGAGGAGCGAGCCGGGCGAGCCGGTGCCGCGCGGGGCGTTCCTCGCGGCGATCGCGGTCCTGGCGATCGGCGCGCAGGTCCATGGCGCCATCACGTCGGCCGCGCTGTACCTGCGATATGCGCCGCGCGACGAGCTGGCCGACCTGTTGCCGGTGTTCTGGATCGGGTTCGCGCTGGCGGCGCTCGTGGTGCCGCCGCTGATCCGGCGGGTCGGTGGGCTGGTGGTGATGGCCGCGGCGGGCGTCGTCGGCACGGCGGCGCTGGTGATCGCCGCGCTCGGCGGTTCGCTGGCGGCGGTGACCGCGGCACAGGGCGTCGCCGGGGTGGGATGGGGCGGCATGCTGACCGGCGCGTTCGCGGCTGCGGGGGCACGGCGCGCGCCGGGTGCGACGACGGGCCTGGTGTTCTCGATGCTGGCGGCGGCGACGGTGGCGCGGATCGCGTTCGTCGCGAGCGGGCT
>VBLP01000057.1:0-4596 GCA_005887925.1 Deltaproteobacteria bacterium | reverse complement strand
GGCGTGGCAGCCGCGGCACCCTGGATCGCGCCGGGTGCGTGGGGGCTCGGGACGCTGATCGCCGGGGCGCTCGCGCTCGGACGCCGCTACGGGACGTAGAACACGCCGCGCAGATCCTCGCTGCGCGACAGCTCGCACGTCGTGCCGGTGCCGCCCTGGGTCTTGGTCGAGGTGACGCGGAACTGATAGTACATGCCGGGAGCCATGGGGCCGCCGTAGGTGACAGTCGGCGTGCCGCCGCTGACGCCGGAGATGGTGGTGTTCCACACGCGCTGGCCGAACGAGTCGAACACCTCGACCACGTAGTGATCCTCGCTGGAGTCGTCGGCCCACCGGAGCGCGGGCGCGGCGGTCACCGCCTCGGCCTGCGTGGCGCCGGGCGACATGACGGCGAGTGCGCCGGTGACCTTGAACGACGTCGCGATCGGCGCGGCCTGGCCGGCGGCGACCTGGACGTGGACGTCGGCGGTGCCGGCGATGCAATGGTCCGGATCGCGGACGAGATCGTCGTTCTCGAACGCGGCGACCACGACGTACTTGCCGGGCGGAACGCCGTCGATCGTGAACGCGCCGGACACGCTGGGCGGCCCGGACGACGGTGCGCGGAGGCCGGGCGGTGGCGCGCCGCGGCCGGTCACCGGATCGAACGTCGACTCGACGAACGCGACGACCGAGGTCGTGCTGCCGGTGCCGCCGTTGACGATCTCGATCTGGCCGCTCAGCGAGCCGGGGGCGCTGGAGGCGAGCGCGAGGTCGAGCTTGACGTCGCCGGTGACGTCGGTCTCGCCGGGCGTGTAGACGTGGCCGCGCGCGTACGCCGTGACGGTGTAGTGCCCGGCGGCGAGGTTGAAGATCGCGTAGTCGCCGTCGCGTGCGGCGATCACGGCGAAGCCCTTGCCGGAGGCCTCGGCGACGACGAGCACGCCGGGATGGTCGTCGGCGACCGCGACGTGGCCGTGGATCGCGCCGGCGGCGGCGGCCTGCGCGATCAGGCCGATGTCGGTGAGCGCGGACTGCACGACGTAGCTGCCGTTGAGCGGCGTCGCGGTCGCGACGTCGATGGGCAGCGGCTGGCGGATCGTGCCCGGGAACGACTGGAAGCCGACGGCGTCGGCGCGCAGGGTGACGGGGAACGCGCTCGGCGCGCCGCCGGCGCCGCGCTGTGCCGGGACCTGCAGCGCGTACCTGCCATCGGCCGCGCTGATCGCGACGCCGCTCGCCGCCGCGCCGTTGACGTCGAGCGCGACGACGCGCGCACCGGCGACGCCGGCATTGTTCGCGAGGTTCATCACGCGCCCGTGGAGCTCGACGGGCGCGAAGCACGCGGGCGTGTCCGAACCTGCGACCTGCTCGCAGGCCTTGCCGTTGTCACACCCGGATTGCGCCACCGGATCACACGGGCCGCTGTCGCCGCCGCAACCTGCCACGGCGATGAGGACCGCAGAAGCGAGTCTCGTTGTCGTCATATCCCGGTCAGTGCGATCGGCGGGTGCGACGGTCGCGAGTAACTGTGCAACTGCATGGTTTGCGCGTACTGCGACATCACCACACGAATACCTCTCCTGGAGGTATTCGCAGACAGCAAGTCCGATTTGCGCAGGATCCGGACAGCGCGCGCCTACAGCGTGGCGAGCGCGGCGAGCTCGGCGAGCGAGGTGGCGACCAGGAGCGCGACGGCCCACGACGCGATGCGCTCGAACGCGGCGGGGTCGCGATGCTCGGCGGTGCGGGCGATCCGCCACAGCGCGAACGGCGCGGGGATCGCGGCGCACAGCGCGACGCGCACCGGCAGGCCGAGCGCGCAGGCGAGCGGCAGCCAGGCGAACGCGGCGGCGGTGAGCGCGGCGTGGAGCCGGGCGGCGCGGGCGGCGCCGAGCCGGACGACCAGCGTGCGCTTTCCGGTGGCGGCATCCCCGGCGGCGTCGGGGAGCTCGATCGCGAGCAGCATCGCGATCTGGAGCAGGAACGGCGGCACCGCGGCGAGCGCGAGCACGCGGATGCCGGCGGCGTCGGGCGCCTGCAGGTAGAACGCGAGCAGGGGGACGAGCGCGGTGACGACGATCGCGGTGGCGAGCTCGCCCAGGCCGATCGCGCACAGCCGCAGCGGCGGCGCGCTGTACTCCCACGCGATCGCGGCGATCGCGGCGAGGATCGCGGCGGTCCACGGCCCGCCTGCGCGGGTGGCGAGCGCGGCCGTGATGAGGCCGGCGGCGGCGAAGCCGATCGCGCCGAGCAGCGCGGCGCGGGGCGGCAGCTCGCCGCGCGCGAGCACGCGGCTGCCGCCGGACCACCGGGTCGGCGTGGGGTTCGCACGATCGGCCTCGATGTCGAAGTAGTCGTTCGCGTAGTGCGTCATCAGCTGGAACGCGGTGACGCAGGCCTGACCGAGGAGGTAGCGGCGCGCGGCGATCGGGTGGCCGGTGGCGGCCGCGGCGAACGCGCCGAGCGCGTAGAGCACGAAGCCGCCGCCGAGGAACTTCGGCCGACCGAGCCGGATGAACGCGACGACCGCTGCCATCGCCGGAGCGTAGCTTGCCGCGGGCGCCGGCCGGCACGTCTCGGCGTCCGGCGTGTCGACCATCACCGGGCCGCGCCGTCGGCGCTGCGGGCGGGGCGGTCGGCGCCGCGGGCCGCTGCGCAGTGGATCAGCGGGCCGCCGGTCGACTGCGCGGTCTCGCCGAGCGGGCGCTGCCAGTCGAACACGGTCGGCACGGCGTCGTCGAGCGGCCGGGCGATCACCGCCCCGCGACGTAGGCCTGGGTGAGCTGCTCGGCCTTCTCGGCGCACGCCATCGCGATCCGGACCGCGCCGCGCCGGGCATCGACGGCGATCGTCATGCCGTCGGGGGCGGGTTGCGGCCCGAACACCATCAGCGCGCCGGTCTGCAGCTCGACCGGCACCGCGCGCGACTCGCCGGCGTCCGGCGGCTGCATCGCGCCCTGCGGCGGGCGGCCGAGGTTGAACCGCGACAGCCCGGTGCACAGGTTGATCGTCACGGCGAGGCCATCGGCGAGATCGGTGTGGAACTGCTGCGTACCCTGGTCCCGGGCCTGATGGCGGGCCTGGTGCTCGGGAGAGCTGCCGAAGGTCGACGACAGCGCGCCGACGATCGACGACCACGTGCCCTTGCGATCGACGGCGACCTCGCCGACGGGCTGGAACGTCACGTCGGTGCGCTCGGGCGAGAACCACAGCGACACGACGTGCGTCGCGTCGTCGTAGGCGATGTCGAGCGCGCCGGGCATCTCGATATCGACGCCGAACTTGACGTACTCGCGGACGGTGAACGTGGCCCCGGCCTTGCGCTTGCTCTGGTCGGCCCACTGCCAGCCGTTCCCGGTGAGGTGGAACGTGACGCGGGTGCCCTGATTCGTGATCTCGCAGCGGCGGATCCACAGCGTGCCGGTGACGACGTCACGGCGCTCGGGGTCGCGCAGCGGCCGGAACTGGCCCTGGATCATCGAGCACGCCTTGCTCGACGCGAGCTCGGCGAGCATCACGCGCAGCGCGGAGTCGCCGATGGCGCCGCGCAGCGGCGGCTTGGCGGTCGTGGCCTGCGACGACGGCGGCGGCGGATCAGGCTCGCGGTGGCAAGCGCCGAGGAGCACCAGACTTGCCGCGGCCAGCCAACGAAGTTGCATGCTGCCGGTTGCTGCAAGCGCGAGACCGCGGCAAGCGAGGGAAACTGCGAGCGCGGCGCCGCGAGGTCGTGCGCCAGCGCGCGCGTGTGCGCGGTGGCCCGAGCCGGTGCCGCAGTTGGCACGCCACCAGCCGGCCAGCCGACGACGCTCGGGCGTTGCGCGATCACGACGCTCCGGCGTTGCGCGATCACGCAACTGCTTGCGTGGCGGCGGCGGGAAGCCCGAGGCGTGGCGTGGAGTTGCGCGTGGCTCGGCGGTTGCTGCCGGTCGCCGCCATGACCAACGATCCGAGGAAGACCACGCTGGGTTGGATTCCCCAGCCGACGCAGGATCCGGCGTGGAGCGGTCAGCCGCCATCGCCAGGATCCCGGCCGGCATCCGCGACGCCAGCGGCTCCGCTGCCCGGGGCGCCGCAGCGCGGAGCGTCCCAGCGCGATCCTCGCCGGGATCCACGGCAGGGCTCACCGTCGGCACCTTCGCAGCCGGCAGATCCGCAAGCGGCGTTCCGGCCGCAAGGACGCCCGCAGCAAGCCGATGCGCCGCAGAGCTCTCGTCAGCGGAGCCCGCAGCAAGATCCATCACCGCGAGTGTATCCGCCGCAAGGCCATTCACCGCAGGTCCACTCGCAGCGGGACAATCAAGAGCAAGGCCACTCGCAGCAGGGACCGCAGAGCTCTCCTCAGCAAGGGCGCCCGCAGCAAGCCGATGCGCCGCAGAGCTCTCGTCAGCGGAGCCCGCAGCAAGATCCATCACCGCTAGTGTATCCGCCGCAAGGCTATTCACCGCAGGTCCGCCCGCAGCGGGGCAACCCAGGGGGAGGTTCCTCGCAAGCGGGACAGCCGAGCCATGTCCAGCAAGGCCAATCGCCGCAGGCCTACTTGCAGCAAGGCAATCCCCAGCAAGGCAATCCCCAGCAAGGCAATCCCCAGCAAGGCAATCCCCAGCAAGGCAATCC
>VBLP01000357.1 GCA_005887925.1 Deltaproteobacteria bacterium | reverse complement strand
CTCTGAAGAAAGCGGGCTATCAGGTTGCCGCGACCTACGTCAGCGACACCGCCAGCGCCGGCACATTCCGCGAGGAAACCGGCATCCCGACCTTTCAATGGAACGTGGCGGATTTCGAGGCTTGCAGGCACGGCGTCGCCGAGATCGTCCGAACCATCGGACCGGTCGACATCCTGGTGAACAATGCAGGCATCACGCGCGATGCGACCCTGCACAAGATGAGCTGCGAGCAATGGCAATCGGTAATCGACGTCGATCTTGGCAGTTGCTTCAACATGTGCCGCGCCGTGATCGAATCCATGCGTGAGCGGCGCTTCGGGCGCGTCGTCAATATCGGCTCGGTCAACTCCCTGGCTGGCCAGTTCGGCCAGACCAACTACGCCGCCGCCAAGGCCGGCATGATCGGCTTCACCAAGGCGCTGGCGCTCGAGAGCGCAGCGCGCGGCATCACCGTCAATGTGATCGCGGCCGGATACACCGATACCGCGATGGTCGCGGCGGTGCCACCGGAAATCCTCGAGAAGATCGTGGCCAGGATTCCCGTTGGGCGCCTCGCGAGGCCTGATGAGATCGCGAGCGCCGTTATATTCCTCGTCAGCGATGGGGCGGCGTTCATCACGGGCGAGACGCTCTGCGTCAACGGCGGCCAGTACCTGCAATAGCGCCCCCGGCCGGAGTTGAAGGCACCCCCGGCGATCCAGGCGCAGTAGCGCGGATCCCCCCTGTCCCGCTGTTACGAGAGATGCCGTGCCAATGCCGGGTCGATGGCCGCCGCGGCCAGCATCCCCCCCATCATCGCTCCGGCGATTCCGACGGTCGCGACATCCTGGCCCGCAAGATACAGGCCCGGCACGGGAGTCTGCGCGCGCAGACCGCTGGAGAGGAAACGCCGGGGACTCGGCTCGAGTCCGTAACCCGCGCCGCGCGCTGCCCCGGTGAATGCGACCGTCGAGAGGGGGGTCGAGACTTCGCGGTACGCAATCAACGGCGTGAGCGCCGGGAAGAAGCGGCCGAACTGCTCCACCAGGCGTTGCTCGATGAGTTGTTTCAGGTCCCGATACTCCGCCGGGCGCCGCCCGATCTCGGAGTCCTCCCACGGGCGAAACAGCTCCCAGTCGGTGAACACGATGACATCGGCGGTGTGCCGGCCGTCACGACTGCCGGCCTGCCCCTGTTTCAGTGAGGGGAATGAGACAAAGACCGCCGGTGCGCTCGGCTGCTTCTCGGGGCCTTGCCAGATGCCCCCCGCAAGGTCCCAGGTGTCGTAGTACCAGTGGTTGGAGCCGCTCGCGCCGAGCGCGCGGATGTCGCCCTGAAGCCCGAGATACAACGCCACGTGGCAGGCGGCCGGCCTGAACGAGGCGACTTCGCAGGCCCACGGCGACTCGCGCCACTCCGCCGGCAGAAGATTGAGCACCGTGTTGCGGGCTCCGGCATCGGAACAGACGACGGGGCAGCGCCACTCCCGCCCGTCCCTGGTCCGCACGCCCGCCACGGTCCCCTTCTCGATCACGATCTCGATGACGCGTGCACGGGTGCGCACCTCACCGCCCCCGCTCCTGATGACGGGAACCAAGCCCTCGGCAAATGCCTTGCCACCGTTCACGGGATAGTAAGCGCCATCGAAGTAGTGGTGCGTGACCAGCGCGTGCGCACCGAAGCTCGACTCGCGAGGGTCGGGACCGTAGTCGCCCCGCTGCGCGCACAGTATTGCCCGCAGGCGCGGGTCGCTGATGAGTTCGGTGAGGACCGCCTCTGTCGTGCGCCCCCACCAGCGCTCGATGCCGCCGCGGTGGAGGAGTGCCTGGGCCCGGACCAGGGCTCCCGGCATGACACGCGCGGCGAACAGTGCGTGGCCACCGCGCGCGGCCTGCTCGACAGCCGCGAAATAGGACTCGAGCTCTGCGCGCGATTGCGGGAACTGCTCCTGCAGTTCGAGCTTCAGCGCCGCCTGCGTTCGGGGGAACTGGACCTCGACGCCGTCGGGGAAGTGCACGGTATCGTAGACCGCCCCGGTCGGCGAAAAGTGAATCGCCTCGTCCGCAAGCCAGTCGAGCACCCGGCGTGCGCCGCCGCCCTGGTGCATGTCGCCGAGATAGTGCAGGCCCACGTCCCACGTGAAGCCCTCACGGCTGAAGGTCTGGGTGAGGCCCCCCGCGACGAAATGCTGCTCAAGGACCAGCACCCTGCGGCCGCTGCGGCTCAGTGCGGACGCGCACGCCAGTCCGCCGATCCCGGAGCCGATGACGATGGCGTCGAAGGAAGCCGCATCCGGGTGTGACGTCATGTGCTGACCTGCGCGTCGGGTGGGAGCAGGCGAGGACGCCCGCGCGCGTCGGGGGACTTCATTGCACAGCCTGCATCGCCTGGGTACACCTTGGAGAGATGTTAGGCGCCGCCATGCCCGTTCGCGTCAGTAGTTATGCGCAGTACGGCCGTCCCGTCCAATTGCCTGCTGCCCGATGGGCAGGTCGCGACCGGGTGTCCGGACGCAGGGTTCCGGCGGTGGGGGGCGTGCGCATGCAATTGACGACGCGCCGGTGCTCGCTGCGGCGGACGCCTCCGTCGCCATTGCCGGCGGCACCGACCTGGCCAAGATGGCGGCAGACATCGTGCTGCTCGGTGAGGCGCGAGCGGGGCTCGTGTGCGCAGTCGAGACCGCGCGCCGCATGCAGCGGATCATCCGCCAGAATCTCGCCTGGGCGGTGCTCTACAACCTCACTGCGGTGCCGCTCGCGGCCGGGGGATGGCTCGAGCCGTGGATGGCGGCGCTCGGCATGTCGCTGAGCTCGTTGATCGTGGTGCTGAATACGCGGCGGCTGCTTCGCGTACGCGGCGCCCCGCCGGCCGCGCCCGCGCCGACCGCCGCTCCGCGCGGAGCGATTCACCTCGTTCCCTCGGCCGGAAGGGATATGGCCCGATGAGCATCCTCTACCTCCTGATCCCGCTCGGGCTCGTGCTGATCGTGTCGTCGCTCGCGGCGTTCCTCTGGGCGGTGCACTGCGGTCAGTTTGACGACCTGGATTCGCCGGCCCTCAAGATCCTGCTCGATGACGATCGCGCACCGCCGCCTCCAGGAGCTGAGTAGTGATACCAGTCGACGCACCCGTACTCCTCTTGAGTCTCTGTCTCGCATTTGAGGGGCTCGCGCACCACTGCATTCCGGGCATGTGCTAAAGGCGTCGAGGTCTCGATCATTACCTTCATGTCAAAAGCGCTGAGATCTGCGAGGCGCCCCGGTATTTTGTGCTGCGTGACCTTCATGTGATTCGTCTCCTTCAGCCGCAGTGTTCAACGGGCGCGATGGGCTGGCAATACGTGTAAGGCGCACGAACCGTAATGAACATCGGATCGCTGAATCACTGTTGAGCCCCGCCTCGCGACCAGGGCGCAGGCGGCATCTCTCAGGAATCGGCTCTTCGCGAAAAGCAAGCCCGTTAGTTAGCTTAGGCACTTGTCCGTATTTCCCCGTTACGGGGCCCGGATCTTCAACATGTGCTACGCAGTAGTCGAATCCATGCACGAGCGGCGCTTCGGGCGCATCGTGAATAGCGGTTCAATCAATGGTCTCGCCGGACAGTTCGGCCAGGCTAACTACGCCGCCGCCAAGGTCGGCATGGATCCGGGGGAGGGGGGGTGAGCTGGCACGCGTACCTGGGCGCAGGTCGGAGCGGTGCGAAGACGGCGTAAAGGTCAGCTCAGTCATGTCATCATTGAGCCGCAGTGCGATATCCGAGCCAGTCCCGAATCGTTGATGTGGGAAGGCGCAGCCCCGCTCGCGCGCTGCTTGCCCGCGGTTGTTGACGAAGAAGGGATCGCCGCGCCGCTCCCAAGATGGCGCCGATAGCGCTCGGCGGCAGGTCGTGCGTGGGATGCTTTGGCACCGCCTAAGAGAGCATCCCCTCGCCCGAGTCGGCCCAGGGCTCATTACTGGCGTGGCCGACGATGATCCGAGCGGAATTGCTACCTACTCCCAGGCCGGCGCGCAATTCGGGCTTAACATGCTGTGGACAATGCCGGTCGCCTTTCCCCTGATGGCGACAATCCAATCTATGTGCGCGCGTATCGGACGTGTCACCGGGAAAGGACTTGCCGCCAACATCAAGGCCGCCTTCCCACCAGTCGTTCTCCAGGCCGTCGTGCTGCTGCTGCTGCTCGCGAATACCTTGAATATCGCGGCCGACGTCGCCGCCATGGGGGAGGTCGCCGAGCTCGTCACAGGCTTCAATCGTCATCTGATGACCACGTTATTCGTGATCGGAACGCTATTGCTGCAGGTGTTCGTCCCCTATCATCGTTACGTCTTCTTCTTGAAGTGGCTGACACTGTCGCTCCTGGCCTATGCCGCGGTCCTTTTCACCGTTCACGTGCCGTGGGGGCAGGTGGCACTGCGCACATTCTGGCCTCAATTCACTCCAAACGCTGCAGCTGCCACCGTCGTGGTTGGGGTCTTCGGCACCACCATCAGCCCCTATCTCTTCTTCTGGCAGGCGTCCGAAGAGGTCGAAGACATGCGGGGACGTCCGGGAGTTGCCCCGCTCCAGCACGACAGGCGTGCCGCACCCGCGGAGCTCCGCCGCATCCGCTGGGACACATGGAGCGGGATGCTTTATTCCGACCTCACGTCCTACTTCATCATCCTGGCGACCGCCGTGACGCTCCATGTAGCCGGGATTACCGACATCGAGACTGCAGCGCAGGCTGCGAGTGCACTTCGCCCGTTGGCAGGCGACTTCGCATTCATACTCTTCGCATTCGGCATTCTCGGTGTCGGCCTCATTGGCGTGCCGGTGCTAGCGGGCTCTGCGGGCTATGCGCTTGCCGAGTCTATGGGTTGGAGCGCGGGCCTCGAACTGAAGGCGAGCGACGCGCGCGGATTTTACGGCGTCATAGCAGCCAGCGTGCTCGCCGGCCTCGCGATTCAGTATTCACCGATCAGCCCGATCAAGGCCTTATTCTGGAGCGCGGTGATCAATGGGATCGTCGCTGTGCCCTTGATGGTGGTGATCATCCTACTGGTCTCAAGGAAGACTGTGATGGGCGCCTTCACTGCAAGCCGCTCGCTCATCATTCTCGGCTGGATCGCGACCGCTGTCATGGGAGCCGCGGCGGTGCGGATGTTCCTTCCCGATTAGGACGCCCTGGCGTACGCGATGGTCGTACCCCCTGTTCGACCACGTCGTAATCCCGAGCGGCAATGCACCTTGGGTGGTCATTCGAGGCGAGGCGCCTCGGCGCCCCGGCTACTGTTGCACTGAGCGCAGGTATTCCACAAGTCTCCCGACGAGCACGTCGGCTTCTTTCGCTCTAAGTGGGTTATCCGGATTGGCAAAATAGAACTCGAGTCCCCACACGGGCATCTCCCGCGTGCCGTGCGGAGCACGCACCTCGCGACCATCGATGGTCTTGCGCACCTGCTCCGTCGGGAATTCCCCACCATGACGCCAGGCGATGCGTGTCAGATCGGGAGGCGACACTTTGAAGAACGGCGCCACCGGGCCGTCGCCGTGACCCTTGTCTCCGTGACAGCTCGCGCAGAATCGCTTGAAGAGCTCCGCACCTCGGTAGCCGGCGAGATCCTCCGCGTGCGCGATCGGCGCGCACGCTCCGGCGACGAGGGCCCACACAATCGCTGGCCAGTATCGTGTATTCATGGTACGAACCTGGAATCGAGCGGCGCTTGTGACGGCGGAATCCATAGAATCGGCTCATTGCATACCCCGTGAGCCTTCTGATCCATACGCATAACTACAGTATCGACCCGCGCAGATTACGATTAATCATCCCGGCCGCCCGGTCGCTCGCCGCCGCAGCGGGAAGGCTGTGCAATACGGGAAGAGCTCTATCGCGCCATTCCGCTTCGCCAGTCTACTCGATCAGTATATGACGGCCGATCGATGCCTGCCGCTGAGAGCGATCAACATCATGCTCGCGAAGGTGTGGGCGAATGCCCTGGCGATCGTCGCAGCCGCGGCCTTGTCGCTGCGGCTCGTCGTCAAGGGCCTGCTCGAAGTGCCGATTACGGGCTCGGTGCCGCAGTTCATGGTAGATGCCGTCCTCTATCTGTTCTCGCCCACATCGCTGGGGTCCTCCTTGCCACGATTGCGCGGTCGATGCCGCAGTTCGGCCTGCTCGCATTCATCGTTTACCTGGTGCTAAACATGCTTTCCGGCGGCGTGACGCAGCTCGACAGCATGCCCGGGTGGCTGCAGACGCTTATGCAGTTCTCACCCACACCTCACTTCTTCAACTCGGCGCTGGCCATACTGTACCGCGGCGCCGGACTCGATTCCGTCTGGCCGGAGCTCGTCTGGCTCACGCTGATCGGTGCGTTGTTTTTCGCCACGGCGCTGGGAGATTCAGGCGCATGATCGCGCTCATGCAGAATCGGTGACGCCTGAGTTCCAGCGCAGTCCTGTCGGGCAATGAGCTATGGCTTGGTGGCGGCCTGAGCGGTCACGGCAGGCTCCACGTGAGCGGGCTCGGGTGCGTGCTCCTTCAGCATTTCCTCGACGTCAAGCGCCGCGGCGATGCGCTCGAGCATGGGGTAGGCGGTCGCGAGCGCCTCGCCGGCACCATTCAAAGCCTCGAGCACGCGCTCCTCGTAGACCTCGTGCCGCTTGGGACTGATCCGCTGAAGGGGACCGGCGGGACCCTCGGCGACGTGCTCCTCGAGCGTGCGGCGGGCGCGATTCACGCACGCCATCGCACGAAGCAGGTCCCTGCGCTGTGTCTCGAGGCGCGCGACCAGCGCTTTGCGGCTTGGCAACTCGTCAGGGTCCTGCGGCTCGCGCGATTTCTCGGGCACTTTGTTTTCAGCCTGGCCACACGGTTGGCCACGACGTTATTCCCGGACCGACAAGAGGGTAACGCGATATTCCGACCGAATAAACCGTCATCGCTCTCCTCGGAACAGACAATGAGGATCCACTGGTCGCGGCCGGGAATGAAGTGATTCACTTATGTTTTTGAATTCAACAGACTTTCTTAAGCCGCAACTCAGCCACGGCGCCGCCGGACCGTGGCGGCAAGCCCCCCAAAGCCTTCGAGCTCGAGCGGAGCGACCGCCCCGGTCGCGAGCGGTCGATCGAGTTCATCTTAGGCTGCGGAACTGACGCATGCGTACCGCATGATCGATGACCTCGCCCCCACCCGAGATCCGCGCCACACCGTTGTCGAGGGTCACGGCACAGACGTCGATATACAGCTCCGGAGCGAAGTGCCGGTTGAGACAAGCGCCAAATCCCGCTCGCGTGAAGTCGGCCTGAGAGTGACTACGGGGTGGAATGGGACTATCCGGCCCACGAAGCGGTCATACGTGCTGCGACCCGTTTCAGAGCCGATCTCATCATTGCCGATTGTCACCGTGGCCCG
>VBLP01000362.1:18743-22247 GCA_005887925.1 Deltaproteobacteria bacterium | reverse complement strand
ACGCCACCCGGCGAAGGCGGCCTTCAGCTCACTCAGCGAATCGACTTTCATCTCGCGTCCTCCTGACGGCCATCGCCGTCGAGTTGGACGCTAACCGACGCGTCATCCCCGGGCCGTCACACTTGCCGGAACGGTAGGTGACGTGCGCGCAGCGCTCGTCCGCATCATCCGCCCCGCGTTGAAGCATCACCGCGGGGCCTGGTACGCCGAAGGTTCGCACCGCAATCGCGGCGAGCGCACGCTCGCACCCGCCGACCGCCGCCTGATTGCGCGCGACTTGATCTCGCTCGCCCACGAAGACGAGCAGCTCGGTTCCGCGCTGGTGTTCTTCGATCCGCCTCTGATCGGCCCGGATGACGTGCGCTGGATTGCGGACTTCGCATCCATCTCCGACGAGAACATCCAGCGCGCGTACGGACGGTGCGTCGCAGCGATCTACTCGCGGTACGGCTATCCGACGGACCCGCTGGCCGCGGACGCCATCGTCTCGATCGAGGTGCCCGCGTTTCGTGACCCGTTGCGGCCGTTCCTCGATTCGATCGAGGTTGAGTCCGCAAGAGCGAAGGACCTTGCAGAGCGCTGGACCTACGTCAATCGACCAGCGCCCGACGCACCCGATGATGAGCCACCGGAGCCGAGTGTTTGGACCATCGTCAGCCCCTGGTTGGAGCGCGTCGAGGCCGGCGAGCTGAGCGGCTGGGTCGAGCTCGTGTACCGCTGGAACAAGCATCTTCCCAAGCCAATCGCCAACAGCGTCGAATGGGCCAAGCTCGCGGCTTCCGATCGCGAACGCATCCTGCTTGCAGGGTTGCGCTATGTGCAGGGGTTCGACGCGCCGGATCTGTCGTGGCTCGACGTCGCGAACGAGTTTCCATGGAGTGCCGTCGCAGCACGCTCCGCATTGCAGTTGCTCGCTGCCATACGCCCGGCGCTGCTCGATGCGATCGCGGAGGCGGCCGAGATCTACCTGACGTTGTTGCGCAACTACCCACCCGACGAAGATGCCGGCGGTCCTCGTGGCAGGCTCACTCCAGGATCAGCTCGAGCGGCTTCGTCGCCGCGTGATGGGCATGCTCGTGCGTGCGGGCACGAATGAAGCGATCCGTGCACTGGAGCGGCTGCGCGATCAGGAGCCGGACCGCGACACGGTTCGGTACCATCTCGTCGAAGCCCGTCAGAACCAGGCGGACACCACGTGGTCGCCCCTATCGATCGACGACCTGTGGAAGATGCTGAGCGCCGAGGAATCGGCCCCCAGCGAGCTGGCAGGCGACGCTTCGGAGGCGCTGCCGTCCATCGCACCGGTTTCGCCGGAGCGGCGAGATGCGCCTCGTGCAGAGATCGGCGAGCTTCTCGCGAGCGTGCAGGTGCTCGTCGAAACAGCGACGAACGTCGAGACCGCGGCCGTCCATGCGGCCATGAGACCGCTCCCGGGTCAGATGGCGCTCGTCGTCGGAAGTCTCGGGCTCGCGACCTACACGATCGGAATGCTCGGAAAATACGCGATCGCACACTTCCAGAGCGACATGGGCAACGAGGGCCCGAACGCGGCACAGCTCGCCACCAACGATGCCATCTTGGAAACGCGCTCGAAGCTCGTGATCCTCGTCGGTATAGCGTTCGGTCTTCAGCCCACGAAGCAACGGCTCGGCGATGTCTTGGTGGCGCAGCACGTGACGAGCTACGAGATGATCAAGCTCAAGCCCGATGCAATCGAGGAGCGCGGCGAGAGCTTGCGAGCCGATGCGACGCTCGTGGAGAGGATCCACGCGCACGGTCGGAGCTGGACGTTTCCGCGCGCCGATGCCTCGTCGGTCGTGTTTCACGTCGGCCAGATGCTGTCCGGCGCGAAGCTCGTGAACAACCGCGACTTCCGGGATGCGCTGGTGCGCAGGTTTCCGACCGCCCTTGGAGGCGAGATGGAGGGGATTGGAGCCTACGGTGCTGCATTCCGACAGCGCGTGCCGGTTTTGCTCGTGAAGGCAATCTGCGACTGGGCTGACGGGACGAAGAATGACCGTGCACAGCCCTTCGCGGCAGCCGCTGCGACGGACCTCGTCCGACACGTCCTCGACAAGGCCGACGCGCTCGCTGCGCTCGGCGTCGCGATGGCTGGGCCGTGAGCTTCTGCTGCTTCAGCCGTTTCAGTTCGGCGCGATCGGGCAACCGGCAGCTTCAACCGCGGAGGACGGTCTCCGCTAGGTTCGCCGGCGTGCGCGAGCCGAGGCCCGTCAGTGGGTGACGAACGTGTTGAGCCAGTCGAGGTTGGCGTTGAGCTCCCAGGCGGCGGTGCCGGTCTGCCAGCCGGCGTCGAGCGAGCTCTGGCTGCCGCCGCAGTCGCCGCTGCTCCGCATGTAGCAGTGGTCCGCGCTGCCGTCGCCGACCTGGCCGTTGAGCACCATGAGCCAGCCGCTGCCGTTGCTCTGCAGGCAGCTCGTCGCGGTGCTGCCGCAGGAGAGGCCCGTCAGCGTCAGCATCTGGCTGCGCACGTTGTTCTGGGTCGGGCCGATGAACTGGTCCTTCTCGCCGTTGACGGCGCGCAGCCGGTCGCTGGTCAGCGTGCGGTTGCCGTTGCCCATGCACGACGCCAGGTTGAAGAACGAGTAGGTCACGCCGTCGCCCATGCCCCACGCCGCCCGGACGCGGCTGTCGAAGTTCTTGGCGAGCGTGGCGATCACCGCGCCCTGGCTGAACCCGCCGGCCACCACGCCCTTGCTGCAGTCGGCCTTGGGCCGCGCGCACAGCTGCGCGAGCGCGCTGGTCGAACTCGCGCCGGTGAAGATGCACTTCGCCTTGCCTGCGATCGTCGAGCAACCCGAGAACGATCCGCTGTTGTACGCGACCGTCGCGGCGACGAAGCCGCGGCTCGCCATGGCGGCGACCGCGGCGGTGGCCGAGGCGTTGGTGAACGTCTCGGTCGTGCCGATCGTGTAGATGAATACGGGGAACGTGCCGGCGTCGGTCGGCTCCTGACCGCTGATGTTGAACGACGTGTTGCAGGTCGTGGCGCCGTTGCCCTGTCCGGTGTACGTCGCGGTGAAGCTGGTGGTGGTGAGGCCCTGGGTGACCTCTCCCGAGGCACCCGGATCGCCGGGATCACCGGGATCAGGGGCCGGCGCGAGGTCGGTGCAAGCGGCGGTGACGAGGGCGAGCGAGAGCAGACAGCGTAACGTGGTCGTCATGGGGGGTCTCCTTGTGAGACGCGGTGGTTCCTGAACTGCACGAGGCGAACTGACGCTGTTGCGTTGAACGCTCGCACAACCCTCATCGCCCTGTAAAGCGTCGGGTCGCGAAGTCCCGCATCAAGGAACTGTTCAGTTCCCGTGAGATGAGTATCGGCTCGAACAATGAGGTCCGCGCCCGGTGCCGGAGGTAGGAGGACCGCGCGCAACCGGCTCGCGTGTGCGCCCGCGCTCGGGCGGGCGCTAGCCGATCACCGCCGGCAGGCCCTGGATCGACATGCCGCCGTCGACCATGAGGCACTGCCCGGTGATGTACGACGCC
>VBLP01000362.1:0-18730 GCA_005887925.1 Deltaproteobacteria bacterium | reverse complement strand
GCGTGCGCGCCAGGATCGCCGCGAGCGCCTCGGGCCGCGACAGGACCGGCTCGACCAGCGGCGTGCGCGTGTACCACGGCGCGACCGTGTTGACCCGGATGCCGTCGCCCGCCCACTCGAGCGCCAGCGTGCGCGCGACCTGCGCGATCCCGGCCTTGGCCGAGCCGTAGGCCACGCCGGTGGGCAGCGCGACCAGCCCGGCGACCGAGCCGACGTGGATCACGCTCGCCCCGCCGGCGGCGCGCAGCGCGGGGTGCAGATCGCGCGACAGCAGCACCGGCGCGGTCAGGTTGAGCGCGATCATCCGCTCGATCGTCGCGTCGTCATAGTCGATCAGCCGCGCCCGGATATTTGCGCCGGCGTTGTGGACCAGCACGTGGAGCGGGCCGCGCTCGCGGACGGCGGCGACGATCCGGGCGCGGTCGGCCGGGCTGGTCACGTCGCCGGCGATCCCCGCCGCGCCGCTGCCGAGGTCGCGCACCGCGGCGTCGACCTCTGCGGCCGAGCGCGCCACCAGCGTGACCTGCGCGCCGAGCTCGAGCAGCTCGACGGCGATCGCCCGGCCGATGCCGCGGGTCCCGCCGGTCACGAGCGCGTTGCGACCGCGGAGCTGCCACGCCGATTGCGTCATGGTGGCACTATAGCCCGATGATCGAGCAGCTCGACGAGGCCGACCTGCCCCGACTGGTGGCCCACATCGCCCGCCACAGCCGCGAATCGGGGCGGGACGGTGACCCGATCTTCCGGCCGCGGTCGTACGACGCGCCGATCGACCAGCCGGCGACGATCGAGCGCCACCGCGTCGGCTGGGCGCAGGCCCTCGACGAGCCGCACTGGCTCCGGACCTGGGGCGTGATGATCGACGGCGAGATCCGCGGCCACCTCGACCTGCACGGCGGCCGGCTGTCGAGCGAGTTCCACCGCGCGCTGCTCGGGATGGGCGTCGAGCGGCCGTGGCGCGGCTGCGGCCACGGCCGGGCGCTGCTCGCCACCGCGATCGCGTGGGCCCGGTCGGCCGAGCTCGCCTGGCTCGACCTCGGCGTGTTCGCCCACAACCGCCGGGCCCGCAAGCTATATGCCGAGGTCGGCTTCGTCGAGGTCGGCGTCACCCGCGACCGGTTCCGGGTCGACGGCGTCGAGATCGACGACGTGGCGATGGTGCTGGCGCTGTGAGCACCCGGGACGGCGCTGCGCGTCCCACCGTCGGTGCGTAGCAAACTGCGGCACGGGCTCGGACATCGGCGCGCGACTCGGCTTAGACTGCGGCCATGCGGTACTGGCTGCCTGTTGTTGTCTTGCTACCGATGATCGCGCGCGCTGACGACGCCGCCACGCGCGCCCAGAAGCTCCACGCCGAGGCGATCGTCGTCGATACCCACCTCGACGCGCCCGACCAGCTGTCCACCAGGTGGGCCGACGTGTCCAGCCGCGGCGCGACCGACCACTTCGACATCCCGCGCGCCCGCCAGGGCGGGCTCACCGCGCCGTTCTTCTCGATCTACGTCGCCGCGTCGTACGCCGATCACGGCGCCGCGCGCCGCGCGCTCGACCTGATCGACCTCACCCACCGCGTCGTCGACGGCCACGCCAAGGACATGATGCTCGCGGTGTCGCCCGCCGACATCCGCGCCGCCAAGCGCACCGGCAAGATCGCCGTGCTGATGGGCATCGAGGGCGGCCACGCGATCGAGGACTCGCTCGGCGTGCTGCGCGAGATGTACCGCGCCGGCGTGCGCTACATGACCCTGACCCACACCAACACCAACCACTGGGCCGACTCGTCGGGGCCGTTCTACGAGCCCGACTTCGATCCCAAGAAGTCGGCGGTCCACAACGGCCTCACCGACTTCGGCAAGACCGTGGTCAAGGAGATGAACCGGATCGGCATGATCGTCGACATCTCGCACGTCTCGGACGCCACGATCCGCGACGTGCTCGCGGTGTCGCGTGCGCCGGTCATGGCCTCGCACTCGTCGTGCCGGGCGCTCTCCAGCATGCCGCGCAACCTCACCGACGAGCAGATCAAGCAGATCGCGGCCAAGGGCGGCGTCGTGATGATCAATGTCGGCTCGGGCTTCCTCGACGCCAGGCTCAAGGCGACCTACGCCAAGGACCCCGCGCGGCTGCGCAAGGAGATGCAGGAGCTGCTCAAGCACCAGGAGCGGCCGCAGCGCGCCGTGTGGACCGAGGTCGTCGATCACATCGAGCACGTCATCAAGGTCGGCGGCGAGGACGCGGTCGGCATCGGCGACGACTTCGACGGCATCGAGGACCCGCCCACCGGCTTCGAGGACGTCTCCATGTACCCCAAGCTCACCGAGGAGCTCCTGCGGCGCGGCCACAGCGAGGCCCAGGTCAAGAAGGTCCTCGGCGAGAACTTCCTGGCCTTCTTCGCCCGGGTCGAGGCCGTCCGCGACAAGCTCGCCAGCGAGCCGCCCGCGACCGCCGTCTACAAGGAGAAGTGATCGCCGGTCCGCCCGCATTCGCGACCGCACCCACCGCTCTGCATCGGTCTTCGTCCGCGAGGACCCTTCTGGTGGTCGCACGGGGATCACCTGCTCGTACGAGGAGCCGGCACCGCTCGTGGCAGCTGGCGACCGCCGATCGCGGCTCGTGACCGCTCGTCACGCACCGCCACCGCCCGCGAGATCTGCGGCACACTGGGCGCCATGATGCCTCGCTCGATATGGATGGCGGTCCTCGTTGCGTGTGGCGGCACCGCGGGCAGCGCAGGTAGCCCTGGTCCGACAGGGCCAGCCGCGTCGCCGGCACCTGCGCAGCCCGTCGCTGTGGCCACCGGGCAGCCCACGACGGCCGCCGCGCAGCCGGTCGCGGTGGCTCCCGGTGACATCGCGATCACCGACGTGACGGTCGTGCCGATGTCGCACGACGGCGAGCTCGCCCACCAGACCGTCGTCGTGCGCGGCGATCGCATCGTCGCGGTGGCGCCGAGCGCCGGCTTCGCGCTGCCCGCCGGCGTCACCGCGATCGACGGCAGGGGCAAGTGGCTGATGCCCGGGCTCGCCGACATGCACGTCCACATCTGGAGCGAGAACGACCTCGCGATGTTCCTCGCGGCCGGCGTGACCACGATCCGCAACCTGTTCGGCAGCGACCTGCACCTGACCTGGCGGTCGCAGATCGCGAAGGGCGAGCGGCTCGGCCCGACGATCGTCACGGCGGGCCCGCTGATCGACGGCGATCCGCCGATCTGGCCGGGCAGCACGGTGCTCGTCGATCCCGCCGCGGCCGACAAGATCGTCGCCGACCAGAAGGCGGCCGGGTACGACTTCCTGAAGCCGTATTCGCGACTGTCGAAGCCGGCGTATGAAGCACTCGCTGCCGCGGGCAAGCGTCACGGCATGCCGCTGGAAGGCCACGTCCCCACTGCGGTCGGCCTCGCCGGTGTCCTCGCCGCCCAGCAGCGCTCGATCGAGCACCTCGACGGCTACCTGTTCGCGCTGGTCCCCGACGGCGTTGCGCTGCCGCCGCCCGGGCCGACGCAGGCCAGGACGCGGGCCGCGCTGGGCCACCTCGATCCCGCGCGGCTGCCCGGCGTCGTCGCGCAGACCGTCGCCGCCGGCACCTGGAACTGCCCGACCCTGATCGTCCTCGACCGCTTCGCCGCGCTCGACGACGTCGCCGCGCTCCGGCGCCGGGTCGCCTGGCTCGACAAGCTCCCCGCGTGGATCGTCGCGCGGTGGGACCCCAAGCAGGACTTCCGGCTGCGCAGCTACACCGCCGACGACTTCACGGCGATCCGCGCCGCCAACGCGCAGCGCGCCAAGATCCTCGCCGCGCTCGCCGCCGCGAACGCGCCGCTCCTGGTCGGCACCGACACCGGCAACCCGTTCGTCGTCCCGGGCGCGGCGCTCCACGACGAGATCGAGCTCATGGTCGCCGCCGGCGTGCACCGCGCGCGCGTCCTGCGCGCCGCGACCGCCGGGGCCGCGCAGTTCCTCGGCGCGCCGCGCGAGTCGGGCGTCATCGAGCCCGGTGCGCGCGCCGATCTCGTGCTGGTCTCGACCGACCCGCTCGCCGGTCCGCTGCCGCTGGTCCCCGACGGCGTCGTGGTCCGCGGCAAGTGGCTGCCGCGCGCCGACCTCGAGGCCAGGCTCGCCGACATCGCGAGGCACAGCGCGGACCCGGCGCCCAAAGGCTTCTGAGACCGCCTCGACGATCAGAAATACCGCCCTCCGGCTGCCGGTGCGGATCTTCCCGCGTCCCAGCATTGGTACGTCGAGTGCAGTGCTCGGAGTCATGGGGATGCTCGTCGTCGTCGCCGTCCTCGTCGTGCTCGGAATCGCCCTGGCGCTGTTCGTTCACGCGCTGCGCGCCGAGCGCTCGCCCCGCGCACACGGCTGGCTGGTGATCGTCCCGCTGCTGATCATCGCCGGGTGGCTGCTGGTTCTGCTGGTCATGGGTTGACCGCGCGGGAGTTGCGATCGGGGCGCCTCCCCGCGAAGCCGCGCGCGTGGGAAGCTCTGCCGCCATGAGCATCCAGGTCAGGTCCGATTCACGGGGGAGGCTCGGTCTCCTTCTCGTCCCGCTCGCGCTGTGCATGCTCGCCTCCGAGGCGCGCGCCGAGCCGGACAAGAAGCCGGGGCCCGCGGCCGGTTCCTTCACCATCGAGAACTTCCAGCTCGAGGCCGGTGTGACGATTCCCAGGGCGATCGTCGTCTACGGCACCTATGGAACGCTCAGCGCCGCGAAGGACAACGCCGTGCTGCTGCCGTCGCACTACATGGCCCAGAGCGACGGGTACGACTGGCTGATCGGGGAAGGCCGGGCGCTGGATCCCAGGAAGCACTTCCTGATCATGACCGAGCTGTTCGGCAACGGGCGGTCCTCGAGCCCGAGCAACACGCCCCCGCCGTTCCATGGTCCGCGGTTCCCGGTGACCACCATCCGCGACAACGTCGAAGCGGTGCGGCGGCTGCTCGAGGACGGGCTGGGCATCCACCACCTCAAGGCCGTGATCGGCTTCTCGATGGGGGCGGAGCAGGCGTTCCAGTGGGCGGTGAGCCACCCGAAGTTCGCCGACAAGATCGTCGCCACCGCCGGGACCGCGCGGTGCTGGCCGCACGGTGTCGTCCGCCTCGACAGCCAGATCCGCGCCATCACCGTCGATCCGGCGTTCAAGGGCGGCTACTACACCGAGCAGCCCATGCGCGGCATCGAGACCACCGGCGCCGTGTGGCTGGCGTGGCTGTATTCCCAGGAGTGGTGGAAGCGCGAGCTGTGGAAGAAGACCGATCCGGAGGCCGCCACGATGACGCTGGAGCAGTACATCGCGAAGACGAGCAAGGAGTTCTTCGGCGGAGCGGACGCCAACAACCTCATCCTGCAGATGCGGACCTGGCAAGCCCACGACGTGGGAGCCACGCCGGGCTTCGGCGGGAGCACCGAGAAGGCGCTCCGTTCCATCGCCGTCCCGGTGCTGTACATGCCGTCGGAGACCGACCTGTACTTTCCGCTGGGCGACGCACGCCAGGAGAGCAAGTGGATCCGCAAGGTCACGCTCGCGCCGATCCCGTCGCTGTGGGGCCACACGGCCGGCATCGGCGCGAGCCCCGAGGACCTGGCCTTCATCGAGCGCAAGCTGCGCGCATTTCTCGCGGCGCCCTGACATTCGTCCGCCGCTCGCAGTAGCCGACGCAGTCGCCAGGCGTGACCCGGAGCAGGGTGGCTTATCGCGGCGGGAGCGATTTCATCCCCGTCAGTGGTACCGTGCCCGGATGCCGACGTGGCAATGCACGGAGCTCGGGCTGTCGATCGTCGACGATGGCGATCACCTCGTGATCATCAAGGACGGCGCGCGTCATCGCGCCGAGCGCGTTCCGCCGAGCCCACAGGTCGCCGCACCACCCCAGCCACCAGCAGGGCCCGCGCTCGAGCCCGGCGGCACGACCTATCGCCACCCGACCGGCGGCGAGATGCAGCTGCCGCCCGGCTGGCAAGTGACGCAGTCGCAGCTCGGGCTGCAGCTCGTACCACCCAACGCCGCCTACACGCACCAGGGCCCCGCCGAGGTCTACACCGTCGCGGCGCAGCCGGCCCCCGGCATCGTCCGCGTCGATGACCCGCGCATCGTCGCGTACGTCGATGGCGGCTTGCGCGCGCTGATCCCGACGCTCGGGCCGGTCAGCGCGCCCGTGCCGCTCGGCGCCGGCATCTCGTTGCGATGGAGCGGCCGCAACCCGATGACCGGGGCCGAGCTCCTCGCCGTGGCGCTGCTACGGCTGGGTGACGGCGCCGTCGCTGGCGTGATCGGCGTCGGCGAGCGACCCCGCGTCGAGGCCCGGCTCCCCGTTCTCGAGCGGATCTTCGCGTCGTTTCGCCGCGGCGAGGGCCGGCGCGATCCGGCGCTGGTCGGCGTGTGGCACCACTGGTCGTATCGCGGTGGGGGACCGACGAGCGCGAGCACTAGCTCCGAGACCCGGCGCACCATGCGGCTCGGCGCCGACGGCAGCGTCGTCGAAGGCTCGTCCCACGAGGGGATTGGCAACTTCACCGGCCGCGACGGCTACGGCAACATGGCGTGGAGCGCCGGCTACGCCAGCCACAGCGGCGATGGCCGCACGGGCACCTGGACCGCCGGCGACGGCGGCTTCTACATCACCTGGTCCGACGGGACCCAGGCCGCCTGGCAGTACCAGCTACACGGCGTGCCGGGACAGCGCCGGCTGCTGCTGATCAACCCGGGCCAGCGCGCGCCGTACGAGTGGACCGAGCAGCCGATCGTCGTCTGACCGCGTTCTGCCATTGGCCCGCCTCGTTGCGTCGACTACGTCGCCGTGGATGAGGGTTTGTGTTGTTGTTCCGCTGTACCTTGGTCGTTCGGGCTGTCTGGCTGCAAGAATTGCCACATTATTCTATAAGACTCATCCGGCATCACATTCTCGAGCGTCAGCTCCCAATTGTCCTTGTTCCATCCATCTTCCTCGTAACGTACTTCTCCATCTCCATGCGCCCTCGTAACCATGACCCACGGACCAAAGGCCAGTGCACCCTTTAGCTCTTTGGGCATCTTGAACTTGATCGTCACCTTGTCCCATACGGCGCGAGACGACCATTTGAACGAATCTATGAGCTGCTTCGTTTCCGCGTCGTCCCAGCGTTCGGATAGCTTCTCCGCGGAGATCGCCAGGGCCTTGGAAATCGTATATCTTATCGTTATTGTAAGCGGCTTGGAATCTTTTCCTTCATCCTCGACGATCGTCCCGTTGTACACAGACGACTCCCTGATGAACAAAGGTTCGAGTTGTGCTCGATGCGACATCGAGTCAAGCTGTAGGTCCTGGATAATAATCTTGTCGTCATTCTTCGGAGAAGGACTGGAGTAGTTCAGATATAATGGAATACGGAGCCGTCTCCTTTGCACATTCCGCACATTGCGGTAAATGATCTTTGCTCTGCAAGTCTCATCTGCAAGCAGCTCGTATTCGTGCTCGAGTGACTCGCCTCGAATGACGCTTGTCGAGCCACCTCTCCAAAGGAGGAGCAACACACCAAAGAAACCGAACGCGATCAGGAACAAGAGCACGACAGTTATCATCTCGGCGGCTGTGCCCGAGAAATGGGCGCTGACCACGGCACTGCAGGCCGGAGTATCGAGTTGCTTGCCACTCGCATCGACGCATCCCGCTACTGGATGTTCATATGACAATGCGGGAAGCTGCGGACGGTCTCGCCGAGCCGGCTGAGGGACGTTGCTGCCGTACTCGACGCGCATCGACACTCCGTGCTCCAGAACTGTCCGAAGCACGTTGCTGACCGCGGTTAGGTAGCTGAGCGCAAACGATACTAATAGCGCGCCGGCCAGTGCCGCTGCTACCCTTATGGGGCGGCTCGTCCGCAGCTCGCTCTTTGCTCTGCGAAGCCAGTCCTCTACCTGCACCCCCAGTACCTCCCCAATTGGTCAGTGGCCGACTTGGCCCTTGTCAACGCGCATATTATTGATCTCCTTGCACTTAGTGTAGACCTCCGGAAGGTAAGGGGCAACTGCCTAATGGGTTTAAATTTCAACAGCCCGAAATTACTGGGAATCTCGTCGGTCAGAGCACCGGACAAATTATCATTGATTGCAGTTACTTAGATGATGGATCCCCAGTCACTGGTACAGCGTCAGAGTCTACTGAAGGAGCCTCAGGCCGCTGGCACTCGGTGGACCTTATTCGCTTGCGGGTATCTCTCATATGGAGGAACCGATCGCAGGGTCAGCGGCCTGGGTGACGAACGGCAGGGCGGACTCGATCGCGGCGACGTCGTCGGCGGTGAAGTAGCGGGCCGGCGAGCTTGGCGAGCTTGGGGCTGTCGGTTTCACGATCGTCTCGTCCTCGATCGGCGGGTCATCCTCACCGCGCTTCCAGGCCGGCCAGCTCGTGACCTCTTCCCTGGCTCTGAGCGCGGCGTTCCAGATCGCCAGGGTTTTCAGGATCTTCGAAGCTGATCTTGATCTTGGTGCTCATGTCTTTTCCTCCGGGCTCGTGGGTACAAGTACGGCAGGGACGAGCCGGGCATGCCGCAGCTCGCGGTCGATATATGACGTCGGAAGCATCGGCACACGGGCGACGGCCTCGCTTTTCTTACCCCATGGGGCGAGTTTTCCAGCCATCTTTCGCTTCAGCGGATAGCCTTCACCGAGCTTCATCGAGAATAGGTCAAAATATCGCCGAGGCCCGACGCCGACGAATGGCTCGAAGACGACCTTGCCATCGGCTCTGCTTGGTGATCTGGGGTCGGATCGCCGTGATCGTCGGAGAGAATCGCGTCTCCGTGAAGCTGGACCGCCTGGCTCTTCACATACGGCTCGACGTAGACGACCCGTCGAATCCCCGATGCGACGATGTGCTTGGCGCAGTTGTGGCACGTTATCAGCGAGGTCTGACATCCACCTTCGCTGACCCGATCCAGCCGTACAAGTTCCGGATGCGTTCGCTGAACAACCAGCATATTTGTCCGAGCTTCGGACGGAATTCGCAGCCGAGGCTCGGTCGGGATCGCTCAACACGCGCAGACGACGCCGCTCCGGTGGGCTAGCGGCGCGGGGTGGCGAACGGCGGGGCGGATTCGATCGCGGCGACGTCGTCGGCGGTGAAGTAGCGGGCGGCGAGCTTGGCGAGCTCGGGGCGGGTGTAGAGCTCGGCGCGCGGGTGCTCGATCAGATCGGCGATGGCCTGGGCGACCTCGCCGACGGGCTGGGCGTTGGGGAGGGTGCGCGAGTCGGGGCCGCCGTGCAGGGCGTTGGCGCCGAACGGGGTGGCGACGACGCCGGGGAGGACGGTGCTGACGTGGATGTCGGGGAACTCGGGCCTGAGCTCGAGGCGGAGCGAGGCCATGACCGAGTTGACGGCGGCCTTGGCGGCGCTGTACGCGCTGCGGCTCGGCGCCATCGCGATCCGGCCGAGCATCGACGAGATCGTGATCAGGTGGCCGCGGCGGCGGTCGCGGAAGTGCGGGATCACGGCCTGGATGCCGTAGAGCACGGACTTGACGTTGGTGGCCATCATGTCGTCGAAGTCGTCGTCGGTGAGCTGGGTGACGAGGCGGGTGATGCCGCGGCCGGCGTTGCTGACCCAGACGTCGATCTGGCCGAAGCGCTCGAGGGCCCGATCACGCAGCCGCTCGACGTCGCCGCGCCGGGTGACGTCGGTGACGACGGCCAGAGCGGTGTCGCCGAGCCGGTTCGCGACGGCCGATAGCTCGTCGGCCCGGCGCGCGGCCACGACGATGCCCCGGGCGCCGCGGGCGGCGACGACCTGGGCGAGCTGCTCGCCGATGCCCGACGATGCGCCGGTGATGACGATGACCTTGTCCTGCATGAGGGAATGGTAGGCGGAGATCGCGCCAGCGAAAGCCATGGTCGCCTCACGGGAGTGGTGGCTGAACGGTGGCCTGGGCGCCAGTAACCCACCGAAATATTGGGAGCTAGAGATCGCTCGGGCGCTGCCGGCAGTTGAACGGATGTGCAGTGGTAGGCTCGGAGAGATGCGCGTCGCGTGTCTGGACCTGCCCGCGTTTCCGCTCCAGCTGGTGTGGCGGCAGGAGCTGGCGTGGCGGACGCAGCCGGTGGTGGTGATCGAGAACGATCGGCCGCAGGGCGAGGTGCTGTGGGCGTGCGAGCGGGCGCGCGCGATGGGCGTGCTCGTCGGGCAGCGCTACGCGTACGCGCTGTCGCTGTGCGGCGGGCTGCGCGCGCGGGTGGTGCCACGCGAGCAGATCGACGAGGCGATCACCGAGCTGCGCGCGGCGCTGCATCGCCTGTCGCCCGGCGTCGAGCCCGGCGAACCGGGCACGTTCTGGCTCGACGGCGAAGGCCTGGGCCAGGTGTTTCCCGACGGCGGCAAGCCGCGCGGCCGGGCGTGGGGCGACGCGATCGCGCAGGTGCTGGCCGAGCTCGAATATCGCGGCGCGGTGGTGGTCGGGTTCTCGCGGTTCGCGACCTATGCGATCGCGCGCGCGATGCGGCTCGGCGTGGCGTCGTTCGCCAGCGATGCCGACGAGCGCGCCGCGGCGAGCGCGGTGGCGCTGGCGCGGCTCGATCTCGATCCGAAGCTGCGCGAGGCGCTGGCGCGGCTCGGGGTCACCAGGGTCGGCGAGCTGGTGCGGCTGCCGGCCGGCGGCATCCTCGAGCGGGTCGGCCGCGACGCCCACACGCTGTACCGGCTCGCGGCGGGCGAGCGCTGGGATCCGCTGGTGCCGGTCGCGCCGCCGGAGGCTCCCGACGAGCGCGTCGTGCTCGACGACGACGAGGACGACATCGAGCGGCTGGTGTTCGCCAGCAAGGCCGCGATCGATCGCCTGCTCGATCGGCTCGCCGCTCGCGGCCGCGCGCTGACCGCGCTGCACCTCGAGCTGACGCTCAAGCACGCGGTCGGCAAGGTCTCGCTGCGCGCCGACTGCATCGTGCCGGCCGCGCCGACGCTCGACGGGCGGAGCCTGATCCGGCTGGTCCATCTCCGGCTCACCGGGATGCCGCCGGCGGCGCCGGTCAACGCCGTGCGGGTGTGGGCCGACGATGTCGCCGCCAGCCGCGAGCAGCTCGCGCTGTTCGCGCACAAGCCGCGCCGCGATCTGCGCGCGGCCGACGAGGCGATCGCGCGGCTGCGCGCCGAGCTCGGCGACGATGCGGTGGTCCGCCCGGTGCTGCGCGACGGCCACCTGCCCGAGGCGAGCTTCGGCTGGGAGCGGCTGGCCCGCGTGGTGGCGGCGACGCCATCGCCCGATCGGGTCCCGGCCGTGCGCCCGCTGGTCCGCCGAGTGTTCGCGCATCCCCAGCCGCTGCCGTCGCAGGTCCGGCTCGGGCGCGACGACGGCTGGCTGCTGTCGAGCCTCGAGCACGGCGCGGTGGTCCGCATCCACGGCCCGTACCTGGTGACCGGCGGATGGTGGACCCAGGCGGTGCACCGCGAGTACCACTTCGCCGAGCTGCGCCGCGGCGATTGCTTGTGGGTGTACTACGACCGCAACCGCCGGCACTGGTTCTGGCAGGGCGCGGTCGAATGAGCCGAGACCGAGCGAAGCCCGGAAGCTTGGTCCTTCCGGCCAGGAAGGCCGAGGTTCCGGACCAGCGCAGCGAGGGATCGGCGGAATACGATGAGGCTAGCCGGCGTTGCCGAGCACCTGGACGATGACCGACTGGAGCTCGGGCATGCCGAACGGCTTCTCGAGCCGCAGGTTGGGGACCGAGCGCAGGAAGTCCTCGACCTTGCCCGGCACGAGGGCGCTGCCGGTCATGAACACGACCCGGCGGGCGAGCTCGGGGTCCTGCGCCCGCAGGTGCTCGTAGAGCTCGACCCCGGTCATGACCGGCATCATCAGGTCGCACAGGATGAGATCGAAGCGCTCGCCGGCGAGCAGCGCGAGCGCGCCATGGCCGCTGCCGGTGCACACCAGGTCGTGATCGCGCAGCAGGCGGCTCATCGTCCGGTGAACCATCTCGTCGTGGTCCACCACGAGGATGCGGCCCGGGCGCACGGCGATCGGCGTGGTCAGCGGCCGCGTCGGCGGCACGGTGGCCCAGCTGGCAATGCGCAGGGTCACGCGGAACAGCGCGCCCTTGCCGATCGCGCTCTCGACCTCGATGTCTCCGCCCATCGAGGTCACGATGCCGTGGCACACCGAGAGCCCGAGGCCGGTGCCCTCGCCGACCTCCTTGGTGGTGAAGAACGGCTCGAAGATCCGCTGCAGGTTGCCGGGCAGGATGCCGGGGCCGGTGTCGCGCACCTCGATGATGATGTGCGGGCGCTCGACGCGCGCCTGGATCGTCACCTGGTTCTCGTTGACCTTGCCGGGCGGGATCGCCTGGGCGGCGTTCTGCAGGAGGTTCACGAACACCTGGCCGAGCCGGGTCTCGTCGCCCACGACCGGCGGCAGCGCCGGGAGGTCGTGGACCAGCCGGGCGCGATGCCGGAACTCGTGCGACGTGGTGCGGATCGCCCAGTGGATGGCGCTCGCGAGGTCGGCCTGTCCCGAGGTCTGCTCGCCGGGGCGGGAGAACGTCCTGAGATCGCCGACGATCTTGCCGATCCGCGTGCCGGCGCGCGAGATCTCGGACTGGATCTGGGCCAGGTCGCGGACGCGCTCGGCGAGCTCGGGGGCGGCCGCGTCGAGCGCGGTGCTGATCTCGTCGAGCTCGCTGCGGATGTAGTCCGAGTTGGCGATCACGACGGCGAGCGGGTTGTTGATCTCGTGGGCGACGCCGGCGGCCATCGTGCCGAGCGAGGCGAGCCGGTCGGCGATCTCGAGCTGGCGCTGCATGTGCTGCTGATCGGTGAGATCGCGGAACACCATCACGGCGCCGAGCCGGCCGCGGTCGTCGCCGACCGGCGAGGTGCTGTCGTGGATCAGCCGGCGGACGTTGCTGCGCGTGATCATCGTGGTGTCCAGCGATGCGGTGCGGTTGTCGCGCAGCGCGCGATCGAGCGGAGATTCGACCGGGCTCGATCCGCCCGGATCGAACAGGCTCAGCAGGTCGCGCGCCGGCCGTCCGAGCGCCTGGGCCGCGGCGGTCTCGGTCAGGCGCTCGGCCGCCGAGTTCATGAACGTGATGTTGCCGGCGAGGTCGACGGTGATCACGGCATCGGCCATCGAGCGCAGCGTGGTGGCGAACCAGCGCTCGCGCTGCCGCAGCCGGCGCTCCACGTCGTGGCGGTGCATCGCGACCTCGATCACGCTGCGCAGCTCGGCGGGCTTGACCGGCTTGAGCAAGTAGCCGTACGGCTCGGTGGCCTTGGCGCGCGCGATCGTGGTGTCGTCGGCGTGCGCGGTGAGGTAGATCAGCGGCACGTCGAAGCGCTCGCGCAACAGCACCGCGGTCTCGATGCCGTCGCGCGGTCCCTTGATGCGGATGTCGAGGAGGATGATGTCCGGGCAGCGCTCCGTGGCGCGCTTGATCGCCTCGTCGCCCGAGCACGCGATCGCGAACGCGTCGTAGCCCATCCCGATCAGCGACTGCTGCAGGTCCGCGGCGATGATGCGCTCGTCCTCCACGATGAGCACGGAGCGCGTGGGGTTGGTGATCATGAGCAGTTCTCCACGGCAAAGTTGAGCTCGAAGCAGGGCCCGCCCTGGCTGGCGACGGCGAGCGCGGCGTCGAGCTGATCGACCAGCGTCATCACGAGCTGGAGCCCCAGCGACCGGGTGCCGCGCACGTCGAGCCCGGGCGGCAGGCCGACGCCGTTGTCCTTGACGACCAGCCGGAGCCGGACGACCGCGAGATGCGGTCCGGGCCGGGTCTCCGGAGCCTGCGAAGGGGAAGAGCCGGCCGCCATGGTCAGAGGGTGAAGTAGAACGTCGCGCCGGCTCCCACCGCGCTGCTCGCAGGCGTCCGGTACATCGCGCATGACTCGCGCACGGAACATGTATCGACCGGGGCGCGGCCAGGTTGACGGCACCCGGGAGTTTCGCCCGCGGTGCGCTGCGACGTTTTCGCAACGCTTGCGACTACACCTGCGCGCGCGCGAGCGAGACCTCGACGGTGGCGTCACCGACCTCGACCATCGCCGATGCGATCCGGTCCGCGAGCGCGGCCCGGGTCAGGGTCGCGGTGCCTTGCTCGGCGAGCCACGCCGCGTGATCCGCGAGCATCGCATCGACCGCGGGCGACGCTCCGGCGAGGCCGATCACGATGCGGTCGGTGTAGCCGAGCCGCGCCTGCTTGCGGAGATCCTGCACCGTGCGGTTGAGCTCACGGGCGAGGCCCTCGCGGGCGAGCGCGTCGTCGACCGCGAGATCGAGCGCGACGACCAGCCCGCCCTCGGCCGCGACCGCGGCGCCGTGCGCGACGAACCGGCGGGTGACCTCGTCGGCCTCGAGCAGCTCGCCGGCGGCCTCGAACCGGCCGTCGGGCAGCTCGCGGAACTCGCCGCGCTTGACCGCGGCGGCGACGAGCTTGACCCGGTCGCGCAGCCGCTTGCCCAGCCGCGCGTAGTCGAGCACCAGCTCCGTGCGCACCGCGCCGGCGACATCGTCGAGCTCGTCGACCGCCTTGACGTTGAGCTCGGCCTCGAGCAAGGCGCGGTTGGCGGCGAGCGCGGCTCCGAGCCCGGCGATGCGGGCGCGGCGCAGCGGCTGGCGGTGCTTGACCCCGGCCTGCTCGCGGACCCGGCGGGCGATCCGCACGACGTCGCGCAGCCGGCGCATCTCGGCGACCAGCGCGTCGTCGCGCAGCTCGTCGCGCGGCGCCGGCCAGTCCTCGAGGTGCACCGAGCCGGGGCCGCCGAGCGCCGCGTGGACCTCCTCGGCGAGGAACGGCAGGAACGGCGCGGCGACCCGGGCGAGCTGGGCGAGCGCGCCGTGCAGCGCCTCGTAGCTCGCGCGCTTGGCGGCGTCGAGCCCCGGCCGCCACAGCGCGGGCTTGAGCAGCCGCAGGTACCAGGTCGAGAGCGTGGTGATGAAGTCCTCGAGCGCGCCGTAGGCCCGCGCGAAGTCGTAGTCGGCCATCGCCGCCTCGACCTCGACGCGCAACAGCTCGGTCTCGCTCGCGAGCGCGCGCTCGAGCCGCCCGGGCCGCCCCGGCCGCCCCGGCCGCCCCGGCTCGCCGCCGCCGCCGGGCGCGAAGCCGTCGCCCAGCGCGTACGCGGTGTAGAGGTGCAGCGCGTTCCACAGCGGCAGGTGCAGCCGGCGCACCGCGTCCTTGACGCTCGCACCGAGGAACCGGATGTCGCTGCCCGACACCGCGCCCGACATGAGCAGCGCCGCGCGCAGCGCGTCCGAGCCGTGCTCGGCGACCAGCGCCATCGGATCGGGGTAGTTGCGCAGCCGCTTGGACATCTTGCGCCCGTCCTCGCCGAGCAGCACGCCGTGGCACACCGCGTGGCGAAACGGCGGCGCGTCGAACAGCGCGGTCGACAGCACGTGCATGGTGTAGAACCAGCCGCGGGTCTGCGCGATGTACTCGACGATGAAGTCGCCGGGAAACGCCGCCTCGAACGCGGCGGTGTCGGCGAACGGGTTCCGGCACGCGCCGCAGCGTGCCGCCGCAGCCGCAGCGCCACGTGACCTCGTCGATCGCCGGCCGGTGCCAGTCGACCACGGCGTGGCCGCGCGCCGCGAGCGCCGCCCGGCTGCCGACGACCTCGGTCGCGCGGCAGGCGTCGCAGCGCCACACCGGGACCGGCGCGCCCCAGAAGCGATGGCGCGACACCGCCCAGTCGCGCGCGTTCGCGAGCCAGTCCGCGAACCGCTTGTCACCGACGTGGCCCGGCACCCAGCGGATCTTGCGGTTGTTGGCGACCAGCCGGTCCTTGAACGCGGTGACCCGCACGAACCAGCTCGGGATCGAGCGGTAGATCAGCGGCGCGTCGCAGCGCCAGCAGTGCGGATAGTCGTGGCTGTGGGGCGCGCGGGCGAACAGCGCGCCCGCGGCGGCCAGCTGGCGCAGGATCGGCTCGTTCGCGTCGAACACGTGGAGGCCGGCGAGCTCGCCGAGCCGGTCGTCGAACGTGCCGTCGTCGCGCACCGGGTTCTCACCGGTGATCCCGAGCGCGGCGCAGGTCGTCTGATCGTCCTCGCCGAATGCCGGCGCCAGGTGCACCACGCCGGTGCCGTCCTCGGCGCTGACCCAGTCGGCGGCGACGACGCGGCGCTCGCCGGGGAACACCGCCAGCGGGGAGCGATAGCTGCGGCCGACCAGCGCGGCGCCGCGCACGGTCTCGCGCGGCGTGTGGTGCACGAGCTCTGCGGCGTAGCGCTCGCGAGCCGGCGCCGCCAGCCAGGCGCTGTCGCCGTCGCGCTCGAACCGGGTGTACGCCAGCTCCGGGTGCACCGCGAGCGCGGCGTTGGCCGGCAGGGTCCACGGCGTCGTCGTCCACGCCAGCACCGCCTCGCGCGGCGCCAGCGCGAACGCCACCGTCACGGCGGTGTCGGCGCGCGCGCGATAGGCGTCGTCGAGCCGGGTCTCGAAGTTCGACAGCGCGGTCTGGCACCGCGTGCAATACGCGACGACCTTCTCGCCCTCGTACACCAGCCCGCGCTCGTGCAGCGCGTGGAAGCACCACATCACCGATTCGATGTAGTCGGCGTCCATCGTGCGATAGGCGCTCGCGAAGTCGACCCAGCGCCCGAGCCGCGCCATCACCTGCTCCCACTCGCCGGCGTAGCGCGTGACCAGCGCGCGGCAGGTGGCGTTGAACGGGCCGACGCCGTGCCGCGCGATGTCGGCGGGCGAGGCCAGCTCGAGCGCGCGTTCGGCCTCGAGCTCGACCGGCAGCCCGTGGCAGTCCCAGCCCCAGCGCCGGGGCACGCAGTAGCCGCGCATCGTCTGGTAGCGCGGCACGACGTCCTTGATGAACGAGGTCAGGATGTGGCCGTAGTGCGGCAGCCCGGTCGCGAACGGCGGGCCGTCGTAGAACACGAAGCGCGGAGCACCCGAGCGGCGCTCGATCGATCGCTGGAACGTGCGCTCGCGTTCCCAGCGCGCGAGCACGGACAGCTCGCGATCGGCAAACCGGACAGCATTCGAGACTTCCTGGAGCGGCATGACACACCTCTGTCCCGGCGAGGACGTCACCGGACGACAAGCAGACCCGGAGCGCGGCGCGATGATCAGTCGCGCGGCGCAATCGAGCGGCTGTCGAGCTGAGTCCCTGCCCGAGCAACGCTCGCAGCGATCACGGCACGTGATGGGACTCTCGACAGCACAGCCACTCCTGTCACGACTATAGGACAGTTTGGCGGCGATGCACGCGGCCGCGCCGCGTCTCTTTGTCCGTCATGGCGGACGCACTAGGCAGCGAGCTCGTCGGGCTCGGCGGCGCCGATCGGGATCCGGACGTAGAACGTCGTGCCGCTGCCGACCGCGGTGTCGAACGTGAGGCTGCCGTGGTGCTTGTCCACGATCACCGTTCGCGCGTGGCTCAGGCCCTGGCCGGTGCCCTTGCCGACCGGCTTGGTGGTGAAGAACGGCTCGAAGATGCGCTCGCGGACCGCCGGCGGGATCCCGGTCCCGGTATCGCGGAACGCGATCACGATGTCGTCACCGTCGCGCCGCGTCGTCACCGTGATGCAGCCGCGCCGGTCGCTGCTGGTCACCGCGTCGCCGATCGCGTGCGCGGCGTTGATCACGAGGTTGAGGAACACCTGGTTGAGCTCGCCGGGGTAGCACGACACCTCGGGCAGCTCGCCGAGCTCGGTCTCGAGATCGGCGACGTACTTGTACTCGTTGCGCGCGATCGTGAGCGTGCTCATCAGCGATTCGTTGAGATCGATCGCGGTCTTGTGGGTGCGATCGGGATGGGCGAACACCTTCATCGACCGCACGATCGTCGCGACCCGCGACAGTCCGTCGAGCGCGCGCTCGAGCGCCTGTGGCACCTGCTCGGCCAGGTACGGCATGTCGGCGGCCTCCTCGGCCGCGTGGGCCTCGCGTGCGAGCTCCGCGGCCGGCTGTCCCGCGGCGGCGGCCTCGGTCGACCGGTGATGCTGGTCGATCACTCGCCAGATGTCGGCCATCGCGTCGCGCACGAACTGCACGCTGTCGGCGACGAACTGCACCGGCGTGTTGATCTCGTGGGCGATGCCGGACGCGAGCCGGCCGACCGACTCGAGCTTCTGGGCCTGCTGGAGCTCGGACTCGAGCTGCTTGTGCTGGGTGACGTCGAGCATGACGCCGCGCGCGGTCTGGGCCGGCGTGCGCGCGCCGACGAACATGCGGACGTGCACGGTGCGGCGCTCGCCGGTCACCATCCGGCAGTCGAGCGTTCCGCCGTGCTCGCCGGCGAGGAACTCGGCGATCTGCGCCGACAGCGCCTCGCGCTCGCCGTCGTGGAGCACCCGGGCGAGGAAGTCCGCGCCGTGCAGCTCCTCGATCGGGCGGCCGAACAGCTTGGCCGCCTGCGGCGCGATGTAGATCATCCGCCCAGGCGCTGGGTTCCACTCGAACGGGATCGCCTCGATGTTCTCGACCAGCAGGCGGTACTGCTCGCGGCTGGCCGCGACCTCGCGGGTGCGCTCCTCGACGCGGACCTCGAGCGTGGCCTGCGCGCGGCGCAGCTGGTCCTCGGCGTCGCGGCGCGCGCGGATGTAGCGCCGGATCAACCGCAGCATGTGCAGCCACAGCAGCACGAGGAACACGAGCGCGGCTGCGCTCGCGCACACGGTCGCGATCATCGACGTGCGGTGGGCATCGAGCCGGTCGTTGACCGCCCTGCCGATCACCGTCATGAGATCCGCCATGCCGCGCGCATAGCTCTGCTTCAGCTGCTCGTAGGACTCGTCGAACACCGCG
>VBLP01000359.1 GCA_005887925.1 Deltaproteobacteria bacterium | reverse complement strand
GACGAACAGCAGCGCGTAGTTCTGCTCGATGTTGCCCATCCGCTCGTTGTTGTTGAGCATGACGCCCAGGCCGCTCGTCGTCGCGATCGCCTCCGCGAGCATCACGTAGCCGAGCGCGAGGCCGAACTGGAACCGGAGGCTCGTGATGATGTCGGGCAGCGCGAGCGGCACCAGCACCTTGAACAGGATCTGGCGGTTGCTCGCGCCCAGCGTCTGCGCGGTCTCGACGTAGCGCTCCGGCACGATCGACACCGCCTTGACCGTGTCGCTGAACACGAACGGCACGATCGCGAAGAAGATGAACATGATCTTCTGCTTCTCGCCGGTCGCGAACAGCATCAGCATCAGCGGCAACAGCGCGCCCATCGGGATCGAGCGCAGGAAGATCACCAGCGGCGCGACCGCCGCTCCGACGGCGCGGTTGGCGCCGGCGAACACGCCGAGCACGACGCCGACCACCGCGGCGAGCAGCACGCCGAGCAGTACGCGCTCGAGCGTCGCGATGATGCCGTCGGGCAGCTTGTCCGTGAGCGTGCCGAACGAGCGCAGCACAGCGCCGGGCGATGGCAGCTTCGACGGCGACACGATCGCCGAGAGCGCATCGCCGCGGGTGACGAACCACCACACGAGGAAGACCACCGCGATCAGCCCGGCGCCGATCGCGATCCGGATCGGGTACGGCGGATCGGCGCGCAGCGTCCGCCACCACGGCGGCGGCATCGGCACCGCGGCCGATGCAGTGACCTCGGCGGGTGCGGCCGCGGCGCGCTTGCCGGCCGACGTCGACTTCGCCCTGGCTTCCGACGGCGGCTTGGGTTTCTCCCCGGCCACCTACTGCGCCTCCGCCGGCACCACCTTGATCTCGACCCGCCGGTTCTTGGCGTGGTTGTCGGGGTCCTTGGGATCGGCGGGCTTGTCCCAGCCGTAGCCGGCGACGACGAACTGGTTCGGGTTCATCTTGAACTTGTTGACCAGCGCCTCCTTGACCGAGTTGGCGCGGCGCAGCGACAGATCGCGCACCAGGCTCTCGTCGGCGACCCCGCGCATCGACGCGTCGGTGTGCCCCGAGATCTGGATCCGCGCCGCGCCGAACTGACCGGCGAGCTTGGCGATCTCCTCGACCGTGTACTCGACGTTGGGATCGTAGAGCACCTCGCCCTCACCGGCCTTGGCCGCGACCTTCTTGTTGATGTCGTACGAGTTGGGGAAGAAGTTGATCGTGACCGTCTTGGTCAGGACCGCGCTCTCGACGTTGACGTCGATCCCGGTCGTCGGTGTGAACTTGAACTCGTACTCGTTCTTCTGCTCGGCGAACTTGGGCTCGTTGCCGAGCTTCTTGATCACCGAGAAGTCCATGATCTGGTCGAACGGCGTCTTGTCGTCGACCGCGCGGATCGCCTTGTAGAGCAGGAACGCCGTGTTGTAGGTCCGCTCGAAGTTGGTCGGGTTGTTCTGGTTGAGGAAGAAGTCGCGGTTCTCGGCGTAGTTGGTCCAGTGCGCGTCGCCGAGCATGTTGAAGCCGGTGCCCGCGGGCAGCGTGTAGAACTCGTCCATGAGCTTTCCGACCGCCTGCTTGCTGGCGTCGGTCTTGAGCTCCTCGTCGGCCGTGAGGATGCCGCGCACCAGGCCCTCGATGATCTCGGGGTTGTCGCGGGCGAAGTCGGCGCGCGCGAACCACACGTCGGCGATCAGCCGGTTCGCGGTCTGGGTCGACACCAGCATCCGGTTGCCCATGTTGGGCTTGGTCAGGGTGTAGATGTCCGGGGACCAGCTGACCGCCGCTGAATACTTCTTGTCCTGGTTGAACGCCGACGCGGCCTGGAACGCGTCCTTGGTGAAGTCCATGTGGACCTCGCTGGGCTGGACGCCGCCGTTGAGCAGCATGTTGAGCAGGAAGTAGTGCGACGGCGAGTTCTGCGCGAGCACGACGTTCTTGCCGCGCAGGTCGCTGACGTTCTTGATCGCGTCGCGGGCCACGATACCGTCGCCGCCGTTCGACCAGTCGATCTGCTGGAACACGCGCGGCATCGTGCGCGGGTCGCGCTTGAGCCGGTTGACCACCAGCGGCAGCATGTCGACCGTCGCCCAGCCGATGTGGACCTTGCCGGCGGCGAACGTGTTGCCCATGTCGACCGGGTTGTCGGCGAGCACGAGGTCGACCAGGAAGTCGTTGCCCTTGGCGTCCTTCCAGACCTTCTTCGCCTTCGAGCCCTGGTTGGCCCAGATGATCGGTGCCCAGCCCGCCCACACGTTGACCGCGAACTTGACCGTGCGCGGCTTGCCGAGCGCGGTGTAGTCGGCCGTTGCGTTGGCAGGCAGCTCGGGCAGCCGCGACGCCGGCTCGAAGCTGTACTCCTTGGTCGTGGTGATGCTGTTGGGATCGGGGTTCTCGGCCTGCTGCGATCCGGACCCGCCGCCGGCCTGCTGCTTGATCGACTTCATGTCGATCTTCTCCGAGCCCGATCCTGCCGCGGACCCGGTGTCGGTCTTCTTGAGGTTGAAGCGGTAGAACGCGAACGCCACCAGGCCCGCCACGATGACGAGCACGGCGATGAAGAATCCAGGTTTCGGCTTTCCAGCTCCGTTGGCCATGTGTCCTCCGGGACCTTACGCTTTCTCGGTCTGCTTCTCGGATTGCTTGCGCTCGGTGGCTTCCTCCGCCGGACCGAGATCCTTGACCTGCGCGGCGACCGGCGTGGTCTCCGGCGCGCGCATGCCGAGCTCGATCTCGAGGTCCTTGAGCGCGTCGTCGGCCATCGATTTCTCCATGCGCTCCTCGGCGTGGATCCGGTCGATGCCCTCGGTCGACAGGTCGGCGGCGACCCGCGCCTTGCCGCGGTTGGCGTCGATCTTGCGCTGGATGACGTCCTCGAGCTGGCCGAAGTCCGTCGTGACGTCGAGGTTCAGGCTCTGGGTCAGCTTGGCGACCTCGGCCTCGGCCGAGCTCATCTTGAGGTCGGCGTCGTACTTCTGGATCTTGTCCTTGACCTCGACGAGCTTCTTGTTGGCGTGCTGGATCTTCTTGAGGTTGTTGTTGTAGGCCGTCTCGTGCATCACCAGCTGCTGGCGGTTCTCCTCGAGCGTCGCCTTGGCCTTGGTCAGCTGCAGCGCGAAGCTGCCGGCGGTCTCGCGATCGCCCGCCTTGAGGTACGCCTTGGCCTGCGCGGTCAGCTTGGCGATCTGGTTCTCGCCGTCCTTGACCTGGCGGCTGACCCGCTCGACCAGCGCGCGGTACTGCTCGAGCCCCAGGCGGCCCTCCTTGAGCTGCTCGACCGCCAGGTCGTACTCGTATTGCATCTGGGCGATCGGATCGGCCTCCCAGAAGAAGTTGGCGAGCTTGTTGAGCTGAGCGCGAATCGCACCGAAGAACTTGCCAAATATCATCGCCAGGGCCTCCGCCCCGGAGCAACCCTCGGGCTCCGGGAGCCTAAAGGTAGCTACGTACCCGACATCACTCAACCTAACCTGGTCATTTCCTGGCCGGACACAAGGGAAAATCGGTCGACCGGCGCATCTACCGAAACGGATTCTCGATCGTCACGCCGTCGATCACCTGCCGATGGTTCAAATCTTCGCTGAGCACGCGACCGCAACCTGCAACCGCGGCTGACTTGATCACCAGCGCGTCCCAGAACGACACCGTGTGAAGTCGGTGCAGGTCGATCGCGCCGAGCACGATCTCCGGACGAACCACGACCACGTCGATCCGCATCCACTTCTCGACGTAGCGACGCGCCTGTTCAGCCGGGACGTGGAGCTTGCGTGTGATGGCTGCAAAGAACTCCTGGAGGACCTGCGTCGAGATCACGGCTCGTCGCTCGCGCAGCAGCGGCGCCAGCACCTCACGTGCGCGCACGCGCCTGTCTCCAGCGCCTCGGTCACACGCGTAGATCACGACGTTGGTATCGACGAAGACGCGCTCAGCCACGCTTGCCCTTGTATCGACCGAGCCGTTCTTCGTAGAGCTGTTCGCGATCGAACTTGTACCCTCGGCTCGATCCACCGGGTGATCGATCGATCTCGGCCCAGAGTTCCTGGAATTCATTCAACAGCTCGTCCCCGGTGCTCTGGTTGGCCAGTACCTCGATGTACTCGCGAATCAGTGCATTCAGGCTCGTGCCCTGCTGGCGCGCAACCTCGCGCGCTCGCTCGACGGTCCTTTCGTCCACGGCCAGGGTGAGGTTCACCGGCACATATTACGTGCGCACGGAGTACGTGTCAAGGAGACCGATCCGGCAGCCACGACCCGGTGGAGCGTGCATCAGGGTTAGATCGTTTCCATGGAGAACCCGTCACCCGAGCCTGCGAAGCCCGCCGCCGCGCTCGCTGAGGAGCAGTCGAGGATCGGCCGCTTCATCATGCGGTACCACACGTTCCTGTCGAGCTTCGTCATCGGCGTCGCCGGCCTGATCGCGACCTCGATCTGGCAGTACCGGCAGTCCGAGACCACGCGCAACCAGGCCGAGGCGCAGCAGAAGGTCGCCGAGACTGCCGCCGAGAACAGCTGGAAGATCACGCGCGCCGACATCCTGTCCAAGAACCTCGGCGTGCTGGCGTCGACCGGGCCCGAGACCGCGTCGCAGCGCTACGGCGTCTTGCTCTCGCTCACCCGCGCCGAGATCCTCGATCCCGAGCTCGCCGTGTCGTACGCCCTCGAGCTCGGCAAGGACAGCGCCGAGGACATGTCCTCGGTCCTCGCCAACACGCGCCGCAAGGACTACGCGCGGCTGGGGCGCGCGTACAACCTGTCGTGCGAGGAGAAGTACGGCCTGCTGCACCCGCTCGACATCTGCGCCGACAAGCTCGCCGCCCGGTCCGAGGCGATCGGCAAGCTGTTCGCCGGCGACATCCAGCTCGCGCTCAAGGGCGGCGACCCCGCTCCACTGGAGCTGCTCGACCAGGAGCGCGAGGTCCAGATCGAGATCCGCCAGGACGTCGGGCTCTACCGGACCGCGCTGACCGACATGTACGAGCACCGCGAGTGGGACATGATCGAGCGGTTCGCCAAGCACTCGACCGGCGCGCGGCTGGTCGCGGCCCTGATCCTCGCCGCCGCGCGCACCGGCGAGTTCGTCACCGACGACGAGGTCAAGCAGCTCGAGGCGTTTCACGACCGGCAGACCAGGTGGCTCACCGAGTACTTCGCCGGCAAGACCTGCGATGCCGAGTGCAAGGGCCGCCTGCTCGAGGTCATGGTCTCCCACTACTACGAGGCGCAGGGCGACTTCGACACCGCGGTGCGCACCCTG
>VBLP01000358.1:6687-39327 GCA_005887925.1 Deltaproteobacteria bacterium | reverse complement strand
CATGGGGCGCAACATGTTCGGCGGCTATCCCGGTCCGTGGCGCGATGATCCGCCGTGGACCGGCTGGTGGGGCGACAACCCGCCGTATCACGTGCCGGTGTTCGTGATCACGCATCATCCGCGGCCGCCGCTCGTCATGCAGGGCGGCACGACGTTCACGTTCGTCACCGACGGCATCGCACCGGCGCTTGCCCAGGCCCGCGCTGCCGCCGCCGGCAAGGATGTCGTCATCGCCGGTGGCGCGAGCATCGCGCAGCAGTACCTCGCGGCCGGGCTCGTCGACGAGGTCAACGTTTCGATCGTGCCGCTCTTGCTCAAGGCCGGAGAGCGGCTGTTCGACCGCCTCGGCAGTGCCGAGCGCAAGCTCGAGCAGGTCCGCGTGATCGAGGCGCCCGGCGTGACGCACATCAGGTACCGCGTGCGCTGATCGATCGGATCGAGCGCGGGCATCGATCTCGATGGCACCGTGGCCTCTCAGATCGACCTCATGATGGCCTCGATCAAGCGCGCCGAGGGCAAGGACATCGGCATCGAGCTGATGCGCTCACCGCCGCGATGATCCGCTGTTCGTGCTGTAATCCGGCGATGCGCGTCGCGATCATGGGCAACTCGGGCTCGGGCAAGTCGACCTACGCCGCTCGCCTCGTCGCCGAGACCGGCGTGGCGCTGCTCGAGCTCGACGGTATCGTGTGGGAGCTACGCAAGATCGCCGTGGCCCGGCCGGTCGAGCAGGTACGCGCCGACCTCGCCGCGTTCCTCGCCGCGCACGACGCCTGGGTCGTCGAGGGCTGTTACGGCGACCTGATCCAGGCCGCGCTCGCTGCCCAGCCCGAGCTCGTGTTCATGAACCCCGGCCTCGCCGCGTGCCTCGCCAACAACCGCCGGCGGCCCTGGGAACCGCACAAGTACGCCGATCCCGCCGACCAGGAGCGCATGCTCCCCTCCCTGCTCGCCTGGGTCGAGGCCTACTACACCCGCGACGACCCCTGGTCGTACACCCATCACCGCCGCATCTTCGACGACTACGACGGCCCCAAGCGGCCGCAAGCAACCGCACGCGTATCCCAGCGTCCCGCGATTGCAGATCTCCACCCTGAAAGTAGCACAGGGTCTTTTGTGCGATCAGTGGATTGAACGCGCAGGAAGGCGGCAGCTGGTTGAGCACTGCCCGCCCAGCAAGGGCGAACCGGGCGCTCGGTTGGGCAGCCATGGCTCGCGGCCTCGGATCCCGTGTCCCAGCACGTGGGAGCCGAGTCGCACAGGCAGGATGAGCGTCGTCCACCAGCAGCTGATGTCCTATCGCCGATTCTCCGAAATCAAAAAAGAATCATTCCCAAAAAGGAGCGCCCGCTCGAAGTGCAGGGTTGTGAGCAACCCGCCTCCGCAGCTTGGTCTATTGCCATGGGTTGGTCATCAAGCCGGTCGCGCGATCTCCCGAGGTCCCTTTTGATGTCCCCTGTTGGATCAGGTGGTTGTCGCGCGGCGCGCTTGCCGGTTCAGCCGGCGGAGGAGGGTGGGGCGCCGAGGAGCTCGCGGCCGAGGGTGTCGCAGATGGCGTGGACCTCGTCGACGACGTGGGTCAGGACGTCGTGGACGACGGTGCCGTCGAGCGGGTCGCTGCGGCGCGCGGCGACCCAGGTGTCGAGGACGCGGAGGCGCTCGAGCGCGACGCCGCCGGGCAGGTCGTGCGCGTCGGGCGGGCGGATGTCGCACAGGCGGCTATAGGCGGAGTGGACGCAGTAGGCGATCGAGCGCGGGAAGGCGGGCTCGGAGACGAGGAAGCGGGCGACGCCCTCGGAGCTGACCCGGCCGGCGGCGCGCTTGAGGTAGGCCTCGCTGCCGGACAGCGCGCGGAGCAGCGACAGCCAGAGCGCGGTCTCGATGACCTCGTGGCGGCGCGACATCTGGGTGAACGCGTGGTGATGGACGTCGAGCATGCGCGCGGTCTGGTTGACGCGCTCGAGCAGGACGCCGAGCCAGACGAAGTCGAGCGGCTCGTCGTGGAGCATGGTCGAGCGCAGGAGGCCGAGGGCGAGCTGGGTGGCGCGCCGGATGTGCTGGTAGAACGCGTCGCGGTGGTGGGCGTAGCTGGCCTGGGCGGCGTCGCCGCCGATCCAGAGGTGGAGCTCGTTGACGGCTTCCCAGGCCTCGTGCGAGAGGACCTCGCGGATCGAGCGCGCGTTCCACCGCATGCCGTGGATCGAGTGCGCGAGCGAGACGTTGCTGTCGTCGTCCCACACCATGAAGCGCTGGACGGCCTCGCCGTCTCCCCACGCGGGATGATCGTCGTCGCCGGCCGCGACCCGGCTGGCGAACCGCGACTCCTCGCCGGACACCACGATGATCGGGCGCCAGACCTGCGCGGGCGGCAGCTCGGCGTCGAGCGCGAGCGAGACCGAGGCGGCGAGCATGCGGGCGGTGGATTCGGAGCGCTCGATGTAGCGACCGAACCAGAAGCAGTGATCGGCGACGCGCGAGATCATCCGGCGTCCTTCATGACCCAGGTGTCCTTGCTGCCGCCGCCCTGCGACGAGTTGACGACGTAGCTGCCGCGCTTGAGCGCGACCCGGGTCAGCCCGCCGGGCAGGACCCAGGGGCCCTCGCGCGAGGTCAGGATGTAGGGCCGCAGATCGACGCGGCGGGGCTCGATCGCGCCGCGCTCGGCGATCCAGGTCGGACAGCTCGACAGCTCGACGCGGTGCTGGGCGATGTAGCGCCGCGGCTCGGCGCTGATCCGGCGGCGGAACTCGTCGCGCTCCTCCGCGGTCGACTGCGGGCCCATCAGCATGCCGTAGCCGCCGGCCTCGTCGACGGCCTTGACGACCATCTCGTCGAGGTGGTCGAGCACGTACTTGCGATCGTCGTCGAACAGGCACACGTAGGTCGGGACCTGCTCGAGGATCGGCTGCTCCGAGAGGTAGAACTCGATCATGTCGGGTACGAAGGGATAGACCGCCTTGTCGTCGGCGATGCCGTTGCCGGGCGCGTTGGCGAGCGCGACGTTGCCGGCGGCGTAGGCCCGCATCAGGCCGGGCACGCCGAGCACGCTGTCGGGCCGGAACGCCTCGGGATCGAGGAACGCCTCGTCGGTGCGGCGGTAGATCACGTCGACGCGCCGCGGGCCGCGCGTGGTCCGGCAGTACACCTTGTTGCCGTCGACAAACAGGTCAGGGGCCCGGGGTTAGCACGACGGCGTTGCAGTCGGCGCTCGCGTCGGCCGGCGAGACCGAGCGCAGGGTCTCGGCGAGCCGGGTCGGGTAGTGATCGACGCGGTGGACGCGGGCGGCGTCGAACAGGCGCGGGAACATCCGCTTGCTGATCAGGCGGTTCTCGACGACGTACGACACGCCCGACGGCGTGCGCAGGTTGTCCTCGAGCACGCGCCACGTGCCGTCGGGGTCGCGGATCAGGTCGACGCCGGCGATGTGGATGCGGACGCCGCCCGGCGGCTTGAGCCCGCGCAGGCTCGGCCGGTACCCGGCGGCGTCGAGCACCATCTCGGGCGGCACGATGCCGGCGGCGAGGATCCGCTGGTCGCCGTAGATGTCGTCGAGGAACATGCCCAGCGCGCGCAGGCGCTGCGCGAGGCCGCGCTCGAGGTGGCGAAAGTCGTCGGCCGCGATCAGCCGCGGCAGGAGGCAGAACGGAAAGATCTTCTCGGTGCCGCGCGCGTCGCCGTAGACCGAGAACGTCACGCCCTGCTGGAGCAGCGCGGTCTCGGCGAGCGCCTGCGATCGGGCGAGCTCGTCGGGCGCGAGCCGGGCGAGCAGCGCGGCGACCCGCGCGAACGGTGGTCGCGCCGCGCCGCTGGCGTCGAACATCTCGTCGTAGGTGCCGGCGAGCGCGGGGTAGCGGTCGAACAGTCCGGTGAGCGGTCCCTGGGACTGGGACTGGCTCTGCATCATCACGGCATCGTAACGAAAACCACGACGAAGATCAGGCCGCGCGACGGTGATCGCGGCGCGCGGCGCGGACCGGCCTGCCGGCGGGCGCGAGGCGCCGAGGGACGCGGCTACGTGGTTGGCTGTCGAGAGGATCCTGGCGCTGCCGGTCGAGGACTTGCATCGAGTGGTCATGAAAGGAGACCCGAGATGCTGGTACAAGCTTGTCGCGTGTGCGTCGGCATCGCGCTGGCGCTCGCGCTCGTCGGCGCTACTGCGAATGCCGACACGTCATTCACCGAGACCTACGAGGCCGGCACGCTGGATGTCGGCCACTGGATACTGACGACGAATTCCGCAGAGCCCCGGATCATCGAGACGACCGGCGGACACCCCGGAGGCTATCTCTACGGCGAGGTCGGCAGCGCGGTGCCGACGTGGTCGACGGCCTCGACGCGGTACCAGCCGGGCGTCAACGACGACGCGAAGCGAGACAGCGTGTTCGTCGGCGATTACTACGCGAACAACATCAATCATGTCGGGGCCGACCTCGAGGTCGAGCAAGCCGGCTCGTGGACCCAGGACCGCACGGTGACCCTGCAGCTGGTGAGCTGGGATGCGGCGACCGACGCGGTGGCGTTCGAGGCGACCTACAGCCTGCCCGACATGCCGCGCGCGCCCAACGGCTGGAAGCACTACGACTTCGCGGTCGATGCGCGATCGCCGACGATCCCCAAGGGCTGGGTGTTCACGCGCGGCGACGGCACGCCGGGGACCGACGCCGAGTGGGCCACCTTCATGCACCAGATCGATCTCGTCGGATTCGGCTACTGGAAGCCGGGCTATGGGTATCCGAGCCTGGGCGTCTGGAAGCTCGGGATCGACAACATTCACATCGGCACGCAGTAGCGGCTCCATGGGTATCGAGCCTGCGGCGTGTGGAAGCTGGGAATCGACAACATCACGTGGGCTCGCGCCGATCGAGCTGCCGCACCGATCGGGGTGGCTCACGTCCAGACGTTCCATATTTGCGGTGGGCACCTACATGGTGCGCGCACTCCCGTGCGGCTTCAGCGGAAAAATCCGAGGATCAGCGCGTGGATCGCGGCGCTAGCCGGGGCGCGATGCCCCGGGAGGGGGCGCGCTCGCGTGAGTCGAATCACACGCTGGTCGCCATTTGGAAGGCAGCTTGTCAGATCGATTCGTGACAATCAGGCGACCTTACCGATCGGCGTGCGCACCTAGATCTTGAATCGGGTCCCGCATTCGTCCCAGATTAAATACTTGTAGGACGAGCACGACAATCCTTGCAGCGGAAGGGGCTCGGGAATGCCCATAGCGTCGGACAAGAGTTACGCCTCGTACGAATCGTTCGGCAAGTATCGCTTCCTCGCCGAGATCGGGCGCGGCGGAATGTCCGAGATCAATCTGACGGTGACGCAGGGCGGGCTGGGGGGCTTTCAGAAACTCGTCGTCATCAAGCTGCTGCGGCGCGATCTCGCGGAGGATGACGACTTTCGCCGGATGTTCCTCGAGGAGGCGCGCCTGGCGGCCCGGCTCAATCATCCCAACGTCGTCCAGACCTACGACGTCGGCGAGGACCACGGGCGGTACTACCTCGCGATGGAGTATCTCGAAGGCCAGACCTTCGAGCGGGTGCGCCGCTCGCGCCAGGCCAGCAAGCTGTTTCCGCTCGGCATGCAGATCCAGATGCTGTCGCGCGTGCTGTCGGGGCTGCACTACGCGCACGAGCTGGCGGACTACGACGACACGCCGATCGCGACCGTGCATCGCGACGTCACGCCGAGCAACATCCTCATCACCTACGACGGTCAGGTCAAGCTGGTCGACTTCGGGATCGCGAAGGTCCTCGATTCCGCGACCCAGACGCGGGTCGGCGTGCTCAAGGGCAAGGCGCGCTACATGGCGCCCGAGCAGATCGCCGGAGGCAGCGTCGATCGCCGCGCCGACATCTACTCGGTCGGCGTGATGCTGTGGGAGATCCTGGCCAGCAAGCACATCTGGGGTGGGCTCAGCGAGGCCGAGATCCTGCGGCGCAACGCCGACGTGCCGCAGCTGCCCCCCGAAGTGCCGGCCATGCTGCAGCAGATCTGCGTGAAGGCGATGGCGCACCGGCCCGAGGATCGCTATCCGACCGCCGAGGCGCTGCGCGCCGATCTCGAGCTCTACATGACCCAGAACATGACCCCGAGCCGCGACCGCGATGTCGGCACCGCGGTCGCCGAGATGTTCGGCGACGAGCGGGCGCGGATCCGCCAGATCATTGATGCCCAGCTCAGGGGCGGCGGGCCGGGGTCGACCCTGCCGGCGCTGCGCGATCCGCGGCTGACCCCGTCGGGGAACACCACGTTCGACACGCCGGTCGCCGTGAACTCGGTCGCCAACTCGGGCTCGGGGCTTGGGTTCTCCAGCGACAACCTGCCCCGGCCGGCCGCATTCCCGATATCGAACCGGATGCGCGTGCTGCTCGTCGCCGGCGCTGCTGTGGTCGCGGCGGTCTCGATCGGCGCGTTCGCGCTGATCCGCGGCCGCGGCCCCGAGGTGGCGGAGGACTCGAAGCACGCGGCGGCCGGCGCGGCGGTCGCGGCGCTGCCGATCAGCCCGCCGCAGCCCGAGGCGCCCCTGGCCATCGTGCGCGGCGTGACCGGCGACGCGATCACGCTCGGGATGAGCGCGGCGTTCTCGGGCGCCTCGCGCGAGCTCGGCAACCGCATGAAGCTCGGGCTCGAGACCGCGTTCGCCGCGATCAACGAGGCCGGCGGGATCCACGGCCGGCGCGTCAAGCTGCTCGCGCTCGACGACGGCTACGAGGGATCGCGCGCGCTCGCCAACGTGCAGGAGTCTTCGGCGCGTTCACCGGCTCGGGGATCCTGCGCCGCGACCCGCCGGATCGCTACGTGCTCAACTACCGGGCGAGCTACGAGGAAGAGACCGCCAGGATGGTCAACTACCTGCTCGACGTCAAGAAGGTCCCCGACCGCGTCATAGTCGTGTTCGCCCAGAACGACAGCTACGGCGACGCCGGTTTCGAGGGCGCGACCAATATGCTGCGCAGGCACGGGCGCGATGACGCGGTGCTGCGCGTCGGCTACGACCGCAACACGCTCAACGTCGACGACGCGGTGAACAAGATCGCCGAGTACCACAGCGCGACGGTGCGAGTCGGCAACGAGCTCTACCACCCGCGCCACCCGGTCAGGGCGATCATCATGGTCGCGACCTACAAGGCCGCTGCGCGGTTCATCCAGAAGATCCGCGACCGCAAGATCGAAGCGATGCTGCTCAACGTGTCGTTCGTCGGCAGCAACGCGCTGTCCGAGGAGCTGCTCGAGCTCGGCCGGTCCTACGCGCAGGGCGTCATCGTCACCCAGGTCGTTCCGCACTACGAATCGGGCGCGACCGGCGTCCTGCGCTATCGCGACGCGCTCAAGAAGTTCCACCCCGATCAGCACCCCGACTTCGTGTCGCTCGAGGGCTACATCGTCGGCCAGCTGTTCGCCGAGGGCGTGCGCCGCGCCGGCCGCGACATCGACACCGAGAAGCTGATCGACGCGTTCGAGGCGATCCGCGACTTCGATCCGGGGATCGGCGGCAACCTCAGCTTCGGCATGTCGCAGCACCAGGCGTCGCACAAGGTGTGGGGGACGCAGCTCGACGAGCACGGCGCGTTCCGGTCGATCGACATGGAGTGATCAGGCGCGGCGCAGGTCGATCGTGAACGGGCGATGCTCGCGCCAGTGCGACGGCGCGATGACGTCGCCGTCGCGGGTCGCGACCGCGATCCGCTCCTGGCGGCGGGCGATCGCCTCGGCCTCGTCGCGCGGCAGCCCGGCGTAGGCGCCGCCGCCCGGCCGCCACGACCACAGCTCGATGCGCTGGGCGCGGCCGGCCCACGCCCACTCGACGACGAGCGGATCGGCCGCCGGCAGGCCGGGGTGGAAGCCGATCATCGGCTGGTAGATCCGCCGCCGCACGCCGATCGCGCGGACGCCGTCGCCCAGCGCGTGCAGGTGGGCCCAGCGCGGCGCGCTGGCGGCGCCTCCGCCGCACGACACCGCGACGCGATCGGGGCCGGGGCCGTCGATCGACAGCTCCCAGCGCTGGGTCGATGCGTCGACGATCCGCGCGCCGGCGCGCTCCTGCGACGCGACGTCGCCGACCAGCGGCCAGAACTCGAGCGCCGGGCGCAGGGTCAGCGTGGCATCGCCGAGCCGGCACGCGATGCCCGGCGAGCGCCACGCCGACAGCTCGCCGCGCAGCTGGGCCGGCACGCCGAGGCCGTGCTCGTCGAGATCACCCAGCACGAGCCGGAGATCGCGCGACAGCGCGGCGGGCAGCGCGAAGCGATCGTGGAGCTCGTCGTGCCAGTCGATCAGCGGCTCGCGGTAGTCCGAGACCACCAGGCGCGCGACCACCGAGCGGAACAGCGCGGCGAGGGCGGCGAGCATCGCCGGCCGCTCCGGCATGCGGATCGAGCGGAGCTCGGCGATGCCCATGCGGCCGTGGCGCGCGCCGTGCCGCGGGATGTGGGGGTTCCACAGCTTCTCGACGTTGATCTCGGAGCGATGCGAGTTGCCCGACGCGTCGACCAGGAGCGAGCCGAGCGCGCTCCACAGCTGCTCGGGCGGCAGCGCGCCGCGATCGGCGAGCTGCTCGAGCCAGGCCAGCGCGACGCCGAGCTCGTCCCAGCGCTCGCGGGTGCCCTCGTCGGGCCGGGGGCCCTGCGACGCTGAACCGGCGCACTCGTTGGCGAACCAGTACGACAGCGACGGGTGGTTGTTGACGTAGCGGATCAGCGCGGGCAGGACGTGCGGATAGCGCACGAACGGGCTGGACTCGGGGCGCGCGCCGCCGAGCGAGAGCTGACCGCCGCCACCGGCATCGGCGAGATCGCCGTTGTAGCGGTGACGGGTGGCGGACAGCCCGGCCGCGCGCGCGGCGCGCCAGATCCGGCGCGCCTGGTCGGCGAACGAGCACAGCGACGCGCACGGCGCCATGTTGACCTCGACGACACCGGGGTCTGGCGTGACGGTGAGCCAGCGATCGTCGCCGGTGTCGCTCGGGGGAGGTTGGGGCGCGGCGGTCGCGGCGCAGGTCGTCGCCGGTCCGTCGCCGGCGTCGCGCCACCGCACGCCGAACGCGAACCGCGGTTCGTCCTCGTCGGGGAACTGCCGGCCGACCACGCGCGCCACCGCGGCGCCGGGCAGCTGCGCGGCGAGCTCGCAGGCCAGGGCGTGGGCGCGAGCGAGCTTGTCGTCGCCGCACGGCGCGCTGGTCCACGCCGGCTCGAGCGAATCGGCGCGGGTGAACGTCGGCTCGGCGCCGATCCAGATCTCGACACCGCGGCGCGCGATCAGCTCGTCGTGCATCGCGAGCGACGCGTCGAGCTCGTCGTCGCGCTCGCCGATCACGGCGCGGCCCAGTCCTCGGGATCGGGCATCGCGGCCCCGGCGTCGATCCGCCGCAGGTCGAGCGTGTAGGGCTGGTCGGGCTGCGGCGCCACCGCCCGGAGCTCGAGCGGCCACGGCGACGGGCCCTCGTGGGTGAACCGCTGGATCCGGCGCGCCTCGGCCTCGACGCGGGTCAGCGGCGGCGCATCGAAGGCGCGGCCCTCGGGGTGCCAGACGTGATACGCCGCCCCCGCGACCGCGCGCCGGCCCCAGGTGTCGACGACGTCGATCCGCAGCGGGTGGTGGATCCCGAGGTGGGGATGCAGCGCGTGCGGCGGGCACCACGCGCGGAACCGGACCCCGCCGACCCGGACATCGCGTCCGGCCGCCGGACGCAGCGGCACGATCACCCGGTTGACCGCGACCGCGTAGCGCTCGGGATCGAGCCCGAGCGTGCGCAGCTCGATGCGCTCGACCGACGAGTCGACGTAGCGCGCGGTGCCGTGCTGGGTCGCTTCCTCGCCGAGCACGTGCCACGGCTCGAGCGCGCTGCGGACCTCGACGCGCGCAGCGCCGACCTCGATCGCGCCGGCGAGCGGGCAGCGCAGCTCGAGGAACGGCCGGTAGCCGTCGGCCGGCAGCGCCGCGCCGTGGGCCGCGAGGTGGGCGAGCACGTCCTCGAAGTCGCGCCACAGGAGGCAGGGCAGGAGGAAGCGGTCGTGGAGCTCCTGGCCCCAGCGCACCAGCGGATGGCGGTACGGCTCGGCGACGAACGCCGCGACGAGCGCGCGCACCAGGATCGCCTGCGCTGCGAGCATGCGCGGGTGCGGCGGCATCTCGAACGCGCGGAGCTCGACCAGGCCCTGCCGGCCGTGCGGCGTGTGCGGGTCGAACAGCTTGTCGATCGAGATCTCGGCGCGGTGGGTCGAGCCGGCGACATCGACCAGCAGGTGGCGCAGCAGCGCGTCGACCTGCCACGCCGGCGGCCGCTCGTACAGCCGCGGCAGCGCGATCTCGAGCTCGTACAGCGCGTCGTGGCGCGCCTCGTCGACCCGCGGCGCCTGCGAGGTCGGCCCGACGAACAGGCCGGTGAACAGGTACGACAGCGCCGGGTGATGCTGTGCGAACGTCACCAGGCTCGCCAGGAGCTCGGGCCGGCGCAGCCACGGCGACCGCTCGGGGCTCGGGCCGCCGACCGTGATGTGGTTGCCGCCGCCCGAGCCCAGCGCGCGACCGTCGAGCAGGTAGCGCTCCGCGGTGAGCCCGGCGGCCAGCGCGGCGTCGAACACGCTGTGGTAGAGCGCGGTCGCCTCGCGGCAGCTCGCCACCGGCGGCAGGTTGACCTCGAGCACGCCCGGGTCGGGCGTCACCGCGAACCGCAGGCGCTCGGGCGACGGCGGCGGCGGGTAGCCCTCGAGCTGCACCGCGAGCCCGGTCCGCGCCCGGGCGCGGTCGATCGCGGCGATCAGCGCGCAGAACTCGTCGAACCGGCCGACCGGCGGCACGAACACCCAGAGCTCGCCGTCGCGCGGCTCGATCGCCAGCGCGGTGCGGATCCCGGGCGGGGGCTGGGTCGGGGGCGGGGGGAGGGGCGCCGCGGGAGGCTCGCCGCCGGCGCGGCGCGGCTGGTCGTCGTCGGGCGCGTCGCGCCGCGGATCCGGTAGGTCGGGGGCGTCGGCCCATGTGGGCGCGTCGGCGCCGGTGATGCTGCCGAGCGGCAGGCGCAGCCCGATCGGGCTATCGCCCCACAGCAGGAACAGGTGGTCGCGCCGCAGCTTCCAGCGCTCGGTGCGCCAGCCGGCGTCGGTCGCCGCGAGCGGCAGCACCCAGCCCGCGACGCTGCCGGCGCCGCGGTCGAAGACCCGGGCGAGCCGGCGGCGCTCCTCGGGGTCGCCCAGCCCCGCGGTCCGCGGATCGACGTCGACCGGCAGCTGGGCCTCGGCGCGCAGCAGCTCCCACGGGTCCTCGAACGCCGGGTGCAGCTCGCCGGCGACGCCGAGCGCGGCGGCGATCTCCTCGCCGAGGCGGCGGGCCGCGTCGATCCCCGCCTGGTCCGGGATCGCGGTCGCGACCGCGTCGCCGGCGGCGGTGGCGGGCGCACGCGCCGGCCACAGCGCGGGCCCACCGCGGCGCGCGATCACGTCGAGCGCCCAGCGCGGCAGGCTCTCGCCCGGGTAGTGCTTGCCGGTGCGGTGCAGGATCACGCCGCCGGGCGCCAGGCGCTCGCGCAGCTCGGCGGCCAGGCGCCGGCCGCGCTGCCACTTGTCGGGTCCGAGCGCGCCGCCCTGCCACTCCGAGGTCGGCGACGCGTCGCTCGCCGCGCGCGCGGTGAATGTCGGCTCGCCGCCGATCCAGACCTCGAGGCCGGCCGCGGCCAGGGCCTCGTCGGCGCGGTCGCCGCCCGCCGCGAGCGCGGCCCACACCTCGTCGGCGTACGGCGCGGTCGGCCGCGCCTCGTGGCCGAGCCGGGCGATCTGCGTGGTGAAGGCGACCTCGCTCGCGGCGACGTCGCTCGTGCCGTCGAGCGGCGCGGCGTGGGACGGCGACGCGGTCGCCGCCAGCGGGATGTGGCCCTCGCCGCACAGAAGGCCGCTGGTGCCGTCGAAGCCGATCCAGCCCGCGCCGGGGAGGTAGGCCTCGGCCCAGGCGTGGAGATCGACGACGTCGCGATCGACCCCCCGGGGCTCGTCGGGGATCATGCCCTCGTCGGTGAGCTGCACCAGGTAGCCCGACACGAAGCGAGCGGCGACCCCGCGCGCCCGCATCAGCGCGACCAGCAGCACGGCGCTGTCGCGGCAGCTGCCGCGGCCGTGCTCGAGCGTATCCTCGGGCGTCCACACGCCCGGCTCGTCGCGGATCACGTAGGCGATGCGCCCTGCGACCTTCGCGTTGAGCCCGACCAGGAGGCTCAGCGTGTCGCCGCTCGCCGGCAGCTCGGCCAGGAGCTCGTTCGTCCGGCGGCCGAGACGGTACGCCGGATCGCCGGTGTCGAGGTACGGCGCGAGCTCGGCGTCGAGCTCGTCGGGATAGCGCAGCGGCAGCTGCTTGACCCGATCGTCGATCAGGAAGTCGAACGGGTTGATCGGCCGGATGTCGACCGCGAGCTCGACGAGGACGTCGAGCGCCGCCGTGGTCTGGCCGGTCTTGAACGTCACCCGCGCGACGTGGTTGCCGTGCGGGTCGCGCTGCCAGTGCAGCCGGTGCTCGGGCATCACCGCCAGCTGGTAGCGCTCGATGTGCGCGCGCGCGTGATCGGCGGGCCGCAGCCGGATCAGCTGCGGTCCGAGCTGGGCCGGACGCGGATAGACATAGCGGCTGCGGTGCTGGATCACGACGCGCACGGCCGGTTCTTACCAGGCGCCGCCGCCGATCGCGATGCCGGATCGGGCCGGCTACTTGCCGCGCTACCGTCGCGGCTACTTGCCGCGCTGGGTGATCTTGAAGTTGACCTGTGCGGTCTTGCCCTTGGCGGCGCCGAGCCCCTTGGTCGCCAGCCGCTTGCCCGCGACGCCCTTGCTGACCAGGTAGGTCTTCACGGCGTTGGCCCGCTCCTGAGACAGCTTGGCCTGGCGCTTCTTGGGCACCGTCGTCTCCGCGCGATCCTCGATCGTGACCTTCTTGATCTCGGGATGGTCGGCCAGCATGCTCGCGATGTCGTTGAGCACCTGCTTCGAGCCGTCGGTCAGCACCGCCGAGTCGGCCTCGAACTCCACGGTCTCCTGCACATCGATCCGGTCGCGCTTGAGCTCGGCCTTGGGCGGCGGAGGCGGCGGTGGCTTCTCGGGCTCGGGCTCGGGCTCGGGCTTGCCCGGCTTGACCACCTCCGGCTCGGGCTCCGGGGACGGCTTGGTTGCGACGGCGACCTCGGGCGCGGAGGCCGACGCGGCCGCCGCCGACGCGCCGCCGCATTGAACCACCGGGGCCGACCAGCTGCTCACCGGAGAGCAGGCGCCCTTGTTCTGGGCGCCACACGCGGTGAGCGACCCAGCCAACGCAAGTACGATCAACGCGCTAGAACGCATAGGTCCCTCCGAGGGTCAACGACCGCAGGTCGGCCCCGCTCCCCGAGCCGCCACCGATGAGCTTGAGCAGGCTGAACGCCAGGCTGACGTTGAGGGTCGGGTTCACCTGGTAATGACCGGCGACCGAGAGCGGGACCGTGTAGCCATCGCCGGTGTTCTCGAGCGGCAGCAGGATGCCGCTCTGCACCGACGCCGTGATCATCGGCGTGACGGTGTACAGCGCGGTCACCGGCAGGCTGAGGTAGTCGCCGTTGAGGGTGGCGTCGACCGTCACGCCGCCGACCATCGTGCTCACCGAGCGATTGGTCACGCCGATGAACAGGTTGGGGTCGAGCTCGACCGCGAGCAGGCCCGACTGCCAGCGGCCGACGGCGCCGAGCTTGACGGCGAGGAGGAGCGGATCGGAGATGTGGCGCAGGTAGACGCCGGCGTCGGCCGCCCACGACAGCATGCCGGTCGTGAGCTTGTAGCGGGCGTCGAGCCCGAAGCCGGGATAGAGGTCCGGGCAGCCATTGTCGGCGCCGGTCAAGCACAGCGACGGGCCGCCCAGCCCGATGCCGCCGCCGATGAAGCCGGTGGAGCCGACCGAGCTGTGGACGAGGCCGACCGTGATGTCCGGCGTGGCTCCGTACCAGATGTCGGGGCTGAGCGAGATCTGCTTGAACGCCGCGCCGGTCGACAGACCGACCCCGACGACGGTGTTGACCAGCAGCCTGCCGGTCGGCAGCGTCAGCTGAGCAGTGCCCTCCGTGCCGGCGGTGGCCGACACAGATGGCTTGGCCTCGGAGTCAGGGTCGGGCTGAGCGTGCGCGCGCGCGGCGAACAAGCTCATGCCGATCACGACCCCCGTGATCGTGGATGTCTTCGCTAGCATTACAGTGCGATGGAATATCGCACTGTAATGATTCGCGCCAATTCCCTGGTGGCCAAATCTTGGGGCTGTGCGGGGGCTCACGCCGCCCTCACTCCCGGCCGGCGATCGTGGGCCTACCTGTGCGCGCGACGAGCCGGTTGTGGCTCCCCGTCGACGACCGGGTGCCGGCTCAGAGGTGCTTGTTGCGCTCCAGCCAGTCGCTCAGGGCGCGGGCGATGACATCGGGGGGATGCGCCAGGTCGCCGGTCATCAGCAGGTACACCGCGGCCAGCGCGGTCTCGATCGCGGTGCGCTGCACCCGCTCGTGCGGGCTGCAGTCAGCGAGCGCGTCCTCGAGCTCGACCTTGCGGGCGAGCACGCGCGCCGCGAGCGGCTGGCCGCGGGTCGCGTCGGTCGTGTTCTCGATCTTCCATTGCAGTACAGCACTCACGGCAGGACTCCTCAGGATCGCGCGGTCGGCGAGGTCGTCCAGTCGCGCATCGCCTGGGTGCCCGGACGGTCGACGTGGACCTTGTCATCGACCGACGTGACCCACGCCAGCGGGATGTAGTGGTGCTGGCCGGTCGCGTCCTTGGCGAGCTTGATGAAGTCGCGGCCCTCGAGGTGATCGACCACCGCGAACTGGCCGTTGTTCGAGCACACCACGGGCATGTGCGGCTTGATCAGGCCTTTGGCGGTTTGCGAATCGAGCATGATCGTCGATGCTGCATCACGCGCGCCAAGCGCAAGGCCCTGGAATCGCAGCTGATCGGCCGTGCCTGCGTGCGCCGCCGCGCGGACTGCGCGCTATTTGCGAGCGGGCGCGCCGAGACCCAGACGCTGATGATCGGCGAGCGTGCAGCGGTTCTGCACCACCGTGATCCCCGCAGCCTGGAGGATGCGCGCCACCTCGTCGTTGCGGATGCCGAGCTGGAACCAGACGGCCCGGGGCCGGGGCTTCATCGCCAGGATGTCCTCGACGTGCTCGGGGATCTGCTCGGCGCGGCGGAACACGTCGACCAGATCGACCGGCTCGGCGATCTCGGCCAGCGTGGCCCGGACCGGCTCGCCGAACACCTCCTCGCCCTGGAAGTGCGGATTGACGCCGATGATCCGGTAGCCCTCGTCGTGCAGGTACTCCGGCACGTAGAACGCCGCCTTCTCCGGCTCGCGGTGGATGCCGAGCACCGCGATCGTCGGCGACGTCATCAGGATCTCGCGAAGCGTGCCATCGGTGGTCGTCGCCATGGCCCGACCATAGCGCGCCGGCTCCTCGCCGCAGCCGCGCGCCCAGGTCGTTAGGTTTCGCTCATGGCGGGGCGGCTTTTGGCCCCGGCGCCGGCGAGATCGCGCATGATCACATCGCCATGGTGATCGGCGCACGCATCTCGATCGGCCTCGCGGTCGGCCTCGCGGTCGCGGCCGCGTGCCATCGCCAGGGCCCCACCGCGCGCGAGCGCGTGCTCGCCGGCCTGCCGGCCGATGCGGTCGCCGTGGTCGCCGCCGACGGTCGGGCGCTGTCGCACCCTCGGCTCCGCGCCGTGCTCGATGCGGCGGCGGTGCGCTGGCCGAGCTCGCTGGGCTGCGTGGTCGATGCCGCCGTCGCGAGCGACGCGGTCGCCGCCACCCTCGATCGCGCCGGCAACGTCACCGTGATCGCCGCGCTGCCCCGCCCGCCGCGCTGCCCGGCCCTGAGCCAGCGCGCGCCCGGACTGTGGATCGCCACGCTCGGCGCCGGACCGGCCGCGACCGGGGGGCTCGACGACCCGCGGTTCGCGCGGGCGCGGCCCTACCTCCTGGCGTCGCCGATCGCCGCCGCCGTGCTCGGCGACGTCCACGTGCTCGCCGCCGCGCAGCCCGAGCCGTTCGACGCCTGGGTCGCGATCGACGTTCCGGGCGACGCCGATCCGGTCGCGCGCGCGATCGCCGAGCAGATCACCCGGCTCGGCCACGAGCCCGCGACCGCCGCGATCGCCGCCCGGGTCCACGCCGCGCGCACCGCGCCCGGCCAGCTCGTCGTCCGGATGACCGATCCGGGCGACGGTGACCTCGCCGCCGCGGCGCGCAGCTTGCTCGCGTGGGCCGACGAGCCCGGGCCGCGCGCGCCGCCCGCCGCGTTCGCCTGCCCGGCGTCCGGCACCGGCGCCACCGTCATCGTGTGCAGCGACGGCACCCGCTACCGCGTGGCCTCGCTGGCGAGCGAGCTGTCCGCCATCCTCGATACCGGCCGGCCCGTGCCCGCCGTCGCCAGCGGCAGCGTCACCGGCCTCCGGCTCGGCGCCGCGGTGCGCGAGCTCGGCCTCGACGCCGGGGACGTCATCGTCGCCATGGCCGGCCGGGTCGTGACTTCTCGTAAGATGCTCGCCGACTGGATCGCACATTCGCGCGGCGAGACCACGGTCACCGTCCGGCGCGGCGGCACCGAGGCGGTGCTCCAGTTCGCAGAGCGCTGAGTGAATAGCCTTGGGGGGGACTTCGTTGCATGATGCAGGTCTCATGCTCCGTCTATTCCTGCTCGCTGCGCCCGCCGTGATGGCGGTCGCGTGTCACGGCAACGATCCCGCCAGGGCCCGCGCCGCCGCATCGAACGCGCCGCAGACCACGCCGCCGGCGGTTGCCGGGACTCCGGGCGCGAAGCTCACCGAGGTCAGGTCGCCGGACATCAAGCCCGACACCAAGGGCGAGTCGGCCCGGCCGGCCGATCCGCCCACCGCCGGCGGCCACGACTTCACCGCCGAGGCGCGCGCGCTGATCTCGGTCGGCGCGTGCGGCGACCTGCCGCCGCCCGAGGGCTTCGACACCAGGCTGCTCGCCGGCCACTGCGACGTCATCAAGCAGGCGCAGCGCGACTACCTGGCCCAGTGGGTCAGCCCGGCGCGCAGCTTCTTCGCCGAGCACGTACCGCGCGACATCCCCCGCAAGGTCGTCTATCCGTTCGCCGGCGGCGATCTGTCGACCGCGCTCACCGTGTTCCCCGACGCCGACGAGATCACCACGCTGTCGCTCGAGCCGGCCGGCGATCCGCGCGACCTCGCGCACCTCAAGGGCGGCGAGCTCGACCGCGCGCTCAAGAAGGTCCAGTACGAGCTCAAGTTCCTCTACCGCGTCAACTTCAGCAACACGATCAACATGATCGACGCGATGCGCGAGGGCTCGCTGCCGACCCAGCTGATCTTCGGCCTCTCGGCCCTCAAGATCCACGGCTACGAGGTCGTCGGGCTGCGCTACTTCCGCATCGAGCCCAACGGCGCGATCCACTACCTCGACGACGCCGAGGTCGCCGCCGCCCCGACGCCCGACAAGGCGCGGCCCAACGTCCGCAACCGGATCTTCGCCAACGCCGAGGTCCAGTTCCGCAGGCCGGGCGGCCGGGTCCAGGTCTATCGCCACATCCAGCAGAACCTCGACAACGAGCACCTCAAGGCCGATCCGCGCGTGCTCAAGCACCTCGAGGCCAAGGGCACGATCGCCGGCATGACCAAGGCCGCGAGCTACCTCCTGTCATGGGACTCGTTCTCGGTCATGCGCGACTACCTCACCAGCCACGTGACCTGGATGGTGTCCGACGCCACCGGCGTCGCGCCCAAGTGGGGCAAGCCCGCCGGCTTCGAGTACGAGACCTACGGCGTGTTCGTCGGCCCGCACATCCAGGCCGGCGGTTCGGTCGCCAGGGACTGGCGCGTCGAGTTCGAGGCCGAGCCCAGGCGCGACCTCGCGTTCCGCTTCGGCTACTACGACAAGCACAACGCCAACCACCTGGTCATCATGCGAAAGAAGAAGGCGTAGCCGCGCGTCACATGAAGTTGCGGGTGTGAAGCGCCGACAGCCGGGCGGCGTCGTCGCGGACGAACCCGAGCCGGCCGAGGCGGAGGCGGCGGCCGTCGTCCATCTCGCGCACCAGCGCGATCACGGCGGCGTGGCCGCGGCGCAGCGCCGCCGGCTCCCAGCCGCCTGCGGCGAGCAGGACCAGCGCGTCGAACACCTCCTCGTTGAGGCCGGCGGTGTGGGCGAGCGCGGCGTGCCGGCGCTCGATCGCGGCGACCAGCCGATCGCGCAGCGCGGGCTCGCGGGCGAGCTGGTGTGCGAGGTGCGCCAGTCCGAATGCGACGTGGCGCGCATCGTCCTGCGCGGCGAGCCGGGCGACCTCGCGCGTGCAGGCGTCCGGGCCGTGGTCGCGGAGGAACCACAGGAGCGCCAGGAAGCTGCCCTCGCCGAGCACGGCGAGCAGAAAGCTCGCGATCGCGAAGTCCGGCTCGTCGAACAAGGTCGCGAGCGAGGCCTGACCGCTCGCGGTCGACAGCCCGAGCTCGCGGCGGCGCAGGCGGGCGCGCCGGGTGAACACCTCGATGTGGCGGGCCTCGTCGGCCGCCTGGATCGCCAGCAGCTGCATGACCTCGCGGAAGTGGGGATGGAGCCTGCCGAGGAAGCGCACCGGGACCAGCAGCGCCGCGGTCTCGTTCTCGATCAGGTACGTCATGACCTGGACGACGGCGTCCTCGACCTCGTCGGGGTGATCGATCGGCGCGTCCCATGGGATCGCGGTCGCCGGATCCCACTGCGCGGCGGCGGCCTGGCTGTACAGTCGGGCGGCCTCGTCGGCCCAGATCGCGAGCGGGAGATCGAGCTCGGGGGCGCCGATCTCGACCAGCGCACCGCGCGCGGCCAGGCCCCAGCGCGGCGGCGGGTCCGCGACCGGCACGTCGCCGCCGGCGCGCTCGGCGCCGCGCCAGCGATCCGGCCCGGCGGTGATCGCGAAGCCGCCGGAGACCGCCTCGATCGCGTGGCCGCGGGCGCGACACCACGCGGGCACATCGATCGCGAGGCTGGGCGAGGTGCCCGACACGGTCGCGCGGCCGTCGCGCGCGAGCGCGCGCTTGATCAAGAGGTGCGCGCCCTCGTCGAGGCCGAGATCGCCGAGATCGATCATCGCGCGCGCGTGAACGGCGCGGGCACGCCGCGTCCGGGCTCGGTTTCTCCCACGGCGCGCTCGAGCAGCGCGTAGCCCGAGGTCCGGCCGGGCAGCCAGCGCGTCAGGCCCTCCATGTCGAGCAGCGGGCGCACGGCAGGATCGTCGTACGACATCGCGAGCAGGAGCTCGCGGAGCACGTCGGTCGCGGGCGTCTCGGCGAGGACGGTGAAGTTGCAGTGGTCGTACGGTCCGGTCTGCAGCAGCACGCGCAGCTGGCCGGGCGCGAACAGCCCCTCGCGCGCGAACGCGAGCCGGTTGCCGTCGATCACGCACGCGGCATCGACCGTGCCGGCGAGCAGCGCCTTGACCGCGTCGCGCTCGCCGCCGATGTGATCGCCGTGCTTGCCGACCAGCACGTCGTGGCAGACCGCCTCGACGCCGCGGCCGACGCCGGCCTCGGCGAGCGCGAGCAGCGGGATCAGCGTCGCCTGCGGGGAGTCGAGCGCGCCGACCGCGACCCGGCGGAGGTCGGCGACCGTCTCGATCCGGCCGGCCGAGGCCGCGGCACCGTCGGCGCGCACCAGCACCACGCTCGTCAGATCGCGGTCGGTGTCGCGCATCGCGATCGCCTTCGCGCGGTCGGGCGCCGCGCGCCTGGTGTCGACCCACGCCAGCGGCGAGTTCCACGCCACGTCGATGTCGCCGCGCAGGTGCGCCGCGACCTGGCGCTCGTAGTTGGAGTACAGGACGAAGTCGAACGCCAGGCCGTGCGCGTTGAAGTAGGCCTTGAAGCCCTCCCAGATCGTCACGACCTTCGCGTCGTAGGCAACGGCGCCGAGGACGAGCTCGCTCATGGTCAGAACAGCGGCAGGCCGCACACGGCCTTGCCGAGGAAGTCGTAGAGGATGTCGGTGGTCGGGCTCATCACCTGGGCCGCGCGCGCGTCGCGGAAGATCCGCTCGACGCCGACCTCCTTGCGGAACGCCACGCCGCCGCACACGCGCATCGCGAGATCGGTGACCTCCGCGGCGGCCTCGCCGGCGGACGCCTTGCTCTCGAGCACGCGCACCAGCGTGTCGGCCCGCTTGCCGGTGATCGCGGCGAGCGTGTCGGCGAGCAGCGCCTTGTTCTGGTCGGTCTTGATCCGCATCCGCGCGATGTAGGCGCGCACCGTCGGCAGCTCGGCGATCGCGGTGCCGGCGTGCTGCAGCTTGGTCCCGGCGGCGTGCGCGCAGGTCCGCTCGACCGCGGCCTCCATCAGGCCGATCGACACCGACGACGCCAGCACGTTGAACCACGGCAGCACCGTGCCCATCATGATCCCGAACCCGCCGCCGTCCTCGCCGAGCCGGGCGGTGGCCGGGATCCGCGCGTTCTCGGCGGTGATCGCGGTCGAGTCGTTGCCGCGCAGCCCCAGGCCGTCGAAGCCCGCCTCGGCGACCCGCACCCCGGCGGTCGTGCGCGGCACCAGCCACAGGGTCGACAGCTCGCCGCCCGTCATCGGCTTGCTCGACCACACGTAGCTGTCGGCGTTGTGGGCCGAGGTCGCAAAGCTCTTGCGCGCGGTGAGGATGACGTCGTTGCCGTCGAGAGTCGCGGTCGACATCGGCACCCAGAACTGGCTGCGCGAGCCGACCTCCGACAGCGCGAGCGTGGTGAGGTGCTTGCCCGCCGCGATCGCGGTGCGGACGTCGCGCGGACCGAGCTCCTCGATCACGGCGGTCGCGCAGTAGTGCATGCACAGGACCATCGCGGTCGACCCGCACTCGCGCGCGAGCCGCTCGACCACCGCCGCGGCGGCCGGCAGGCCGAGGCCCCGGCCGCCGACCTCGGCGGCGCTGATCAGGCCGAGCAGGCCGGCCTCGCCGAGCGCGCGCATCGTCTCGGTGGGGAACTGGCCGGCATCGACGCTGGCGGCGTTGGCGGCGGCGACCGCCGCGATGGGTTCGATGAGCTTTTCGTGATCGAAGGTCATGGCTCCTCCAGACGGTGCATCCGGAGGGCACGGGGCCAGACCGGCATCACCTGTCGCGCCATCACTGGCGGTGTTGGGCCCTGGATACGCCGGGCCCGGGCTGGACTCAAACGCGGAACATCGCGCGCCACGGTATGCCGATCGGCGCCGCTGCGGAAGGGCCCACTCCCGAAACTCGCCCTGCTCCATACATCGGCTCCGCAGTGGTCATGAATCAGCACTGATGATCACCCGGATGCGCAAAGATGCGTTGCCCGGCCGGCGAGTCGCGCATGTCGTGCGCGGCGTCGGGCCGCCGCGGTGCGCTGCCCGAGGCTGCGGAGGCTTCGTACGCGCGCGTGATCCTCGTGCGCATGGGTTGCACCGGACTGCGTGAATCACAGCCTGGATGAACTTCGTCGGTCTCGGTGCGTGTAGGCGCATTGCCACAGCTGGAATCCTGGAATTGTCGAGAGATCTCACCAGCGTCTTGCGTTACGGTGGACGCATGGTGGCCGGACTGTGTCCGCGATGTGGAGGCGCGGTCGCATTGCACGAGGGGCGCCCGTTCGTCAACGTCGCGGGCGCCATCGAGCTGTGGCATTCCGCGTGTTTCGAGGATCGCGACGTGCTCGTCCAGCGGTCGACCGCGCTCGATTTCCTGCCGACGCCGCCGACGCCGCGCCTGGTCCGTGCGCTCGGCGGCGCGGTGGCCGGCTCGCTGCTCGTCGCGATCGTGATCGGCCAGTGGACGTGGGGCGAGATGGCACCGCCGCCGCCGGCGTCGCTGCTCAACGTCGACCTCGCCGTCGCGTCCGAGCCGGTCGTGCTGCGGGTCGCCGGCGCGGAGCACGAGCAGGTGCCGCCGCGGCTGGTCACCGTCGAGACCGAGCTCGAGACCCGCTACGAGGTCCCGGTGCGCGGCGCGATGCGGCTCGACGAGCTGTTCCCGTCGCTGCGCGCGTGGACCCACCCGGTGACCGGCAGCGCCGAGCTGATGCCGGACCAGGCGAGCCGGCACTTCGGCGCGCACCGCGACGGCATCGAGCGACCCGAGTGCGGCGCAGGTCACTGCGGCGTCGACCTCGACGGTCCGCGCGGCCGGCCGATCGTCACGGTCGCGGCCGGCACCGTGGTCCGCGTCGAGCTCAGCGAGCTCGGCCTCGACGGCCGCAGCGGCCGCTACGTCCGGATCGAGCACGACGACGGCACGCTGACCTCCTACATGCACATGGACGACGTCGCCGAGGTCCACGTCGGCGATCGCGTCGCTGCGGGCCAGTACCTCGGCACGCTCGGCGCGACCGCCGTGTTCTCGTCCGTGCCGCACCTCCACTTCGCGCTCGAGGTCCCGGCGCACCCGGGCATGCACGGCGACATCACCGACACCCACTACGTCGATCCCGCGCCGTTCCTGGTCCGCTCGACGATCGCCGTGCCGCCGCGCTCGCTGGCCGAGCGCCCCCGCGAGCACGGCCGCAAGCCGGCGTCGTGAGACCGCGCGCGGCGCCGGGCGAGGCTCGCTACTGCTTCGAGTACGCGCTGATGTTGCTGTAGGTGCTGACCAGATCGAAGCGACGGAACTCGCCCGCGGCGGCCTCGCGCGAATCCATCCAGTGCGTGAAATCCGTGTGGATGATGAGCCGGCGGCACCGCCCGGGTCCGCGGCAGCTATGCCTCGCCAGGAGCCGAGCGGTGCGACGCGCGGTGCTACTGCCTGGCGTGCTCGCCGAGCACGTCGGCGACGCACAGGGTGAGCCTGCGCGCGGTCGGCACGTGGAGGAACTCGTTGGGGCCGTGCGCGTTGGAGCCGGGGCCGAGCACGCCGGTGATGCAGAACTGCGCCCTGGGGAACCGCGCGCCCAGCATGTACATGAACGGGATCGTGCCGCCCTCGCCCATGTACATCGCCGGCTTGCCGAAGTGGCGCTGCGAGGCGGCGTCGAGCGCGGCCTCGAGCCACGGCGCCATCTCGGGGGCGTCCCAGCCCGCGCTGAGGTTCGCGTCGCCGAAGCTGACCCGGGCGCCGTAGGGCGGATCCTTCTCGAGCAGCTGCTTGACGGCCTCGGCCGCCGCCTCCGGATCGATGCGCGGCGGGATCCGGATCGACAGCTTGAGCCGGGTGTACGGCCGCAGCACGTTGCCGGCGTTGCCGATCGGCGGCCAGCCGTCGGCGCCCGTGGACCGGCTGGACGCCGGGCTGGAGCGGGAACTTGCTGAACGTGTCGTCGCCGATGACCTGGGCGGTGCGCTCGGCCTGCACGATGCGCTGCCGCGGGATCTCGGTGGCCAGCGCGGCGAGCTTGATCTGGCCGGTGTGGCTGTCCTCGAGCCGGTCGATCAGGAGGCGCGCGACGCGCTCGCTCGCCGCGATCACGCCGGTGCCGTCGCCCGAGTGGACGCCCTCGGTCAGGAGCGAGACCTCGAGCGTGCCGATCACCAGGCCGCGCAGCGACGTCGTCACCCACAGCTGGTCGTAGTTGGCGCAGCCCGAGTCGAGGCAGATCACCAGGGACAGCTGGCCGATGCGCGGCGCGAGGTGCTCGATGTAGGCCGGCAGGTCGAGGCTGCCGCTCTCCTCGCAGGCCTCGATCAGCACGACGCAGCGGGCGTGCGGGATGTTGTCTCGGCGCAGCGCGTTGATCGCGGCGAGCGATGCGAACATCGCGTAGCCGTCGTCGGCGCTGCCGCGGCCGAACAGCTTGTCGCCCTCGATCACCGGGGTCCACGGTCCGAGCCCCTCGCGCCATCCGGCCATCTCGGGCTGCTTGTCGAGGTGGCCGTAGAGCAGCACGGTGTCGCCCGCGCGGCCGCCGGTCGCGGGGACGTCGATGAAGATCACCGGCGTGCGCTCGCCGAGCCGGACGACCTCGAGGGTCGCGCCGGCCGGCAGGTGGCGGCGCGCCCAGCCGGCGAACAGATCGACCGCCTGGTCCATGTAGCCGTGCGCCCGCCAGTCGGGGTCGAACATCACCGACTTGTTGGGGATCTTGATGTAGTCGACGAGGGTCGGGACGACCGACGACTGGAACAGGTCGGTGACCCACGCGGTGGTGCTGTCGGAGGCGGGCATGGCGGCACTCTACTTGCGATCGCGGGGAGGATCTATCGGTCGGCCGCTGGCCGGGGATGGCACGCGCGGCTGTGCCCCCGGCCCCGAAAGATGCGCATCATGGGGCTGAACTCCGCGAAACCTGCCCGAAATTGCGGGCTGCAACGCGCGGCCCCTGGCGCTACACACTCGCACGGGCTCTCGTACTATTGGAGGCATGGTGATCCGGCTGTCGGACGACAAGAAACCGCCTGCACCGCCCCGGCGAGACGGCGAACGCCAGACCGGGCTGGTGCTCGAGGATCGCACGCGCACCAAGAAGCCTCCGATGTACAAGGTCCTCTTGCACAACGACGACTACACCACGCGCGAGTTCGTGGTGTGGGTGCTGCAGACCGTGTTCCACAAGAACGAGAGCGACGCGGTCTCGATCATGAGCCACGTCCACAACCACGGCATCGGGGTTGCGGGCGTCTACACTTTCGAGGTCGCCGAGACCAAGGTGACCAAGACCATGCACCTGGCCAAGGCGCAGCAGTTCCCGCTCCAGCTCTCGATCGAGCCGACCGACTGACGTGAGACGAGGTACCGCATGCTTTCTCCCGAGCTCCAAGCCACCCTGCAGCGCGCCGTCGACGACGTGCGCAGCCGGCGCCACGAGTACCTGACCCTCGAGCACCTGCTGCTGTCGATCCTCGACGATCCCAGCGGCATCGACATCGTCGTCAAGTGCGGCGGCAACGTCGACAAGCTGCGCGGCGACCTCGAGCGCTTCCTCGAGGAGGAGGTCGACGAGCTGCCCGAGGGCGAGGACAGCGGGCCGGACCAGACCCTGGCGTTCCAGCGCGTGCTGCAGCGCGCGGCGATGCACGTCCAGGCCGCGGGCCGCCAGCAGATGACCACCGGCAACGTGATCGCGTCGATGTTCCGCGAGCGCGACTCGCACGCGGTCTACCTGCTCGAGAAGCAGGGCGTGTCGCGGTTCGACGTCATCAACTACATCTCGCACGGCGTGTCCAAGGTCGAGTCCGGCGAGCCGGTCGTGCCGCGCGCGCACGGCGTCGAGGAGGACGGCGAGGACCAGCGGGTGTCCAACCCGCTCGAGAGCTTCTGCCAGGACCTCACCCAGCGCGCGCGCGACGGCAAGATCGACCCGCTGATCGGCCGCGCCGACGAGCTCGAGCGCATGATCCAGGTGCTGTCGCGGCGCCGCAAGAACAACCCGCTCCTGATCGGCGAGCCCGGCGTCGGCAAGACCGCGCTGGCCGAGGGCCTCGCGCTGCGCATCGTCGACGGCAAGGTGCCCCAGCCGCTGCTCGACGCGCGGGTCTACTCGCTCGACATGACCGCGGTGCTCGCCGGCACGCGCTACCGCGGCGACTTCGAGGAGCGGCTCAAGGCCGTGCTCAAGGTCCTGATCGGCGATCCCAAGTCGATCCTGTTCATCGACGAGATCCACAACATCATCGGCGCCGGCGCGACCAGCGGCGGGACGATGGACGCCGCCAACATCCTCAAGCCGCCGCTGTCCAACGGCGAGCTCAAGTGCATCGGCTCGACCACGTTCAAGGACTATCGCCAGGCGTTCGAGCGCGACCGCGCGCTGTCGCGGCGGTTCCAGCGCATCGACATCGGCGAGCCGACCGTGCCCGAGGCGATCGACATCCTCAAGGGCCTGCGGCCCCGCTACGAGGAGCACCACCAGGTCAAGTACACCGACGCGGCGATCGAATCGGCGGTCGAGCTGTCGGCGCGCCACATCAGCGGCGCGCACCTGCCCGACAAGGCGATCGACGTGATCGACGAGGCCGGCGCGCGGGTCCGGCTGATGCTCCCCGAGCAGCGCCCCGAGGAGATCCGCCCCGCGCTGATCGAGGAGGTCGTCGCCAAGATCGCCCGGATCCCGACCCGTTCGGTGTCATCGGCCGACAAGAAGAAGCTCGCCGACCTCGAGGGCGACCTCAGGCGCATGATCTTCGGCCAGGACAAGGCGATCGAGCAGCTCGCCACCGTGATCAAGCTGTCGCGCGCGGGCCTGGGCAACCCCCAGAAGCCGACCGGCTGCTTCCTGTTCGCCGGGCCGACGGGAGTCGGCAAGACCGAGCTCGCCAAGCAGCTCGCCGCCGTGCTCGGCGTCGAGTTCATCCGGTTCGACATGTCCGAGTACATGGAGAAGCACACCGTGTCGCGGCTGATCGGCGCGCCGCCCGGCTACGTCGGCTTCGATCAGGGCGGCCAGCTCACCGACGCGATCAACAAGCACCCGTACTCGGTGGTCCTGCTCGACGAGATCGAGAAGGCGCACCCCGACATCTACAACATCCTGCTCCAGGTCATGGACCACGCGACCCTGACCGACAACAACGGCCGCAAGAGCGACTTCAAGAACGTCATCCTGATCATGTCGAGCAACGCGGGCAGCCGCGAGATGGCCGCCGGGTCGATCGGATTTTTCGGCGGCTTCGGCGATTCGATCGGCGACCCCAAGTCCGGCAAGAAGGCGCTCGAGCGCGTGTTCACCCCCGAGTTCCGCAACCGGCTCGACGCCACCGTCATGTTCGACGCCCTGCCCGTCGAGGTGATCCGCAAGGTCGCGCGCAAGTTCCTCGACGAGCTCGACGGCCAGCTCGCCGAGAAGAAGGTCCAGCTCGAGGTCAGCCCCGCCGCGATCGACTGGTTCGTCGAGCACGGCTACGACAAGGCGATGGGCGCCCGGCCGATGGCGCGGCTGGTCCAGTCCACGCTCAAGGCGCCGCTCGCCAACGAGATCCTGTTCGGCAAGCTCGCCAGCGGCGGCGTCGCGCGCATCGACGTCAAGGACGGCGCGATCGACATCGCCTGCGAACCGGCCAAGGACGACCCGGCGAACTGAGCAGCCGGCGATTCGTCGAGCGGCCGGTGTCGGGCCGCGCTTGATACTCGGCGCGGTGCCGGACGGCGGTGCTGCAGCGATGCAACACCTGCACGGCCGACCCTTGCCGGCGTGCAACACGTGTCCGGCGCGGAACGCGTTTCCGCGCGTGCGCCTCGCACTGCGCCGCGTCCGCGCGCGTGGCGCGACCCTTGCTGTGCCGGTTCGCGGTCACGAACCGACCACATCGAAAGGAGCAGCCATGCGCATCCGACGAATCGCGATCTGGATCTTGTGCAGCGCCGTCGCGCTCACACTCACCGCCGGCGACCCCGCCGCCCGGGCCGCACCCATCGAGCCGGCGACCGCCACCGAGGTGTTCGCCGGCTCGGGCGCTGCCACGAACACGAACCTCGCCGTGCCGAACTGCGCAAATCTGATCGCCCAGGTAGGCGGCGCGGTCGTCGGACTCATGGCGCAGGTGGGCCAGCTGTATCAGGTGTGCAACGCCAACGGCTGGAAGTCGACCCAGTGCCTCGCGCAGGCCCTCGTCGTGACGCAGTCGATGGTGTGGGTGTGGTGGACGATGTCCCAGCTCTACTGTCAGTGCGCGACGAACCCCAACGAGCTGTATTGCGGCGCGATCGGCGCGCTGCCCAAGCCGGCGAACCCGGGCGGCGGCGGCGCGATGCCGCCACCGGGGCCACCGCCCCCGCCGCCGGCGCCCAAGCCGGCCAACGAGGACATGCCGCGACTCAACCCGAACCTCGATCCGGCGGCGCGCTGAGCGCACGGACGTCCAAGGAGACCAAGATGACCAAGCTAACCATGTTCGCAGCCGCGGCCGCGCTCGCCGCGCTCGCCGGCTGCACCAGTGACCCGAGCCGGATGACCAGCGAGACGGCTTCGAACCTGACCGGCAGCGGCAGCGGCGAGGATCTGCCGCCGCAGCCGCCCCCGCCGACCAGCACGATCACCGTGACCTACAGCGACGGCAACCCGACCTCGCAGAACCCGGGCCCCCCATCGATGGGCTGGCGGTGCCAGATCCCGAAAGGGGTGCTCGACACGTTGCCGATCTACAACGGCGGTCCGGTCATGAGGAACTGCGAGATCTCGGTGTCGGTCAGCGGCAACCCTCCAACCTCGATGACCACGCTCCTGGATTGCAACAACGCGACGGGAACCGGGGGCTACGATCACCTGAGCTGCACGATGTCGCTCAGCCTGGGGCTCGCTCCGAGCCTCACCCAGTCGGGGTACTTCAGCTACGGCGCACCCGGCGCCGGATCGCCCGATCTGCCGAACGCCACGTGCTCGGCGTACATCAACCGGGCGCTGGCGATCTGCCAGCAGACCGGCGCGTAGCCGCCCGTAGCCGCTCGAGCGTCAGGCGTTGCGGACGCGGAACGCGTTGCAGCCGGTCCAGATCACCTGGAGCGCGGCATTGCGCGAGCCGGTCCCGGAGCCGGTCGCCGTGATCGTCAGCGTGCCGCTCGAGATGCAGCCGCTGGTGAGCTCGACGTCGACCTGCGTGCGGAGGGTCTCGCTGGCGTTGTTGCCGTTGCCGGTCACGGTCGCGGAGATCGTCATGTCGGCCTTGATCGACGATGACGTGGCGGTCACCGAGCCCTTGAGCGACGAGGCGAACTGGAGGCCCTGGGCGCTGCCGGCGAGCTGGAGGTCGATGTCGACGTGACCGGGGCTCCAGCTCATCATGCCGTCGATCGTGAAGCCGCCGTCGGGGTCCGTGCAGTGATTCCACACGATGCTGTTCGAGGTGATCACCTCGCAGTCGACCAGCTGGGCCTGGCGCAGCGCCGCGATCGCAGGCGCGATCTGCGCGGCGCCGGGCAGGCCGGGCGACAGGCTCGCCGCGGTGCCGTTGGCGATCAGCGCCTGCGCGCCGAACGCGAACCCGATGGCGGCCCCTCCGGCGGCCTGGCCCTGCGCATCGGCCATCGCCATCAGGGCGAGGTCCTGCGCGGTCGACGAGATCGCCGCCTGCTGCGCCGGGGTCGGATCGGTCTCCGGTCCGAAGTTCGGCCCGTCGCTGCCTCCGCACGCAATCAAGATCAGGCCGGCCATGACATGACACAGTATCTTCATCTCGATCTCCTGTTGATTCCCGCCGTCGCGCGGCAGCTCGCGCCACGCCCTCAGCAGGTCAGTACCACATACGCAGAATCAATCGACACATCGTACGTCAGCCGCGGCGCGGAAGTCATCCTTACCGTCGAGCGATGCGCTCCGTGCGCGACGATTCCCCGATCGCGGGTCCTCATGAGGGCTGCCTCGCGGATGCGCGTACAGATCGGTTGTCGTTTTCTGCGATTGCGCCGCCTGGTGATCGTGATGGGTGATCTCGGTGATCGCCGCGACCGGCATCGCCGCGGGACCCACTGCGGGAACTTCGGATCCGGCCCGATAGCGCGCGCCGTCGACTGCGGCTCGATACCGCCGTCAGTGCGCCGGCTGGCGGACGCAGAACCCGATCGAGGCCTGCGCGTAGTGTGACGTCCGGCCGCTGTCGACGTTGGTGCGATCCCAGACGCCGAGCACGAGCGCGTAGCCGCACGGCTTCATCGGCGTGGTGTCGATCTTGTAGAAGCCGGCCGCGATGCCGGGATCCGCGAGCGACGGGTGGACCTGCGGCAGATCCGTCGCCGACGCGGGCGCCGCCAGCGGGTGCACCACCGCGCCGTTGGCCGGGTTGGGCGGCAGGATCGAGAAGCCGTAGGAGCTGATGTTGCTGTCCGTCGCGGTGAACGTGCCGGTCACCGTCTGGCCCTTGTCGTAGTCGGCGCACTCTCCGTCGGCGCCGTTGTCGACCGTCAGCGTTGCCACCGGCGCCTGGTTGTCGACCTTCACGTGCACCGTGTTGCTGTGGATGTCGTGCGCGGGGTTGCCGTCGGTCGAGACGTCGAGCCGCACCTCGAAGGTGTGCGCGTCCTCACCGGCGTTCGAGAACCAGACGCTCAGGAGGTTGCCCTCGACGAAGTGCGACGAGCTGTAGTCCTGGTACGTGTAGTAGCCCTCGGCGTCGGCGTGGAACACGACGTCCTGGGTCTGCACGCCGGTGATCGCGTTGTACGTCGTGATCGACAGGGTGAGCCCGGCCGGCTCGTTGGTCAGCGGCACGAAGCCGCCGACTCCCGCGAGCCGCCGCATGATGCGGTACTTCGTCGCGTTGCCGCCGTTGACGATCTTTCCGGCGAGCGTGATCCGGCCGCCGAACGGCGCGTCGTCGAAGCCCAGGCCGGTGTGGAGCGCCGTTCCGTTCTGGATCAGGCCGTTGGCGTCGATGTGCGCGACCGAGATGTCGCCGACCGCGCTCAGGATCGGGACCACCTGGGTGCCCGGCACCGACTGACCTGGCTCGAGCTGGATCTCGGCGTCCTGCCGGTTGCCCCACACCGGGACGTAGTTCGGGTTGTTGGTCGGGACCGGCTGGTTCCACGACAGGATCGCGCGGACGTGGGCGAGCGCCGGCCCCGCGCTGCACAGCTTCTGGTGGTGCGAGGCATCGAGCGGCACCCGCACCTCGTAGCGCACGCCATCGCCCGGGATGTCGGCGCCGTCGTGGACGCGCGTCGCGGTGGCACCGGCGAAGTGGAAGCCCGTGCCGTCGTGCCAGTCGATGAAGAATGCCACGTGCTCGAGGCTGCCCGGCGTGCACGGTCCGCCGCTGTAGCCGTTGGCGAGCCGCAGCGTGAACACGCCGGCGAGCATGCCGTCCGCGGCCTCGTAGCCGATGCAATCCAGCCGCTCGAACGTCACGTTGCCCTGCTGCGCCTGGATCAGCTTGATCAGCTCGGCGAGGTTGACCTGCGGCACCAGGTTGACCAGCTCGCTGCCGATCGCCGCGCCCGCCGGCGGATGCTTCGCGAGCGCCGTCGCGATCTGCGGATACAGGTAGCGGTGCTGCGGGACGCCCTTGTCCGCATACGCCTTGGCCAGCGCCGCGGGGGACGTGTCGATCGTCGCGGTCGCGGCAGCCGACAGCGTGGCCGGCGACACGCCGGACGCGACCACCAGCTTGGGCAGGTCGATCTTCGGCGGCAGCTTGATGAGGTTGATCGGGGTGCGCCGCGCGGTGACGTCGGTGACGTTGCCCCAGATCGGCGTGAAGCCCGGGTCCCCCGCGGTCGGCGGGTTGTTCCACGACAGGATCGCGCGGATCTTGAACGTCTGCTTCGCCGCGACGCAGAGCACGATGCCGGCGTTGAACCCGACGCCGACCGCGTGCATGATCGGCTGCGGCCGCGGGAGATCGTGCGCGGTGAACGAGCTCATCCCCGCGTCGGTCCACGTCGCGCCGTTGTCGAACGAGGCGAAGAACCGCACGTACTCCTGCGTGCCGAGCGAGCACAGGTCGCCGAGGTAGCCCGCCGACTGCTTGAGCTGCACCGTGGCCTCGATCCGGTGGAGCTCGGAGTTATAGCCGACGCAGGTGACGGCCTCGAAGCTGGTATTGCCCTGGACGTCCGCGGCGGCCGGGAACTTGGTGTTCTTGAGCGTCCCGAAGTGATTGGGATTGGCAAGTAGGAGCGCCTTGAAGTTCAGACGCTCGACCGGAACATGAGTGGTGTTGTCAGGCATGGTGTCTCTGGCCTTGTTGGTTGTCGCTGGAAGACATCACGATGACAACGCTATCCACCCGCGACGTCCTTTCCATCGCTGAAAAATATAGCACTCAGATAAGAAATGCAATTGATGACCGGGAATGGAGATTATGACATTCATGATCAGCAATTGTTGCCGGCCGTGCGCGGCGCGCTCGCGACCGGGTGCGACGCAGGTGCCCGCCGACCTCGTGTCGCGCGGCAAGGACTGCCGGCCGGTGCGCGGCGAACGTGCGTTCTGCCGGGCAAGCGTTACCATCGGGGAATGAGGTCGAAGGATCCACGGGACCGCCTGACCGATGCCGGCCTGACCGATGACGCCGCCGCGTCGCGGGCGCCGGCGACCTGTACCGGCGGTTCGACGGGCTTGCCACCGGAGGACGACGATGCGCCGCCGATCGCGCTCGACGGCTATGCGATCGGAGAGCTGCTGGGCCGCGGCGGGATGGGCGAGGTGGTGCTGGCCCACGACGAGCACATCGGCCGCGAGGTCGCGATCAAGCGCATGCGCTGGGCGGATCCGGGCGTGGACGCGGAGACCCGGTTTCTGCGCGAGGCCAAGATCCAGGCGCGGCTGCAGCATCCGGGGATCGTGCCGGTCCACGAGCTCGGCCGCGACGCCGACGGCCGGCCGTACTTCACGATGAAGCGGCTCGCGGGCACGACGCTGTTCCAGCTGCTCGGCGGGTCGCTGCGGCCGCTGCTGCGGGCGTTCGTCGATGTCTGCCTCGCGATCGAGTTCGCCCACGAGCACGGCGTGATCCACCGCGACATCAAGCCGACCAACATCATGCTGGGCGACTTCGGCGAGGTCTACGTGCTCGACTGGGGCGTGGCGCGCGTGCTCGACGAGGACGGCTCGGGGCACCCGTCGGTGCGCGACATCGTGACGATGGAGGGTGAGACGCAGGTCGGCGCGGTGATGGGCACGCCGGGCTACATGGCCCCGGAGCAGGCGTCCGACGCCAAGCGCGTGAAGAAGCCCGCCGACGTCTTCGCGATGGGCGCGACGCTCTACGCGATCCTCGCGGGCGACGGTCCGTTCTCGGGGGCGACGCCCATGGACGTCCTCGTCCGCACGA
>VBLP01000358.1:0-6498 GCA_005887925.1 Deltaproteobacteria bacterium | reverse complement strand
GCGGCGATGCGGTGCACGCGGCGGGCCGGGCGCTCGCGCTCGACCCGGAGCTGGCCGAGGCGGCGGACCTGGTGACCGCGCTGATCGTCGAGCCGCCCCGCGAGCTGCCGCCCGCGCTGGTCGAGAGCCTCGACGCGGCCGAGCGCGCCGCCAACCGGGTCCGCGCGAAGACGGCGGCGATCGCGTTCGCGGCGGTGTTGCCGTTCATCGCGGTGGTGCCGCTGTTCGAGATCCGGAGCTGGCCGCTGCTGCTCGGGTTCAACGCCGCGGTCGCGGGCATGGCGGTGGTGTCGTGGCTGTCGTACCGCCGCGGCGCGCCATTCGCGCCGGTCTCGCTGGTCACGACGTTCGCGACCACGCTGCTGGTGTCGCGCCTCGCCGGCCCGTTCCTGGCGATGCCGGTGGTGATCGGCGGGATCGCGGTGGCCCTGATGGCGATCACGCCGCTGCTCCGCCGGCCGTGGATCGTGATCGCGTGGATCGCGCTCGCGATGATCGCGCCGATCGCGCTCGAGGCGGTCGGCGCGCTGGGCCGCACGTACTGGTGGGAGGGCGACACGATCCGGATCCGCTCGGCGGTGGTCGGCGGCGGCGCCACCACGCTCGAGATCGCGCTGGTGGTCGCGAACGTGCTGTTCATCGCGATGACCGCGCTGTTCGCGCGCGCGACCAATCGCGACCGCCGCACCGCGGAGCGCCGGCTGCACATCCAGGCCTGGCACCTGCGGCACCTGCTGCCCGACCGGAGCCTCTCGGTGCCATCATGAGCGGCGAGCGGCGGGGCGGCGGGCGCTGCTCAGTCCGGCGGTAGGGGGTCGTCCTTCTCGCGGAACAACCGCATCCGCACGCGCTCGTTCTGCCGCGACTTGTAGGCCTCGTGGCTCGACGCGCCGCTCTCGTTGCGCTGCGCGGTCGCCTTGTCGGCGATCTGGAACTCGGTGAGCATGAACACCACGTGGGTGTCCTCGGGCGGCAGCTCGGCGCGCGACAGCAAGCGATCGACCCGCAGCGGCAGGTCGGCGACGAAGTTGATGATGCGGTACTCGGGGCCGGAGAACTCGTTGTAGCGGTTCTCGCTCGGCGGCACGTCGGCCTCGGCGTGGCCCTGCAGCACCTGCTCGAGATCGACGAGCTGGTTGGCCGACTCGCCGGGCACGATGTAGTTGAACGGGATCAGCTGGCGGGTCAGTGTGGCGAGCATCGGCACGAGGTCATCGGGGGTCGGCACGATCAGGCGGAACCGCAGCTTGTCGTAGATGTTGGCGGCGATCGTCGAGCGCTTGGCGAGGAGCTTCGTGATCTGCGAGTCGCGCGGCTTGCGGCTCCACTCCCACTCGGCGAGCGGTGCGCCGGCGGCGCGCAGCTGCTCGACGACCTGCATGACCTTGAGCTCGATCTCGCGGAAGATGATCTCGTCGGACACCGACAGCGTGAGCAGCGCCCCGCGGCCGTTGATGTGGTGGATGATGTGCATCACCTTGAGCACGACGCACGCCCACTTCTGGTGCGGGCCGTGGCTCGACGCGACGAGGAACAGGTCGCGCGCCGGGAGGTCGGCGGCGACCTCGTCGGGGATCGCCATCGCGAACGCCCGCGACAGGTACTCGACCGCGTCGCTGCGCACGTCCTCGAGCCGCGCCATCTCCTCGTCGTTGTCGGGGTCGAACTCGTTGAGCCGGAGGAAGCGATCGACCTCGGCGTGGTCGGCGTAGTTGAGCCGGTGCCAGTCGATCACCGAGTCGCCGCGCAGCAGCAGGCGCACGGCATCGAGGTCGGCGAGCGTCAGCTCCGATACCGCGGATAACCGCGCCACCCGCGGCAGGACCGTGCTCACCACCCAGCGAGTCTATGATCGCTTGCGCGGCTTGGACAGCCGCAACGTGGCGGTGAACAGGCCGAGCACGCCGAGCCCGGCGAGCACGTTTCCGATGACGGCGATCATGACGTCCTTTTGCTAGCAACAACGCGGCGACCTGCCCGCATCTTCCGACGGATATTTTCGATGCGAACCGCAGGCGAGTCCAACAATCGGCCACTCCCGAGGCTGCGGCAGCCCGACCGCGGCGCAGGAGCACGGCCCGGACGATCCCGAGCCGACGTCAGTCTTAACGCCCGGTCCTGATACTCTTAACGGGAACCCCGCCACACCCACCCGTAGCGTTGAGCCTCGTGACCAAGCGCGCCAAGCCCACAACCGTTGCCACCGCGAGCGCCAGGCGTGCCAGGAAACCCGACCCGCCCGCCCCGCCGGCGGCCGTGCCAGCCGCTTCGAGCCCGAAGGCGACCGGGAAGCTCGATGCGCCGCCCGCGGCCCCGCTGGGCCCGATCCGGAAGGCGGCTGCGAAGCCCGAGCGCCCCGGCGTCGCGACCGGACCGGGGCCGCGCTGGCTGCGGCTCGCGCTGGTCGGCCTTGCGCTGGTCTACTATGGTGCGCTGGTTCACCACCTGCCGGATTCCCGGTGGACCCGGCCGGCGGTGTTCTTCACCGAGGCGACCGCGCTGTTTCCGTCCGCCAACGCCGTCGTGCTCGAGTTCCGGCTCGAGGCCTGGGCCTGCGGCAAGGGCTGGCAGCCGATCGATCCGCGGCCGTACTTTCCGATCCAGCCCGACGACAAGGAGTCGCGGTTCCAGCGCCTCGGCTACTTCTACTTCAACCACAAGTCGCTGACCCGGCGCGACCGCGAGGCGGCGGAGGCGCTCGATCGCTACATCGCGGCGCGCCACGCCGACCTCGACGACGGCGTCGCGGGGCCGATCGGCGGCATCCGCGTGGTCAAGGTCGTCCGGCCGTTCCCGGCCCCCGGCGAGCCGGTCGAGCGCTACCACTTCGATCCGTTCGCGCAGGCGCCGTCCGACGAGCGCCGCGAGAAGTACGCCACCCCCGAGGCGGAGACCAGGCGGCGATGCGCGAGCTCCTGACCTGGCTCGCGCGCGGCGCGTTCCGGCCGCAGCCGATCGCGCGGCTCGCCGTGCTGCGGATCCTGGCGTCGCTCGCGATCCTCGGCTTCATGGCGTCGCGGATCCACCACGCCGATGACTGGCTCTCGGTCGCGGGGTTCCGCGTGCCCGAGGGCACCGACTGGCGGCAGCCGCTGAGCCTGCCCGCGCTGCCGGAGTGGGCGGCGTGGTCGGTCGCCGCCGCGCTCGCGGTCGCGGGGCTGGCGCCGACCGGCTGTCCGCATTCACCGTGTCCAAGCTCGCGCCGGTGATCGCGCTGGCGCTGTGCCTGTCGCCGAGCGGCGCGCGCTACTCGGTCGACGCCTGGCGGCAGGCGCGCCGCGATCCGTCGGCGCCGCGGCCCGAGCTGGTGTCCGGCGGCTGCGTCCTGTTCTTCCAGGTGCTCCTGCCGGTGTTCTACTTCGCCTCCGGTCTGGCCAAGGCCCGCGGCGACTGGCGGACCCACCCCTACGTCCTGTGGACCCACCTCCACGACTCGTACCAGACCACGGTGAGCTGGTTCATCGCGAACCACGCACCGACCTGGATGTGGACCGTGACCCAGCGCGCCGTGCTGGTCTTCGAGTGCGGCGCGCCGCTGTGGTTCGCGCTGCCGTGGACCCGGCCGTTCGCGCTCGCGTTCGGCGTCGGGATGCACCTCATGATCGGCCTCATGTTCGGCCCGGTGATCTGGTTCTCGCTGCTCATGATGACGCTGCTCGTCGCGAGCTACGCGCCGGAGCGCTGGCTGACCCGCGCCCTCCAGCTCGGCCGGCGGCTGCCACCGAGGTAGCGCTCACAGCAGGCTGTGGTAGGCCCGGCTGCCCCGCACGACGCGATACACGCGAACGTCCCGCTTCAGGACCTTGTAGAACACCAGGTAGGGGCCGTGAACCAGGAAGCGGTATCCCTGCTGTCGGAGAAGCTCGTCGCGCGGAATCGCGCCGCGCTCGGACATGGTCGCGAGGTTTTCGATCGTACCGAGCAGTCCATCGATGAACGGGTCCGCGCGCCGGGGTGCCTCGCGGACGATGAAGTCGTAGATCTCCTGCAGATCGCGCTGCGCGCGGCGCAGGACGCGCACGCGGCGGATCATCGCTTGAGCTGGCGCCGGACGGCGGCGACGCTCACGCCGCGATCGCCGGCCGCGACGTCGGCCTCTGCCTCGTCGAGCAAGCGATAGAGATCGAGCCGTGCTTGCAGCCGCTCGTAGGCGGCGAGGCTCATCAGCACCATGTCGCCTTCGCCGTTCCGGGTGATGAAGATCGGCTCGCCGGAATCGTGGCACAGCCGAGACAGCTCCTTCGCTCGGTTACGGAGGTCGGAGATCGGCTTGATGACCGGCATCGTCGCTCGAGTCTATCAGAATTATGATACGTGACCAGACCGGCGGATCGAGGGCGACGCCGGATGCCGGGGCGGCCAGCGTCGGCTACGCTACGACGATGGCTGGATCGAGCGCCGACCCCGCGCCGTGTGCCGCGACATTTCATTGCGGCCACTGCGGGGCGAGCCTGCGGTTCGCCGGGGTGTCGACCGAGACCTGCCCGTACTGCGCGAGCGCCAACTTCGTCGAGCGGCCGCCGGTGGCAGACCAGCCGCGCCCCGAGCTGGTGGTCGCGTTCACCGGCGACGCCGCCGTCGCGCGGCGCCGGCTCGACGCGTGGCTCGGCAGCCGGACGTGGTTCGCGGATGCGCGGATCAGGCGCGCGCGGGTCGAGGGCCTGCGCGGTGTGTACCTGCCGGCGTACCTGTACTCGGCGGTCGCGCACACCGAGTACACCGCCGCGATCGGCGAGCACTACACCGAGACCGAGACCTACGAGATCAAGGACGCGCACGGCAAGAAGCGGACGGCGACGCGTACGGTCACGCGGACCGAATACCGGCCGCTGTCGGGCCGCCACGTCGGTTACCTCACCGATGTCCTGGTCAGCGCGTCGGCCGGGCTCGGCCACGCCGAGCTGCAGGCGATCGAGCCATACGACTACCTGCAGCTGCGCCGCTACTCGCCCGCGGTGATCACCGGCTGGATCGCCGAGGAGTTCTCGCGCGACGGCGACGACTGCCGCCGCGCCTGCCGCGACGAGGCGATCGACGAGGTCGGCCTGCGGCTGCGACGGTTCATGCCCGGCGACAGCCACAGCGATCTGTCGTGGCGGACCCAGGTGACGTGGGAATCGCTCGCGCCGATCCTCGTGCCGGTCTGGGTGCTCGCGGTGCGCTACCGCGATGACCGGCCCGCGCTGCGCGTCGTGATCAACGGACAGACCGGCGCGATCGCCGCCAAGGTCCCGCTCGTGTGGTGGAAGATCGCGCTCGCGGTCGCGCTGGTCGCTGCGGTCGCGGCGGCGATCGCCGCGCTCGCGCTGGGAGGCTCGCCGTGACCGCGTGCACGCGGTGCGCGACCGCGCTCGAGGACGGCGATCTGCGCTGCGCGATCTGCGGGCTCGTCGCGCCGCCGCCCGACGCCCGTCCGGCCGGCAGGCCGTGGGCCCAGGTGCTGCGCTGCAGCGAGTGCGGCGCGGCGGTTGGGTTCTCGGCCCAGGCCCAGGCGCCGCGCTGCGGGTTCTGCGCCGCGACGATGGCGATCGAGCAGCCGATCGATCCGATCGAGGAGGCCGAGCGCCAGCTGCCGTTCACCGTCGATCGCGCGGCCGCCCAGGCCGCGCTGCGCGGCTGGCTCACCACCCGCGGCTGGCTCGCTCCGCGCGCGCTCGCGAGCGAGGCGGTGCTCGAGTCGCTGAGGCCGCTGTCGTGGGCGGCGTGGCTGGTCAACGCCCGGGCGCGCGTCGCGTGGACGGCCGACTCCGACGAGGGCGCGCAGCGCTCGGCGTGGGCGCCGCACGCCGGCGAGACCTCGCTGGAGTTTCGCGACATCGTCGTGCCGGCGTCGCGCGGCCTGCGCGCGGTCGAGGCCCGGCTGCTGATCCCGTACTACGACCTGGCGTCGGCGGTGGTGATCGACCGCGCGCCGGGCGACGCGAAGGCGATGGCGGTGGCACCGGGGCCGATGCTCGACGCCGCGCCCGCGATCCCCGAGCCGGTGGCCGAGCGGTTCGACGCGCAGCGCTCGTCAGCGCGCCGTCACGTCCAGGCCCGCATCGAGGCGCTCGCCAAGGTCCAGATCGAGCCGCGCATCCCCGGCCGGCGCTATCGCAACGTGCACGTCGCCTGCCTGCTCGAGCGCCAGACCACCGACCGGATCGCGCTGCCGGCGTGGATCCTGGCGTATCGCTATCGCGGCGACCCGTATCGCGCGATCGTCCACGGTCAGCGCGCCGAGGTCGTGTTTGGCCGTTCGCCGGTCGACTGGACCAAGATCGGCTGGCTGATCGCGATCGCGGCCGTCATCGCGGCGATCGTCGCGCTGATCCTGGCCGCGCGCTAGCTCCGCGCCTTCCACGACTTCAGGTCGCGCTCCAGAGTTCCACGCGTCTCCCGACAGCCGATCTGCTTTCAGGTACTTGGCGGCACGCTGCGTGATCTGAGAAATGTGGGGGTCTAAGGCTCGGGTGCGGCGCCTTTCGTGCCGCGGCTCGACAAGAGCGAGCGCGTGTG
>VBLP01000354.1:28328-36264 GCA_005887925.1 Deltaproteobacteria bacterium | reverse complement strand
GCGGCGAGCCGGGCCGCCATCGCGGCGCCGACGGCGCGGCCGCGTCGGCTGCGACCGCCGCGAGCTCGCGGCGCATCGCGCTCCACCGCCGTCGCGCGACGTCGTCGCGCTGGCGATCGCGCGCGCGGCGATCGGCGTCCGGCACGGCGGTGCGGCCTCACGGCACGGCATGAGCACGCCGGGCTGCTGTGACTGCCGCGGCAGATGGGCAGCGCAGCTTGTGGTTGGCGTCACTCCGATCCGGATTCGTTCAGACAGCGAGCCCGAGCACGCGAAGCCAGCGGTTGAGCGTGACGTCGTCGTGGAACTCCTCGAGCGAGTCGAGCACGCGCGCGACGTCCTCGTGGACCTCCTCGTGGACCTCCTCGAGCACCGGGGCGCGCGGCGCGCGGCAGCGGTCGACGAACAGGTTGTGCATCATCGTCGCCAGCCACGCGCGCGGGTGCTGCACGTCGGCCGTCAGGCCGTGGCGGATCCCTCGCTCGATCGTTTCCTGCACCAGGTCGTCGGCGTCCGGCGTGTTGCCGTACAGTCGATGCGCGATCCGGGTTAGGAGTGGTAGGGCATCCTCTAGTGCGGCGTAGAGGGTCGTTGCTTTGCCTGACACGTCGCCCGCGGTCCGCATGCGGAGGCTGCGCTCGATCAGCTCGTGGATCGACGGCCCGGGGATCTGGAGCCGGTCGGCTGCGGCCTCGAGATCCGACGCGTATTGCCGCAGCGCGTCCTCGAACTCGTCCTCGGTCATATCGGACGGACGACTACGACGCAACCTAATACGCATGGCCTCGATCGCCGGATCCGACGGCTGCTGCGGCACATCAGCATGCTCGCGTGCCTGGGCGGAAATCTCGACGTGCCCCAGATTGACGACGTTCGAGACCCGGAAGCCGCTGATCCGGTTCAGCCGGCCGCTCTCTCGCAGGCTCATGAGCGCTCTTGCCGCGTCGGGTTCAAAGGACAGATGCAGCCGAATACTTCCCTTGGTCACGCAGAGAATCCTCACCGGTCGACCCCCGCTCAGCTGGTAGATCTCCGACACCAGCTTGCCGAGCGTGTTCGCGTCGAGCGTCTCGAAGTCCCCGTCGATGTCGATCTCGAGGTGAATGCGACATTCACCGGACGACGCAGGCACGGCGCTCGTATGCAGCGTGCCTTGCACGATGTGGACGTGGCCGGCATCCACGCCGGTCCGCACGAGCAACTCGGGCGGCGCTGTTCGTAGCACGGCCTCTGCGACGTCTACGTCGCGCATGTTGCCGGTCATCGGGAGCGCCAATGCGGCGAGGCCACACTGGTGCGCACTTGCCACTGACTTGCCGAACGCAAGTGCTCGATACAGCTCGGCCGCGTAGACAATCGCAGACCTGTCGCCGATCGCGCTCGGCATCCCGATCACGCACGGGACGTGCGCGACAAGGGCCTGGGCCTGCACCTTGGTGTAGCAGGCGTTCAGCACCACGAGCTGGATGCTGTCACCGGCGGCTCGAATGACCTGGCCGAGGCCATCCGAGTTGACGCAGAGGACGCCGCCATCTTCTGCGAGGAAACACAGCCCCTGCGCCCCCGCCCCATGGCCGCTGAAGTGAAGCACTGCGGGGTCGTCCTCGTGGATCGCCTGCAGCAGGTCGTCGGGGCGCGCCGCCCAACGCGAGCGAAACCGCAGCTTATCGCGGAACCTCGCCGCACGGATCTTGTCCTCGATCGCGCGGCATTCGTCGCCGAGCTGCAGCAACGGCATCTCCACGGGATTGGCGGCGAGAAACAGGACGGTCGTCTCGTTCCTCGTTCCGCGCGGGTCGTCGGGGGCAGCTAGCATGGTCCGATAGGCGACTTGCGGCGGGGCTTCACGACAGGAGGTCGCCTGGCTCGATGAGGACACCCCGATGTCGGCGCCGCGCAACCGTCGAGAACCACACGAGCAAATCGTCGACGGGGCGCACCTAACCCATCGTAACCACTGACTTACTGTCCAAGATGGAAGCAAATGGTTTCTGATGTTTGCGCGACGAACGCGTAGCCGACCAGCCGCCAGCGAGCCAGCTCACTAGCCAGCGTAGATCCTCGATCCAAGATCCTATTTTCGGAAGTGCTCTCCCTCCCCCCCCGCGCGCGCTTTGGCGATCCCAACCGCCGAGCCCACGCCGCGCCGGCCTCGACTCGACCCGGGACGTCCAGCTCGCGCTGGCGGTAGCGATGTAGCGATCGCAGACCGGACGGCCGGGGCGCACTCGCGGCTCGCGCTGGCCGGCGGGTGATCGGCGGATCGGCCTTCGCGTCCGGCTCGGCGCGGGCGACTGCTACGACGGCGAGGTCCACCTCGCGCTTCCCGCTGGAACGCGCCAGCCCGTGGAGGTCGCACGCGCGATCATGGGATGCGTCAGTTCAAGTGATCGGTGCCGAGTAGTGGCTCACACTCGAGGTACTTCGATGATCGCGTCGCACCGAACGACGTCCTGGTGCCGCGGTCGGCGACGTTCATCCTGTGCGCCCACGACGACGAGGATGACCGAGACGCTATTGGCTGTCGTCGCGGCCGCAGCCGGACCGGCTCGACGTCCGGGCTTCGCGGCGGCGAGCTCGCGCCGGCCACGACCGCGGTGCAGCTACTCGAGGCGCACTGCGTGCGTAACGTGAAGCGCCGGAGGTCAGCGCCATGAGGGCGGCTCGTCTATCGTCGCCGCGTGGGCGGCGAGCCGGGCCACCCTCGCGGCGCCGGCGACGCGGTCGGGCCGGCAGCGACCGCCTCGATCTCGCGGCGCGTCGCGCTTCAGCCCGCCGCTCGGCGTCGTCGAGCTGGCGATCGCGCGCGCGGCGATCGGCGTCCGGCACGGCAGCCTGGGCGGGCGCGCGGATCCGCGCGAGTACGCCGCGCGGTCCGGCCCGGAGGTCGAGGGCCGCCCGCGCTGCATCGATCACGGCCTGCTCGACGGCGCCCGGATCGCCCGTCCGGCCGCGCACGGCAACGGTGCGTGCATGCTCGGCGCGCAGCGACAGCCGGCCCGCATCGCCAACGATCGTCGCGGCGAGCACGCTGCGGGTCGGCGCGCCGATCGAGGTATCGGCGGCGAGCGCGTGATCAAGCCGGATCGCAGCGGCGCTCGGGAACATCCCCGTGTGAAGCTACGGCGATGCCGCGATTCATGGATCGAGATCTGGCGCGCCAGCTGGAGCGAGCCGAGGGCGCGGTCGGGGCCTCCTATACCGCCGTGCCGCGAGCAGCCCAGCGCGGCGCGACCTGGCACGACTTCGACGGGACCTACGCAATCTTCGACACCGCCGATTCGCCACTGACCCAGACCTTCGGGCTCGGGCTATTCGCGCCAGCCACGCCGGACCTGATGGCAGCCATCGAGACGTTCTTCGCGCAGCGCGGCGCCGCCGCCATGCACGAGGTCAGCCCGCTCGCCGGGGTCGAGACCGCCGCACTGCTCGCCGACCGCGGGTACCGGCCGATCGAGTTCAGCACGGTGCTGGTGCAGGACCTCGAGCCGGGGACCGCGGCGCCGGTCTCATCGGCGCTGCGTGTGCGAACGATCGAGCCGGACGACCACGGTGGCTGCGGCACCTGGATCGACACCTCGATCGCTGGCTGGTCCGGCGAGCTACCGGATTCGACGCCGCTGCGGGCGATCGCCGAGCTTGCGGTCAGCAATCGCGTGATGACGCACTTCCTCGTCGAGCAGGATGCGGCTCCGATCGCCACCGCATCGTTGGGCATCCACGGCGGCGTGGCGTTGCTCGCCGGCGCCAGCACGGTCCCGGCAGCCCGTGGCCGGGGCGCCCAGGCGCTGCTACTCGCGGCGCGGCTCGCGGAGGCCTCACGCCGCGGCTGCGAGCTGGCGATGATGGTCACGGCGCCCGGCACTGCGTCGCAGCGCAACGCGGAGCGCCGCGGGTTTCGCGTCGCGTACACCCGCACCAAATGGCGCCTCGGTTTCGCCTGCTGAACCAGCCTAGCCAGCCGCGCCGAACACTGCTATCGGCGGCGCTGAGAGCCGGAGAGCCGGCGCCGCTTCAGTGCGCGAACCCGAAGTACGCAGTGATCTGGGCCGGCGTCGCCCTCAATCGAGCTCGAGCAGGTCTGCGCGCGTGCCCCTGCGCCGGGCTCCGGCTCGTCGGGTTGCGCCGGATGAGCGGCGATCCGGGCCGCCAGCTCGGCGCCGGCGACGCGGTCGGGCCGGCAGCGACCGCCTCGATCTCGCGGCGCGTCGCGCTTCAGCCCGCCGCTCGGCGTCGTCGAGCTGGCGATCGCGCGCGCGGCGATCGGCGTCCGGCACGGGCGGCCTCGGCGAGCGCGGGTCAGCGCGAGCACGCCGTCGCGCCGGCGCGGAGGTCGAGGACCGCTCGCGCCGCATCGATCACGGCCTGGGCGATCGCGTCCGGATCGCCCGCCCGGCCGCGCACGGCGACGTCGCGTGCTCGCTCGGTGAGCCGCGACAGCCGGCCCGCATCGCCGACGATGTCGAGGCGAACACGCTGCGGGCGGCGCGCCGATCGAGGTGTCGGTGGCGAGCGCGTGATCGAGCCGGATCCGCATCGCGGCAACCATCGCCTCGATCCGGCCCAGCGCCCTGGCGAGCGCCGCATCGCGCGCTTCGAGCGCGGCGAGCGTGGCGGCGGACGGCAGCTCCTCGCGGAGCCGCGCGGCGTACACGCCAGGCTCGGCTGCGAGCGCCTCGATCCGCGGCAAGGAGTAGGCCTGATCGAGGATGTGCTGCGCCGCGCTCATCTCCGCATGCGATGCGAAGATCCGCCGAGCGATCGCAGTACCCGTGAATCCTCGCCGGCGCCCACCTGTGCTGAGCGAGCGGACCACCGCCGCCGCAACAACTTGACCAACCAGACGGCGAATGTGCCCAACCAGACGGCGACTGGTCGTAGCAACGCGGAGGTGAGCTTCGGAGCAAGTATCCAGAGCGGCCAGACGCTCAGCTTCAATAGCCACAGCACCAGGCGATTCGGCTCCGGGTTGCCTGTCTGGAGGGGCCCCACCGAGACTCGCCGGTCTCGGCACAGAATGGACATCTCCTGAGGACATTCTCGATCTCCGTATGTCTCGATGGTAGTGCCGCGTGGTTTTCGCTGGCGCCTCCTCCCGCGATGGCCCGCGGCCAATCGTCCTGGCCATGTCGGCGCGGCATGATGCCGCTGCCGTGGAATGCTGGGCTGCCATGATTCAAGAAACCTGTGTCGATCGGCGTGGTAGGTTTCGGCGCCAGGGGTGTCGGAGCCAGAGATCGATCGCCGGTCGCGATCGGCACGACGAGTTCGCCGCGGTCGTCGAACTCAAGTGTGCCGAAATCGGGAGTCTGCTGCGATCCGCTGTAGCTGGCCACTCGCTGCTGGATATAGATGCCGAGCTCCGACCCGGTTGCCTCGACGCGGCTATCCTTCGCGAGTCCCCCTGTGAGGCCCTCAAGCAGGCAGCCGGTGAACAGCGAGTGGCCATGGATCGGACCACCGTCCATGGCCCGTTGATCACTCAGCGCCGACGTGATGACTCGACGACTTTGGCGCCGGCGCAGCTCATCGAGCGAGTCACCACCGCGGACGTCGTTGGCACCGCGCCACTTCATCGTGGGGCAGAGGGCGATACCGCTGTGGCATGCGTCGAGGATCACGAGGATATGCCGCGCGGGGAGCCGGGCCACGTCGCTCAGCAAGCTGTCGAGGCGCAGCCAGGTCGCGGTGTGCCCCTCCCTGCGATCGCCATCGACTGGAATAAAGAAGCCGGTCTGGACCTGACCGCTCGACAGCGTTCGCGTCTGCGTGTGCCCGTGGCCCGCAAAAAACAGCACGAGGCTGTCGTCACTGTCGAGGGTCGCGAGATCATCGGTAACGAGCCGGCGGATCGCCTCGGCAGTCGCCGCCTCGTCGAGCAGCGGTGTGACGATCGGCTCGAACCCGAGCTGCTGGAACACGCCGAGCGTGGCTCGCGCATCGCTGACCGCGTTGTCCAGTGTTGGCCACACTCGGTAGCGATCGATGCCCACCGCCGCCACGACCTTGCGACCCTGGGTAACCGGGGCCGAGAAAGGCTGCGTTCCCGATGCGATATCTCGACTCATCATGATTCTGCGCCCCAAGCCCGCGTTGCGCGGCGCCACGACCTTCAGGCGACGCCACCCTCACTATCACGACAGCCATCGCCGGTCATATCGGTGTCGGCTCGCGTTTCGGAACAGTAACGATGCGTCGTGCGCGGCATGACTACCTGGGCGTTACGACACCGACACGACAGGCCGCGTCGCATAGCGCACTGCCGCATCGCAGCCGCCGTGCACCAGGTGTACGAAGCCGGAGCCGACGAGCGCCGCTGCGCCTAGGATCACCACGACCGGCCAAGCCCGCATGTTGCAATCGTAGCTGAGCGGCCAGCCAATTGGATCGTGAGGCCGTGATGAGGGCCGGCCGCCCGCCGGCCGCCTGGCTGCCCTACGCAAGCCCGATCGACGCTCTACGCCGACGTGCCCGAGGCGCCGATGACGTGCGGCGGCTGCATCGTCGAAGACGGCATCGCCTTGGCGGTCTGCAGCGAGCATGCGTCGGTCTCCTGACAGCACGAGTACTGCTTGCGCCGATGCCTCGGCGCCGAACCGGACGAGCGCATCCGCGAGCTCGCTGGTCGATCGCCAATGTGTCCGAGCTGCTCCACCTGGCCAAGACGCGATCATGAAGCCGCGCACTGGGCGCGTCGCCGAGCTCGGCCAGCCCTGCGAGGAGCGCGATGGACCGGCGCGACAAGGCGACGCGCCGCGGGACGCGCACGCAGGGCCGCCGAGGTCCTGATCGCCGCCGCTCGCGAGTACGGCTGCGCGGCGATCGCCTCCGAGGCGATGTCGACCTCGGGTGACAAGTTCAACATGGCGATCAGCGTCGGGCTGTTGTTCAGCGTGGTGGTTGGCGCGGCGATGCTGGGCGTGCCGCTGCTCGCAGTGCCGCCGAAGCGCTGGCAGCGGCAGTCGGCGGCCGCGACCTGGCGACCGCCGCACGGTCGACGACGTCGACGTCCGGCGGCTGACGGCTATGTCATCGCCAGCGGCGGCCACGCCGCCCAGCAGTTTCGCGGCGATCCCGGCGGGACCGACGAATCATGCGCTCGATGCGGTCGGCGTCGGCGTGTTCACGGCGCTGCGGCCGGAATAGGCGACGCGGTGGCGCCTCGCCGGGCGATCGATCAGAGTGCGGAAGCTGTCGCACTGGAACTCGCCGAAGGCCGACAGGTGCTGGCTCTCGACGCCAACGCGCGGCTCGCATCGGTCGAGCCCGGCTCGAGGCTGTAGCCTACGCCTGGCTGGTGGTTGATCAGCGGCAGGATCGATCTCGCGCGTGCTGAGGTAGCGAGCAAGTGATGAGTCTCGGCTACTGCAGGCTGACTGGAAGTGGTGAGACGTTTGTGCCGGTGATGTCGCTGCTCGAGACGACGAAGATCGCGCCGGGGGAGCCGCCGCCGCCACCGCCGCCGCGGCCGGTGGCACCGCCGGCCTGGCCGTTGCGCATCATGGGCGAGGCCGGATAGCCGGGCCCGCCATCACCGGGTCCGAGTGCGGGGGCAACTAGGAGAGAGGTGCCGTCGGTGCCACCGGTGCCGCCGCCGCCGCCGGAGCTCGGATCGGTCGGATCGGTGCCTGGAGCGCCGACGGTGAATCCAGTGCCGGTTGGGTTCGCGCCGGAGCCGCCGCCACCGTGGCCACCGTTGGCGAAGATCATAGCGTTGGGCTGTAACCTGATGCTCGGTGCTTGCAGGACGATCAGGCCGCCCGCGCCGCCGCCGGAGCCACCGTGACCGGCGGCACCGCCAACGCCGCTGGCTCCTGAGGCGTTGATGACGGCGCCGTTTTCGATATCGAGCTGGCCCGTATCCGAAACAATCCAGACGGCGCCGCCACCGGCGCCCCCGGTGGTCGTGCCGCCGTCGGCGCCGCCGCCCGCGCTG
>VBLP01000354.1:0-28298 GCA_005887925.1 Deltaproteobacteria bacterium | reverse complement strand
CCTCCGCTCGCCACTGTGGTTCCGTCGTCACCGCCCTGACCGCCGAGATCGACAAAGTTACCGCCACGGCCGCCACCGGCTCCACGCGGCAACGTGCCTACGATGCAACCACCGAGCAAGGCGCTCGCTCCAACGGCTCCGTTGATGTGACTCGCAACGTCGATGGTTCCGTGGATGTTGATCGAATGTGCGAGCAGCGCAAGCGAGTACGAGCCGTGCGCAGAGAGCACGACAGCCGGCTCGATGATGATCGTCAGTGCGACGAGCGCGCAGACCTTCGAGTTTCCATTGGAGACCTTGGCGCAACTTAAGCCAGCAAGGGTCGAGGTTCCGGAATCGGTATCGACTGAGACGCTCGTCGATAGATCGAGCAGAGTCAGCGTCGGTGTCGCGCACGCAGACACGTGGAACTGCGGTGTGACGGATGCGATCGACGCGCAGATGGGTTCCATCGGAGGTGCTGCATCGGTCAAGCTGTCCGTCGAGGCATCAGGTGCGCTCACATTGCCGAGCGGCGGGTATCCACAACCGAGCACGAGCACGCAAACAATCCACGCTCGATACATGTGCCGAACCTACGCCCATTAACCATCGCTCAGTAGCCATGTGCTCACTAACTATGCTACCGAAGGACGCTCTCACGAACGTGCTGCGTCGTNNNNCGGCGACGAGCCGGTCGTCGTCGCAACGCCGCAGACGCTACGCGGCGCTCGGCTGACGCGGTTCGCACGCGACGCGTTCGGCCTCGTCGTGATCGACGAGGCGCAACGCGTGCCTTCGACGACGCACCAGGCGATCCTGGACCACTTCGCCGAGGCTCCCGTGCTCGGCGCGACCGCGACGCCACAAAGGCGGACGGCAAGGCGCTCGCCGACGTGTTCGAGTCGGTGGCGTTTCGCATGGAGCTCCGCGAGGGCATCGCGGGCGGACTGGCGCCGCTCCAGGCGCGCCGTGTCGTCGTCGACAGCGTCGACCTGTCGCGCATGGAAGTGCGCGCCGGCGACGATCGACGTCGGGTTGCCGTTCGGCGTGGTCGGCGGGTGGCGGCGACAGCTAGGCGTGCCGCTGCTCGCGGTGCCGCCGAGGCGCTGGCAGCGGCCCCTTCGTGGGCCGCGATGCGGTGGCGCCTACGTCGCGATGCGCCGAGACGGACGTCGCTGCCGCCAGGTGCTCGAGGTGCGATCGCTCGGGGCGGCCGCGGCATCCCTCGGGACGGACGGCCGATCCCGGACGGCGGGTCGATCGCCGTCCAGTCGGAGCATCCGTACCGCGCGCGGCTGGTGATCGACGCCGGCGCCGAGCGGGCCTGCGTGACCCGCGAGGGCGGCAAGCGCACCAGGCCCTGACCGGAGGTGCAGGATGAAGGCGACGCTCCCAGCCAGCGTTCACTTGCGAAACTGCTCGCGCGCCAGCCCGAGTCGGCTAGCGAGCCGCCGGACTTGCGAGCGTGACGTACTGAGCGCACTGGCGACGCGGCTTACGTTTCCGCGGTGAGCCTCGAACAGCGCCGACAGTGCTTCCCGGTCGATGCCCTGAGGTTCCAGTGCTCGGAGATCGTGCGAACGGGGAGACGCGGTCGTTGCCGAAGGGCGAGCTCCGAGCGCCTGCGAGACCTGCGCGAGACCGATGGCGCCGTCGCCCAGCGCGAGGGCTGCGGTGACCAGCTGATCGAGCTCTCGGATGTTCTCGGGCCAGTCGTGCTGGAACAGCGCGCGGATCGCGAGCCGATCGAGCTTGATCGGCGCCCGATCCGCGCGTCGGGCGACAAACCGCGCGATCAGCAGCCCGAGATCATCTCGGCGATCGCGGAGCGCGGGCAGCGCCAGCGTGAAGCCGGCGATCCGGGCATGCAGGTCGCGGCGAAACCGGCCGAGCGCGACCAGCGCCGCGACGTCCTGACAGGTCGCGGACACGATGCGGAGATCGACCTTCACGGGCACGGTCCCGCCGACCGGGACGACCTCGCGCTCCTGGATCACGCGCAACAGCGCCGCCTGCGACGCCGGTGCGAGCTCCGCGATTTCATCGAGGAACAAGCTGCCGCCGTCGGCGGCGCGGACCAGGCCGAGCCGGTCCTCGGTGGCGCCCGAGAACGCGCCGCGCCGGTACCCGAATAGCTCGCTCTCGACGAGGGTGGGCGCAATCGCCCCGCAGTTGACCGCGATGCACGGTCCCCGGCGTTTCGACCGGTCGTGGGCGGCTCGCGCCACGATCTCCTTTCCGGTGCCTGTCTCCCCGAGGATAAGCAGCGGGACATCTGCGTGCGCGATGCGGTCGATCGTGGCAAGGGCTGCTGCGAGCCGCGGATCGAGCGTCGCGAGGTCATCGGCGTCGACGCCGAGCGCGAGGTCGCCGGGCTCGGCATCACCGGGTCCTACGCGCAGCACGAGGAACGTCTGCGCTGCTTCGATGACGTCCTTGTCACACAGCGGCTGGCGCACGGCCCGCACGCCGTTGACGTGCGTCCCGTTCTTCGAACCCGCATCCTGGAGCGACCACACTGCTCCAGCGCGCACCAGGCGCACGTGCTCGGCCGACATCGAGCCGTCGGGAACCTCGATCGCGAGTATGCCGTCGCGGCGCCACGCCCGCCGGTCATCGCCCCGACCGATCCGTACCTCGTCGATGCCGGCCAGCGAGTAGCGCACTGAGCCTGCCGCCGGCCTAGCGCACTCGATGGCGAGCACCAGATATGGCGCTGGTGCGGCCGCCGCGGCGCAAACGCTGTCCGGTAGGGTCTCGGTGGTCGGCAACCGGGTGATCATACGCCTGCGCTGCAAGGTGGAGGCGACGACGCCGCGTCGCGTGGTGGCTGCGAGGCCAGCAATGGTAAGCTCGGGTTGGAGGCATCGTGAAGGGCGACGATCAGCATGGGACGACCGCCACGCTGGACCGCAGTGAGACCGTTGACGGGTCCAAGCCGGACGACGAGCCGTGGAAGGCCGGTGATCAGATCGGGCGGTATCGCGTGGTCGACAAACTCGGCGCCGGCGGCATGGGCGTGGTCTACCTCGCCGACGATCCCGAGCTCGATCGCCGGGTCGCGCTGAAGCTGGTGCGTGCCGAGGCGCGAACAGGCGCCCAAGCCGGACTGGTCGTGGAGGCACAGGCAATGGCCAAGCTGCGGCACCCCAACGTTGTGTCGGTCTACGACGTCGGAATGGACCAGGGCCGCGTGTTCGTGGCCATGGAACTGATCCCCGGGATCACGCTCCGCGACTGGATCCGCGCCGAACGCCGGCGCTGGCGGGAGATCGCCTCGGCGTTCCTGGGCGCAGCGCGCGGCTTGGCGGCGGCGCATCGCGTTGGGCTGGTTCATCGAGACTTCAAGTCCGACAACGTGCTGATCGACCAGGACGGCATCGCCCGCCTCTCTGATTTCGGGCTGGCCCGTCCGCTGGGCGTGGTTCGCGAGCGCTCGACGGCAGGGACTCCGCATTACATGGCGCCGGAGCAACACGACGGCGATCCGATCACCGAGGCGGCGGATCAGTTCGCTTTCGCCGCCGCGCTGTGGGAGGCCGTGTTCGGCGTCCTGCCGTTCGGCGGCAAAGACGTCGCCGAGCTCGCCGAGGCCAAGCGGCATGGCCGGCTCACTGCGCCTCCGCGGAGCGCAGCACCGGGCTGGTTGATCGCGGTGCTCCGCCGCGCGCTCGCGCCAACGCCGCGTGAGCGGTTCGCATCGCTGACCGCGCTTGAGCGTGCCCTCGAGCGCGGCCTCGCTCGCCGTCGTCGTGCGGCGATCGCGAGCGCGGGGCTGGCCGCGGTCGCGGCGGCGTTCGTTGTCGGCGGGCTGCGCGTGTCCGGCGGCGCGGCGGAGCTGTGCAGCGGCGCGGCGGCCGAGATCGCGCGGACCTGGAACCCCGCTACGCGGGCGCGCGTCGCCGCTCACCTGCGCGGGCTCGATGCATACGCGCGTGACGAAGCGGTGCGCCTCGACGGCGATCTCGCGACCGCCGCGGACGGCTGGGCCCGAGCCCACCGCGATGCTTGCCTGGCGAACGCGAATGGCGAGCTGACCGTGGCGCTGTACGAACAATCGCTCGGGTGTCTCGAGCGCTGGCGAATCGCGCTCGACGCCACACTGGACATCCTGGGCGGGGTTCCCCGCGACCGGCTGTCGGATGCCGTCGTCGCGGCGCGGAGCTTGCCCGAGGCCGCGCGTTGCCGGACTGAGACCCTGGTCGCCGCGGTCGCTCCGCCGCCGCCAGAGCTCGCTGCAGCGGTGCGGCTCACCGACAACGAGCTCGCGCGCGTCCGCGTCCGGGCCCAGGCGCGCGATCCAGATGCTGCGACCGCGGCGGCCGCGGCGGTGGCCCGTAGCCAGCAGCTGGGCTACCCACCGTTGATCGCGCACGCCCAACTGACCCAGGGACTGGCCCTGCTGTTCCGCGACGATTCGCGTGCCATCGCAGCGCTCGATCGGGCGGCGACCACTGCACTGCGCGCCGGCGACGACGTCGCCTTCGTCGAGGCCTACGCGCGAGAGATCTTCGCGATCGGCGTCACCGAGACCGGCGAACTGCCGCCGCACGCCGCGGACGTGCTCGGCGCGCTCCCGTTCGCCGAGCAGGTCGCGATCCGCCTGGGCCCCGCGGCGGGGTTCGCCCGTCCGCTGCTGTTCAACAACGCCGGTGTCGCGCGTCGGGCGGCCGGCGACAACCCCGGCGCGCGCGCGTGGTACCACAAGGCGCTCGACGAGCCCCGCACCCGCGAGGGAGACATCGAGCTGGCCTCGGTGTACGGCAACCTCGCGCTGATCACCGAGGATGCGGCACGGCGTGACGAGCTGCAGGCCAGCTAGCCGGCGATCCTCGAGCGCCGGCTCGGCCCCGATCACGTGATGACGCTCGACGCGCAGCTAAAGGCCTCGATCTTCGTGTCGAATCCGATCCGCGCCGCGGCGAACCTGGGCGAGCTGTGCGATCGCTACCGGCGGTTTCACGCGACCACGGCGAAGAGCCGGATCAAGCTGTGTTCGTACCAGCTGGCCTGGCTCGCCGAGGAGCGCGGCGATGTCGCTGCAGCACATGTTGCGCTGGATGCGATTCCGCCCGATGGTGAGCCGCAAGTGCTCGTCGCGCACACTTACCGCATGCTGTTCGCGGGCCAGCTCGATCAAGCGATCCACGACGCTCGCACCGCTGTCGCCCGCCTGCGCGGCGAGTGGTGGACGACGATCTACGCGATCGATGCGCTGATCGTCGCGGCCCAGGCACAGGTCGCGCTCGCCCGCCCCAGTGACGCGATCGCGACCCTGCAGCAGGCCCTGACGCTGATCGACAGTCTGGTGGCAGTCGAGTCCGGCGCGGACCTTCCGCGCAGGCTCGCCCGGATCCGCGGGCAGCTTGCGATCCTCGAGCTAGCCCGCGATCCGGGTACGACGCGAAGGCCGAGGCGCTCGAAGCGATCGCGCACGCCACAGCTAGATCGGGTTCGCACTGACCAGGTGCATGCCGCCCTGATCCTGCGGATTGCTGTCCGCGCACTGCGGCAGCGTCGAGCACTCCCACTTAATCGCGTCGGCAACCGGATTCCCAAGGCCTTGGGGTCACGGCGACGGCACATTCACATCGAGGCGCGGGGCTCCGAGGCATGCGGCTCCGGTGCTGGTCCAGCGAGCCTCGACGGGGGAATTGACGTTCGGGTTCCAGAACGGCATCCAGCCGCGATCATCGCGCCAGACCAGCGGTTCCCCTGGCGCGGTGAATGCGGTGCCGTGCCCGCAGTAGTCGCCGACGATCATCTTCAGCATCGTCTGGCGCTCCAGCGTAGAGGTCACGTAGCCATCGCTCTTCGCCGCCTCGGTGTGCCCGGTCAATGCGAGCTTCGCGATCGCGTGTCCGGCACATCCGATATTAAACCACGCAGGCTCGATCGTTGGGCTGACACTCTTGGTCACCGTGTCGATCCGATCACCCTCGAATACGACCGCAGTCCGCGCAGTCATCCCGAGTGTGTCTTCCTTACTACCCGTCGGCTCGCCTGCCGGGTTCCCGCAGACCGGCTGTGGGCGTCCCCCGACGAGCGACACCCACTGCAAGTTGTAGGTCTCGAGCCTGGGAATATTGTCCTGTGTGACACCCGGTAGCACCGCCCAGTAATGAAGGGAGCCGACACTCTGGATCGTGATTGCGAACTTGTTTCCGTTCTGCTCCTGGATGATGAGCTGCGATCCGGTCAACGCTGCACCGCTGATCATCGGAATGGGGGCGGTCGTGTTGATCCCGGATAGCTTGCCGTGGATGACGTGAGGCCGATACGCGACACCCCCCTGCATGAGCCCAAGCAGGCGAAGGTGCTGGGCGTTCTCGAGCCCGTCGACGTTGAGCTCGTGGAAGTTGAGTGTATCGATGACCGGTGAGTTGGTACCACACCGAGTCGGGTCGCACTCGGTGTCCGCGTACGTGATGTCCGCGTACGTGGTCTCCGCCGCACCGAGCGGCTCCATCCCACAGCCGCCCAGAACCTCCAGGCTCACTAAGAACGCAGCGCGCATGTTCCTGATCTCCTTTCCGATCGAACCGCCCGGGCATCGCCGGCACCCGCCGAAAGCTCGAGCGACAGCGCGATCACCACGCAACGTCTGTGCCACCGCCCGCCGCGCGGAGGTTCGCGTGGACCGCGCGGTTCCGCGGTACGGCGCTGGTCCACCACCGGACCCACGCTGAACCAACGCTGGACCGGCGTGGACCTCGGTCCAGCTACCGGCGAACAAAACCCGCGGGTTGCGGCGCGCGCGCTGCGGCACGCCGCTTGCTGACCTCCGCCGACCAGCATCCCAAGGAGGATGCGTGATGAAACAGCAGATCGATATCGAGGCCGCATGGCGGAGGATCCCGAATGTCGTGCGGCGATGCTCGCGCTCGACGGATGTTTGGGGATCTACCGTCGAGCACGGAGACTCGGTGCGTCGGGCAATGGGCAGGTCAGTATTCAGCTCTGGTTGTCGGACGCATTCGGCAACCTCAGCACAGGAACGCACGTGGGCTTCTCGTGACTCGTTCGGCTTCGAGACGCTCACGACAGTTCATGGACGCTGCCGATCAAGCGGCACTAAAGTAGCGTCGGGACGGCCGCAGCAATTCGCTGCGCGAATCTGCCGGGAACTGCCGGGAAGATCTGGACATGGGCTCGTTCCAAGGTCCGTGGCGTCGATTCCAGAACGCCAGCCGACCCTGCGCGGGAGTTACGAGCTCGTCGTGTCGTTTGGCGCTTCCCCGCAACGAGTTGGTTCAGGCGAAACCAAGGAAAGTGAGAATCACATGAACACTCGACCGAGACTGGGCTTGGAACAAGATATGGCGCTTGTGACGCGTCGATTGCATACTTGCGCGTTGACGATCGTGGGGTGTGCGGCCATCGGCGTGGGATGCGCTGCGTTGCCGGAACAACCGATGTCCAGTGATGATGACGGCGCGGAGGCTCCCAAGGACATCGCCGAACGCGCCCCAACCCCGAGGCAGCCGATAGGAGCGCTGATCCCGCTTGACGAGGTGGTGGGCCTTGCTCGAGAGCGAAATATCACGGCAGCAGAGGCCCAGGTCCGCCTCCAGTGGCAACAGGGCGCGCCGTGTGGATCGACCCCTCCGATGGCGACAGGGTCAAGATCGGTGTCACCGCGCTACAGAGTGGCAACACGAAGCTCTCGGCCGTGGCCAGAGGCGCCGCGGAGACGGTGGGTCTCCTGGAGGCCCACGATGTCGTTCGCGTGCAGCACTCGCTTCACGAGCTCGAGCGGGCAAATGCGTGGCTGAGCGATGAAGTCGCACGCGTTAACCAAGGTGCTTCGGAGCATCTCAGTGCCGGATTGCGGATCGACCGCAACGCGGTCTATTTGCATGTTCCAGTATCGGGCGACTTGAGCGCAGAGCAGCGCGCCCTCGTTGCGTTAGCATCGGCCACGCTGGACGACGCGCTCGTGATCGACGCACGCGCAAACAAGTACTCGGCCTACGCGTGTACGTACCCGTTTTGCGATCCCCCTCTCCGCGGGGGAATCCGGATCATGAACGCGGCGAAGAGCTGTACCGGTGGTTTCGTCGCCAGGAGTAACGTGGACAACAAACTCTACATGATGACAGCGGGCCATTGCGGCTTCGGCGCACAGGGCGTCTGGTGGACAGACTTTCAAGATAGCTCCGCGCACAACATCGGTTCGACCTGGCACTGGGAATGGAACTCGGGCGGTGACATGTCGATCATCACCGTCGACAACGTCGCCGGATGGTCACCGAGGGGATGGGTCGAAGTCACCGCGGGTCCGTTCACGACTGCGAATTCGCAATATCCCATCACCTCCACCAACTGGAGCGTGACCGGTCAACGCGTCTGCACGACGGGATCGTTCTTCGGTCGAAGTGACTGCGGCATCGTTCAGGAACTGAGTGTGACGGCCACGTACGGCGGCGTGACCGTGAATAACCTTGCTCAGACCAATCTGTGCGGCATCAACGGCGATAGCGGCGCGCCGATCTATTCGAGCAATGTTGCCTACGGGATGCTGGTCGCCGGCACGCCCGGGCAATGCGACATCCTCTACCAGGGGATCCGCTGGGCGGAGGCTGTTCTCAACGTGAAGCTCATCCTCAACTGACCGGCTGAACAGCGGCCATTGCCTGTCCGTCGATATCGAGCCCGACACCCTTGAGAGCGTCCGACACCACGCGCCATCCCGAGCGTGGTCCCCATTTCCTGGTGATCAGCTCATCAGCCGACTCGTGGCGGTGAACGTCGAACCTCCGGCCGCTCGGACGACGGATCTCCGTCCGCACGGACACCACGAAACGCCCCGAACTCGGCGCCCTCGTAGCGATGCGCCGAGACGGGCATCGCTACCGCGAGGCGCACGCGGTGCGCTCGGTCAGCAGAGGCCGTGGCATCCGGCCGACGCGCTCCACGACGGCTGCCGGTCGTTCGCCGCCGGCCAGCTCGCGGACGGACGACCGATCCCGGACGGCGGTCGGTCGCCGTCCGGCCGGAGCCTGTGTACAGCACGTGGCTGGCGGCGCGGTGACATTTGGAAGATAACATTGTTTAAGGCGACTCATGCAGGTCACTCGATGCACCAAGGAGAGACGAATAATGCATTTCTGGATAATGACAATTATAATTGGCACCTTGGATCTCGCCCTGTACTCGGGCTGCGTGGTACCTGCACCAGATCCGGGATCGGTCGGCACGACCGACGCGGCGCCGAACGGCGAGGCCGAAGGCTTAGGTAACGTGGAGCAAGGTATTCTGTTCTTCGACGTCTGCGCAACAGCGGATCACGACGCCGTATACGGCGTTCCGGCGGGTGCCGTTGGGAATCCATCAATTCGGAGCGGTACGGGTTTCTACGCCTACGGAAATCGGCTCTGCCCTTATTGGATCGCGGATGTTTGGATGTACTACAACTCGAATTGCTCCGTCGATCCGCAGACACAGCAGCTCCTCTGCTCAATCGTCCACGCATCTGCCGGCGCGTTCGACCTGCCGAGCTCTAGCGGCTACGGCGGGGCATTGCCGGCCAACGCTTACGATTGCAGCCGATATACGGAGAAAATTCGAATCTATGAAGAGCTTGCGGGTGCGAGCCTGTTTACGCTGGTGCACAGCTCGAACGCGACCGGCGTATGGTCGAACGGGGTGTGTTGGTTGTCCGTCACGAGCTCCTCGGGTAGCTGGCCTGTGCTGCATCAGCCGCAGGGGACCACAGCAAACACGTATCGGTTCCTAGTGAACGCGACGCTACGCGGCTCGGCCCAGCAATCCAGCGTATCGCTCCGCACGGCACCGCCGAGCTGACCATTCTTTTCTCCGATTGCGGCGGAGGGAAGACGAAGTATCTACGCTCGAGTACACCCGATAATACGTACAGCACGCGGCTGGTGATCGACGCCGGCGCTGAGAGGGCCTGCGTGACCCGCGAGGACGGCCCGCCGATCGACGGCGACGACGAGTCGTGCGACATCGGCATGCCAAGCGCTGGCAGCACGCCGTGCTCGGCCGCGAGCCGGCCGATCGCTGCAGGTCGACTACGCCGACGACGGGGGCGAGCGGCGGCTGGAGGACGACGTCGTCACAGGCGGTGGCCGCGCACAGCTACGTGCGTGCCCCCGGCCACACCAGCACCAGGTACGTCGTCACGAACTCGTCGAGGCGCTCGGGCAACGGATCGACGGCTGGATCCGCGGCGACGAGGAGCGAGCCGATCCACAGGGCGCACGCGTCGGCGTCGGGGCTCGCCTGCCGCGTGTCTTGCCCGCTCAAGCGGCCCCAAGCCGTGACGCGTGCCTGCCTGGCGCGGGTCACCGCTCGCGGCGGTGGCGGCGCAGCTGCCGGATCGCGACCGCTGTGGGCGAGGAGCCCGACGGTGAGCCCGGCGAGGACGCCGAGCGACCGCGACGTGGTCGGTGTCGTCGGCACCGGCAGCGCGGCGCCGACGCTGGCGAGCACGGTCACCGTGCCGTCGGGCGCGACGCTGCGAACGCGCATCCCGGAGCGCGCCAGCGTATCGTACCAGCTCTCGAGGATGTACACATCGCGGCCGTGCAGCGCGACGCCGGCCGGGCTCCACGGCGCTTCCGACGTCGCGATGACGGTGCTGGTTCCGTCGGCTGCGACCCGCAGCACGCGCCGGGGCCCGGTGTCGGCGGCGACGACGCTGCCGCCCCGGTCGACCGCCAGTCCGAACAGGCGCGATGCGTCGGCGGCGCCGAACAGCGTGCTGACGTTGCCCGCGCGGTCGATCCGCCGGATCGCGCCGCCGTCGGTCAGGTACGCGGTGTCGTCGGTCGCAAACGCGATGTCCGTGATCATGCCGAAGCGCGCGGTGCTGCCGAAGCCGTCGCGATGGCCGAACCCGCCGCCGGCGAACACCGCGGTCGCGCCGTCGGGCGTGCGCCTGATGATCTTGGCGCTCGCGCGCAGCCACCGCTCGACGTTCGACGAGATGGCCGAGGAGGCGCTCGCCGCGAAGTACAGCTGATCGCCGCCTCTTGCCGGCCCGAGTTGATGCATCATGATCGAATGCGCGTCCTGCCGATCGTCGCGATGCTCGGCTGCGGCTCACCGATGCACGCCGTCGACGCCGCGGCCGCCGACACCGCCATCCCCGACGCGCCCGTCGACCCCGCCGCGCCCGTCAACCGGTGGACGTTCAACGGCAAGACCTACACGTCGCCCACCGCGACGTGCGAGCTACCGACCGGATCGCCGTACTGGTTCGTCCACAGCATCGCCGTCGAGACGTCCGGCCACGAACTCGTCGTCTACTTCTTGTATCCGCATCCACCGGCGACCGGCACTTACGGCTGCATCGGCAACCCGAACAGCCTCATGATCGGCCAGGCCGTGATCGCGGCGGGCGACGCGCCCAACGGCGTGTACTACGCGGGCGACGCGCCCAACGGCGTGTACTACGCGACCGGCGGCCAGCTCGTCGCGACCGTCTCCGGCGCCACGGTGACCGCGACGTTCGCGAACGTGCCGACCGAACTCGGCTCGTCGGGGATGTTCAGCAGCATCAGCGGCACTGTGACCTGCCCGTCGCCGTAGGTCGTGCGACCATCCGGCCGATAACCGCTGGTTGTCGATCGCGCTCGTGCCTGCTCCGAGGCTGCCGACCGACCTGGCGAGCGCGTGCGCGGCGATCGGCGTCCGGCAGCGCCGCCTCGGCCAGCGCGCGGCTCCGCGCGAGCACGCCGTCGCGCGCAGCGCGTCGCGGAGATCGAGTCCGCACGCGCCGCATCGATGACGGCCTGGGCGACCGCGTCCCGGGTCGCCCGCCCGGCCGCGCATGGCCACGTCGCAAGGGCTCATGGCCACCGCCCGTCGCCTGTTCGGACGGTTCGACGCGGCGCTGAACATCTCGGCCGTGCACAACGCGAAGCTGTACCTGGACGGCGCGCCGGCTCGAGGCGCTGGCCGTCCGATCTGGCGGGCGAAGGGCAGCTTGCGGCCGTTGCAGCTATGCACGTGCCATCGAGCGCACCAGCGCCACCAACTCCACGAGCTCCGGAGGCCGAAGGTGTCCGATGCTATGGTGACCCCAGCATGAGCGAGCCGGGAGTTCGTCAAGGACACGTCTTCATCTCGTATTCGCGCGCGGACAGCGCAGTCGCCGAGCGGGTGGTATCGGCGTTCCACAAGGCTGGGGTGTCGTTCGCGATCGACCGGATGTTGTTGGAAGCGGGTGATTCGCTGACCGGCAAGCTGGGCGAGGCGCTCGACGGGGCAATTGCCGTAGTCGCGCTCATCTCGAAGAACTCGATCAAGAGCGCGTGGGTGCTTCGTGAGCTGGCCACGGTGCAGGGACGCGGTATCCGCGTGGTGCCAGTGAAGTGTGATGACGAGCCATGGCCGGGTCAGATGTCGCTGCTGCTGGGGGATGCGCTCTATGTCGACGGCCGCGACGTCCTCGAGGCTACTGGAAGGCTGCCGAAGTTGTTCATGCACGCGCCGACCGCTGCAGCCCCGGACCTCGGTTCCTACTTCGCGCTATCGAACAGGCCGCGCACTCCGTATGCCCGTGTCCTCGCGGCGTCCCTCGAGTCGGCGCTCGACGAGTCCTCGTTTGGACGTGTCCTGCTCGTGGTGCCGACCGACCAGCAGATCAATCTCGCCGGCAAGGTGACGACTGCTGTGCTCGAGACGCTCAGCATCTCCGCGGCCGACCTCGCTCCATCCACCACACGGATCACGCCACGCCAGGTAGCCCCGTTGACCGTGAAAGCCTACAAGGATGTCGAGGTTCACCTCGTCGCTTCCACCGTCTTCAGCGGCGAAGCAACGAAGCTGCGCCCTGGCCTTGGTACCGCCAATGGGAACCGGCGTCTACGGCTGGCCCGCCAAGGCGGCCGTTCGCCACTGGCTTTTCGGCGCCATGCGATGGGCGGCGAGCGCGCCAGTGACTGAAGAAGCCGTATGGCCGATCATTTGCCAACCCGGCGCTGGCGCACAGGCAGCACTTCGCGGCTACCTCTCCACGCTCGACAGCGCCCACCTCCGGCGTCTCCAGGGCGGTTACGTACGCTTCATCGTCGAGCGATCCGGAGAGCGACATCGGACCGAGTACGTTCCGCACTCCTCCTTCCTCGGTCCCACCGTGGTCAGCGCCTTCCCGTCGCTCCGCGATCGACGTGATCTGGTCGTCGCACCTGGGTTCGCCATCCGCGAACGGCACCCCAGCCATTCGCCCTACCAGCTGGACGAGGCCCTCAAGAACACCGTGTTCGCCGACGGCGACACGCTCGACGTGATCGACAGGCCGCGTTGACCGGCGCCGAGTTCGATCTATACGACGCGAGCTTCGATGCCGATGTAGATCGGTGCCGTACGGCCGGGCTCACCGACATGAGCCGGTCGCAGCGGATCCAGATCACGTTGCATCGGCTCGACGTCGCCAGCGTGGTCCGGCACATGCGATCGACGCCTGCTGCCGTTCGTTCGCCGCCGGCCCGCTTGCGGCCGAGCGACCGATCAGGCTCGGGCTCGTCGAGCTACGCCGGATGGGCGGCGAGCCGGACCGCCATCGCGGCGCCGGCGCCGCGGTCGGGCGGCGCCGACCGCCTCGGGCTCGCGGCGCATCGCGCTCCACCTCGGCCGCTCGACGTCGTCGAGCTGGCGATAGGTCGAGGATCGCGCGCGCCGCATCGATCACGGCCCCGGCGGCCGCGTCTGGATCGCCCGCCCTGCCGCGCACGGCCACGTCGCGCGCTCGCTCGGCGAGCAGCGACAGCGGCCCGCGTAGCCGACGATCGTCGACGCGAACACGCTTCGGATCGCGCGCCGATCGAGGTGATGGCGGCGAATGCATGATTGAGCCGGATCCGCATCGCGCGCGCGATCATCGCGTCGATCCGGCCCAGCGCCCCGGCCAGCGCAGCGTGGCGCGCCTCGAGCTCGGTGAGTGTTGCGGCGGACGGCAGCTCCTCCGCGAGCCGCTCGGCGTACACGCCGGGCTCTGCCGCGAGCGCTTCGATCCGCGGCAAGGAGTAGGCCTGATCGAGGACGTGCTGCGCCGTGCTCATGCACCTGCAGCGTAGCGCGGCCCTGGCCGCGCAGCGGAGCATCACCGCACGACAACGGCGCGGGATGGGAGCGCGTCGCGGCCAACAGCGAAGGACGTCGTGGCGCCACGCTCTCGGCCCAAGCGATCCCGCGCGAGCACGCCATGCCACCGAACCTCATCAGATCAGACCTTGTCGCGGGGCCGTCGTGGAGCCGAGACTCCTCAGCGGCTGTCGCGCTTGGAAGAAATGTTGTCGTCGGACGGCGACAATGTTTGACCAACTGGTGAAGACCGGCCGGGCGCGACGAGCGTCGAGAGCGCGAGGAGGATCCATGCGCAAGAGGCTCTCGACCGTGGTGCTGGGAATCGGCCTGTTCTCACTTGGTTGCAAGCAGGCCCAGCGGGTCGCGCCCGCCGGCAACGTCACGGCGGACCGCGTCGAATCCAAGGTGGCGAGGGAGCCTGAAGCGGTTCGCGTAGCTCCGGCCGGGGGTGCGGCCGGTTCTGCGGCGATGGCAGACCCGGCGGCCGACGTGGCTGCTCCCACGCACGCAGTCGCAGGCGCTGCTGCGCCGACGCCCCCAGCGACCACGCCGCCGGACGACTCCGCCGCGTCGGGGATGGCGACGCGATCGGCCCGCGTGGCCGCCGAGCCCGCGCTCGGGGCGAACGTTCGGGCCGGCGAGTGGGACGATAACGCGAACTATCGCGACTACGTCCGCTGGCTCAAGGAGACGCCGCACGGCATCGCACGGCTCGACGTGTCCGGCCGCCAGTTCCTGGTCGTCGAGGATGCGGCTGGCAAGCCGGTGCCCAACTGCAAGATCACGATCACCGGCGGCGCGCACAGCGCGCAGCTGGTCACGATGGCATCGGGGCGGGCGCTGCTGTTCCCGCGCGCGCTCGGACTCGACGGCACGACGCTGGCGGCGGTCGCGGCGTGCGGCCAGGCGACCACGCAGGCGACGATCCACACCGAGCAGGTGGACGGCGTCGTGGAGCTGAAGCTCACGACCGCGCGCGCGCTGCCGGCGCGGCGGACCGTCGACCTCGCGTTCGTACTCGACACCACGGGGTCGATGGGCGAGGAGATCGACGCGGTGAAGTCGACGATCCGCGCGGTGGCCGCGAAGCTCGGCGCCGAGCAGACCGACGTCCGTATCGGCCTGGTCGAGTACAAGGACCGCACCGACCCTCACGTCACGCGCACCTACCCGTTCTCCTCGGATCTGCGCGCGTTCTCGCGCAGCGTGGCCGAGCTCAGCGCGGCCGGCGGCGGCGACACCCCCGAGGACATGCAGGCCGGCCTATCGGCGGCCCTCGATGGACTGCTGTGGCGGTCGGACGCGACCGCGCGCCTGATCGTCGTGGTCGCCGATGCGCCGCCGCACCTCGACTACCAGGACGAGCGCGACTACGCTGATGCGGCACGGCGGGCCGCCGCGCGCGGCATCAAGATGTTCACGGTGTCGGCGTCGGGGATGGACGACACCGGCCAGATCGTGATGCGGCAGATGGCGCAGTTCACCGGCGCGAGCAACCTGTTCGTGTTGCGCGGCGGCGCCGGTCCGCAGTCGATCGGCGGCGGCGACCCGAAGTCGAGCTGCGGCGGCACGCAGGAGCAGTACGCCAGCGGCAACCTCGACCAGCTCATCGTCGGAAAGGTCAAGCGCGAACTCGCGTCGCTCGACGGCGATCCGCTCAAGATCGCCGGCCGCGGCAAGGACGAGAACGCCAAGCCGTGCAACCAGCGGATCGTGATGGCCAACTGAGTCACGACCGACGACGCCGGCGGGCGACCGCATCCATGCCAAGCGGCCAGGGCCGTCGCTTCGCGATTCGACCGGATGGGCGGTGAGCCGGCCGCCACCGCACTGACGGCGACGCGCTCCAGATCAACGGCGACCGCCTCGAACTCGCGGCGCATCGCGCTCCACCTCCGCCGCTTGATGTGGCCGAGCTGACGAGCGCGCCACGGCGATCGGCGTCTGGCACCGCGGCCCAAGGACAGTTTCGAGGCTACGACCGATTTGCAGAGCACGCGCACGTAGAGGACATGTCGCAAAGAGCTGCACCGTTCGATATTTGGCACACGACGACGCGGCCGGCGCTGACAGGTTCCCTTGGCCCATCCATGCCGGAACGTCGGTCGGCGGCACCGGAGCACGCCTATCACGTGAAGCGCTCCGCCCATGGCGACTCGCCGTGGTAGGCTACCGCGTGATGCGGGCATGGGGTGTCTTGCTTGGCGGTTGCCTAGCGCTGGCGGGTTGCGGTGGTGACCGGAAGGCGCCTGGGCCGGGCCCGGGTTGCACCGGGCCGGAGTGCGCATGCGACACGGGCTCAATGCTGTGCGGGGGCACGTGCATCGACGTGTCGAGTGATCCTGCAAATTGTGGCGGGTGTGGGCATGACTGCGGCGGCGCGATGTGCGTCGAGGAGCGTTGCCAGCCAGAGACCCTCGCCGTGGTTCCGAATCCTCCCTCGGAGATCACGCTCGACGGCGGCGACCTCGTGTTTGCGACCGGCGGGGTGGCAACGTCGAGCGGTGTGTTGTATCGGCTGGCGAAGACGGGCGGTGCGCCTCAGGTCCTGTACCGCGGCCTCGGCGCGCAACCCGCGCTCGCCGTTGCAAGCCAGGCGATCCTGGTTGCGGACTCAGGACTGCCGGATGCATGTAGGTTATCCGGCAGTGCCGGGGCCATCCTGTCGGTGTCCGGCGACGCGACCACGCTGGTTTCCATGGGGCGCCATTGTGCGCGCAGCTTGATCCCGTTCGACGGCGCGCTCACCTGGCTCGAAGACGAGCCGACGACATTCTTCGAGAGCGACGATCCGCTTCCGTGGATCGCCCGGCTGCCGGACGGCGCCGCTCCGGATGCGCCGCCTGCTGTGGTGTACAGCGATCCACAGTTCGGCACGCTCGACCTCATCCCGTACGGCTCCACGCTGATGTGGCGTGGGTTCTCTGGCAATGACCCGGCCCTGTTCCAGATGCCCATCGCCGGCGGTACCCCGCACGTGGTTGTTTCGATTCCCGGGGGGGCGAATCCCTTTCTTACGGGCCTCCTCATGTTCGCGGCTAACGAGACGCAACTGGTCTACGTGGGGCACTCGGCGATGGAGTTTGGAAACCACGTGGTGCTGCGATCGCTCGCGACCGGGGCGGAGACCACGCTCGCCGACGTCGATGGCGAGGTCCAGCAGATCGCGTTCGACGCTTCGTTCGTCTACTGGATCGCCGGTGGGAACGTATGGGCGCTGGACCTTGCTTCTCGTAAACGCGCACAGCTCACCGACGACGGGACCGGGCTGCACCTGGTCCAGGATGACCGGTACCTGTACACACTTCAGCGAAGCACGCGGGCGATGCCGCAGACCAACGTGTCCCGCGTTCGCAAGCCAGCGCCCATTGCCCAGGATCTGTTCGGCTTCTCGAGAGAATGCGTTGCACCTCTGATGCAGTGCTCGACGGATCCATTCTCGATCGGCCCTTGTGTCGACGTGACGCAGGACCCAAACCATTGCGGCAACTGCATGACCGCCTGCGGTCGGGCCGAGAGCTGCACGAGTGGCGTTTGCACGTGCGCTGCTCCGAGCATGGTATGCGGCACAGGCTGTGTCGATCTCGCAAGCGACGGCGCCAATTGCGGCCACTGTGGGCGGAGTTGCGGTGCCGGTGCCTGTCGTGGCGGCGATTGCACCCCGGCGCAGATCGGCGAGTTCGCGCAAGCCGCGGCTCAGGATGCAGGCGTGCTGTACTACGCAGTCGGCAAAGCGGTGAAACGGCTCGACAAGCAAAGCTTCGGTGTCACGACGCTCGGCCAGTTCGCATACGCAAGGGACCTGACGATCGACGCTGCACGCCTCTATGTGGTGGAGACGTCGGGAGGGGTCGGCTCCACCAACCCTGGCACCATCCACGCGGTGGCCCGCGATGGCTCGGTCGCGACGCCCCTGTATCGCAATCGTCCCAACCCGCGCCAGATCGCGGTCGCGAACGGCGAGGTGCTGTGGGTGGAGGACGCCGGCGATGTCACCTCGTTTCCGTCTACGCTCGTCCATGCTGCCGTCAACGGCAGCGCGATTCTCGGATCGTTGCGGCCGACCGGTCTCTATCCAGGCGCGGAGGACGATGAGTCCCGCGACATCGCCGTCGATGGGTCGGTGGTGTACTGGCTCCTGGGCGACGGAAACCAACGCAGCGGCGCGATCCTTCGCCTCGATCTGAACGCAGCGGCGCCGTCTCTGGCCCTGCTGACCACGCTCGATCGCGACCCGGCGGCACTCACCATCGTCAATGGCAAGCTCTACGTGACGACCCGGGGATCCGACGGTGTGCTGCTATCGCTACCTGCGATGGGGGGCGCGACCTCTGTGCTCGCGGCCGGGCTGTTCGATGCCGGTACGATCGAGAGCACCACCGACGGCAGCGTGTACTGGCTGGATGGCGACTTCGATGGCAGGATCATTCATCAGCTTGCTCCCGGAGCCGCGACTTCGCGCACTATCGGAAGTGCGAACACGCAAGACGCGGCGACCCTGCTGTTCGATGGAGACCGCCTGTACACTGCGTCCAGCAACGGGATCTTCGTCATGACGCGGTGACTACTGCAGCGACGGCAGCACGAGCGCGCCGGTCGGCATCGGTGCATTGTAGCTGGCGCCATCGTCGCATGGCGTGATCGCTCACGCCCTGCGCGAGCAGCTCGATCACCTGGGGATCGCCGGACAGGTCGCGGACCTTGCTGCGTGCCAGCTCGGCCGTGCGCCCTTCGTGCGGCCACGGCTGCTGCAGCAGCCGCGGCCGCCGTCGCGCCACGCTCTCCGCCCAGGCGATCCCTCGCGAACAGGCCTTGCCGCCGAACCACCTCAAGGCCTGGTTGTCGCACGACGGGCACAGCTGGTTGCGCGGACAGCTGCAGACGAACGCGGCCATCGGTGCAGCGTACCGCAGCAGTCGGTTGTGGGGGCCCGGCGACTGGGTGCCGGGGATCTGCCCGGCTACCCGCGGCGGCGCGACGTCGCCCTTAATCGAGCCCGAGCAGGTCGGCGCGCGTGACTCCGTGCCGGGCTCGCGCTCGTCAAGCTGCCCCTGATGGGCGGCCAGTCGGACCGCCATTGCGGCCCCGGCGACGCGCTCCGGGCCGCCGGCGACCGCCTCGAGCTCGCAGTGCATCGCGCGCCACCGCGCCGCGCGGCATCCCCGAGCTGGCAGTCGCGCGCGCGGCGAGCGGCGTCCGGCGCGGCGGCCTGGGCAGCGCGGATCGGCGCGAGCACGCCGGCGCGCAGTCCGTTCCGGAGATCGAGGACCGCCCACGCCCGATCGATCACGGCCTGGGCGACCGCGTCCGGATCGCCCGCGGCTGCAGGTCAGCCTCAGCGAGCTACCTGCGCTTGCAGCTGGCGCCACCGCCGCGTCGCGTGCTCGCTCACATCCCGTGCGAGCACGTCGATCACGCTCGGATCGTCGGACAGGTCGGTGATCTTGCTGCGCGCCAGCTCAGCGGTGTGTCCGGCGTGCGACGGCCAATGCTATCTGCGGCCGTTCGTGACGCTCAGGCATCGAGAGCATCCAGCAGCCATTGATCCTCTTGACCGATGACGATGAGTCGGGGGTCACCCACCGCGAGCTCGCCGACCGTTGTCGATCGAATGTCCCACGACCTTGTGACCTCAAAGCGCAGATCCGGCGGCGGCGAACTCGATGCGATCTTGCCATCCTCATGGGCGCGTTCGATCTCGGCGAAGATCATCGGGTTGTAGTGAATCTTCATCGGCCGCGGCCAACCGGTGCCCAGGTTCATCGGGTACTGAAGCGCTCGACTGAATACGTGCCCGTCCACCTCGATGATCGGCCATTGAAACAGAGGCTGACCGTGGTTGATGTAGCCGAGGGCGAGCCCACCCCCGACTGTGCGGGTCGGGTCGCCCTGGTGCTTGATGATGTCCCACAGCGTACTCGCGACATCGTAGAACGCGTTGCCCGTGGGTGGTTCGGATCGTCGGATCGCTTCTTCCAGGATCGACACGTATGCAGGGGTCCCGGCCACCGTATAGACACGCTGGCCCGGTCGTGGTCGCCATACGTCGATCGCCCGATGAGATTCACAAGAGTTGCCGTTCTGTGACTCGCGCCGATCGAGTCGCACTAGGCCCGGTGTGCCGTCGCTGAAGAATCCCGCGCAGATGATCGTGACCTCGTTGACTCGTGCGTCAGCAAACGTCGTCCGGAACTCGTCGAACATGAGCTCGAGATGGAACCGAACGAAAGACGCCTCCGCCCAGAGTGACAGCGGCGACATGCCTCGATTCGCACGATCGGCGGCGTTCCACGCAATGAACGGTCTCGCGCCTTCTATGGCGAGGACGAATGGAGTGACGCTACCGGCCGCGACGGCGGCACTGCGTGTGCCAAGGCTGACCGCCTTGAGGTAGTTGTCGAGGTATCTATCGCGGGCCGGGCCTTCGATCGTGAGACGAGAGTCGGCCATGACATACGTCCCGGTCTTGGTAGCAGGGTCACCGCCGATGGCAGCGCGCGAGGCGAAGCCGAGAGCAAGGGTCATGCATCAGTGTAGCTGGGGGAACTGTCGGCAGCGGTGTGCAATTACGCCGGCGAGCAGGACCCCGGCGTGCTTGCGACCGGCGAGCTCAGGGCAGAAGCCGCTTACACGACCGACCCGCAACGGCGTCAAAAAAGCTGTCCACGCCCGCATCGACGGCAAGGACCGCCACGAGCTCGGCGTCTACGTCGCGATGCGCCGGGACGGACGTCGCCAAGGGTCGCCACCGCCTGGCGCTTGATGTGCGCCCGGTCGGCGGCGGCCGTGGCATCCACGCCCACGCGATCGACGACGGCTGCGGGTCGTCCGCCGGCCGGCTCGCTCGCGGGCGTGCGGCCGATCCCGGACGGCGGGTCAATCGCCGTCCAGCCGGAGCATCCGTACCGCGCGCGGCTGGTGATCGACGCCGGTGCCGAGCGGGCCGGCGTGACCGCGAGGGCGGCACGCCGTGCTCCGCCGCGATGGCGGTGACAGGCGCGCGGTCGACTACGACGACGCGTTCCAGCGGCTGAGTCACTTCGTCGAGGGCGGCGGCTGGGCGGCCGAGCAGCTTGCAGTCCGGTGGCTCGGGTTGCGCAACACGAATCGGGATGCCGATCATCGAGCGCGGAATACAGCCGTGAGCCAGCCGCGCAGCTCGGCGTCGACGTCGCTCCGGTCGGCGAGGTGCACGAAGTAGACGTGGCCGGCCGACATCTCGAGCGTTCGCGCGATGCGGGTGCTCGTGATGGTCGCGCTGGAGATGAACGACAGATCGAGCCAGCGCATCTTCGGGCGCAGCTCCACGATCGTGCGCGCGCGCTTGATCAGCACCCCGACGCCGACGGCCTCGATCACGAGGCCGCGGTAGCGCCGCGCGATCGCGAGCACGGCTTCAGCGGCCCGCCGCTGCGGATTCGTGCGCTCCGCGAGCCAGACCTCGATCGGCATGCCGGCGGCGCACACGTGCGGCCGGTTGCTGCGGCCGAACGTGCGGTCGCAGTTGGGGCAGGTCCACGAGGTCACGGATGACGATCCTGACACACGCAGGGACCACGACAGAGCAGATGCGGCTACGCGCGTGCGACCGGGCGCACCTGCGCCAGGTACGTTGTCTCGACCTCGTCGAGGCTATTGGGGAGCGGATCGACATCCGGATCTCGACGATTACCCGGGGCCCGCGTCGCCTCTCTAGCAATCCTCCCAGGTGACGGTGGAGAACGCCGACTTCGAGCCGTGGCAGACCGTGTTACCGCCGCTGCACACCGACGGACCTACGCAATAGCCCACCCGGATCGTGTAGCTGGCATCGGTCCAGTACTCGGTGAGCTTGAACGTGGTGCCGACCGCTTGCTCGGCTTGCCCCACCGGCGGGTCATCGTCCGATGACGAGGCATCGACGCACCCGACCGCGACCAGCCCCATGAACGCCAACACAACAATCGAACGCCCGTTCTTACGCATGATGTCTCCTCCAGGTTTTGCGCCGCACCGGCCGCGACCAGAATGGCCCCAACGCATGCGGCATCGGACGAGAACAGCAAGCGGCGCGCCAGCCTGGTCTGCCGCGACGGGCAACGTGTCGGAGCGGCCCGCGCTACTTCAGCGCGATGGTCACGGCCGCGAGCGCGCCCGCACCGTTCGACGCGGTGCGCGTGCCGGTGGGGCCGGCCGTGGCCCCGCACCTCGTCCTGGAGGCTGTTGGAGTCGAAGTTCGACTCCTCGGTCATTCCGGGCGCCGTGGTCCAGACGACCACCGCGAGCTCGATGTCGGCCACGGCGGCGGCAACGTCGGGCACGCTGCCGCTGTACCACGAGGTACGGAATTCCCAACCCTTGCCGTTGCTGGCGCTGGCAGAGACTGCCAGCATCGGTCCACGGACACATGGGCGCTGCCACGATGCACATGGCGACACTCGCCGATGACCGGCCGACCTGACGCAGGTCGCACGAGCGCTCGTCGCGTCACGACGGCGCGCGCATGCCGGGCGCCTCGCGGCCGGTCGAGCTGACGTACTCGTCGTAGCTGCCGCCGTAGATCCGCGGCCGGGCGGCCGCCAGCTCACGGGGGAGCGGTCGACGGGCGGATCCCCGACGAAGATCCCCGGAGCCGAGGCGCCTCAATCGAGCTCGAGCAGGTAGGCGAGCGTGACCTCCGTACCGGGCTCCGGCTCCTCGAGCTGCGCTGGGTGGAAGGCGAGCCGGGCCGCCATCGCGGCGCCGGCGACGCGGTCCGGGTCGGCCGCGACCGTCACGAGCTCGCGGCGCATCGCGCTCCACCGCCGCCGCGCGACGTCGCCGAGCTGGCGATCGCGCGCGCGGCGATTGGCGTCCGGCACGGCGGCCTCGGCGAGCGCGCGGATCCGCGCGAGCACGCCGTCGCGCAGCCATCGCGGAGATCGAGGACCGCCCACGCCCGATCGATCACGGCCTGGGCGACCGCGGCCGGATCGCCCGCGGCTGCAGGTCAGCCTCAGCGAGCTATCTGCGCTTGCAGCTGCCGCCACCGCCGCGCGGCGTGCTCGCTCACGTTCTGCGCGACGGATTCTTCGCATGCACCCGGCGGCGCCACTGCAAGTATTGCATGAGGTCAGTTTCGTCCTAGAGCGGAAGTGTGCAGACGGGCAGCAGCTCCAGCCGCCACCTCCGCTCGTGGTCATCCCGGATACGCTTGATCTCTTCGATCTCGCGCTCGCGATCTCCGCCACAGAAGTCGAGCGCGGGCCAGCTGGGGTTTCCAGTTGGACAGCGCGACAGCACTCCGTCATCGCGGAGCCGCGAGATGATCTGGGTTGCGAACTCCGCACCGGTGTTCCATTCGACGGCGTCGGTGGGACCTACATAAAGCTTGGCGATGGATCGGGCGAGCCACACGAGCTGCTTGGATTCGACGTGGAACAGCTTCAACTCGAACACGAGTTCCGCACTCGTGAGGTTGCCATTAACGCTGTGGAGCTTTCCGCCCAGCGGGTTGATGAACATCGCCGCGGTCGCATGGAACTCGTTCGCGACCTGCGCGAACCGTTGCTCGGGCTCCAGCTCCAACGCGTCGAGAACCAGGATCCTGGGCTGTACGCCACACAGACTGAGCCGCTTGATCAGCCCGGTTTCGAATCCATGGTACATGCTGTCGCCAAAGGCTTGGCTCTTCATGTCCGGCACGATCAGCAATCGTTCGATCGGTGGCGCGTTGGCCGAATAGAGGCGAGACGAGAAACCCGCGGTAATGCGAGGCTCACAACCGCCGAGCGCGCAGGCTCCCACAACAAGGGCGACCGCAGCGGCCACCCAGACACCATTCACTGCTCCTTTCATCCGCTCCTCCTCTCCAAGGTCATAGCGTGGTTTCCGGCCACCAGCCACAGCGCGTCACGTCGGAATGCGAACGTCAGCTTAGCCGCCGCCGAGTAAGGTGACGTTGCTCCTGATGCCGAGCGCCTTGGCGACCGCGTCCTGCGCGTCCTGCAGGTCCTGGGCGCAGGTCCAGACCTCGACGCGATCGCCGTCGATCTTGACCAGTGCGGCGGGCGGCTCTATCGGCGCGTGGGGTCAGGTGCGGCACGACGTACTCGGCCTCGACGACGCGAGCGGCAGCGGCGAGCGCACGATCGGCATCGCCGACCTTACGCCGCCGTCCGCCTCGACGGCAAGGACCGCACACACGGCGCCGACGTCGCGATGCGCCGAGACGGACGTCGCTGCCGCCAGGCGCTCGGGGTCCGCTCAGTCCGCGACGACCGCGGTATCCAGGCCCACGCGACCTGCGACCGCTGCGGGTCGTTCGCCGCCGGCCCGCTTTAGAACCGCAGCACGCCCTTGTGTGCGAGGAGCGGATAGCCAATTGTGAAATCCCCTTCGAAACGAATTCCAGTCCCGATCGGAATCATATTGGTCGGGTCCATCCTCATTGTGAACCGCTTTCGTGGTAATTCGATGGGGTTTCCCCAGTTGCGAAACAAGACTCGCTCGATGAGCTCCTTGATCAGCAGGTCGATCCGATGACAGTAGTCCCCCAAGTCGCAAGCATGAGCAACATCAACTTCGGACCAGCCCTCGTGAACGAGCTTGCCCCGCATCTCGTTCGGGCCCCCGCGACTGTAGAGCCAGCCGATCCTCACATCGTCACCAAGTACAGCCCTCAAGGCAGCTTCGACGCGACGACGGAGAGTCTTAACCCCATCGAAGTAGGCGGCAGACACGCGCTCAGATGCCGAAGGGAAGTCTTGCAACAAGATCTGCTCGATGCGCGCCTCCTGAGCTGCGCGCCGTTGCCTCTTTGTGAGCGGTACGGATTCGCCGTCAAGCGGGAGATGAATGACGCCAGAGTTCTCGTAGAGTACGAGCGCAAGACTCTCGATCGCCAGCCATAGACTCAGAAAATGATCTGTTGTTCGCACCTGCCGTTCGGCGTTCTGGTGCCAGTGCGTGCATCGCAAGACCGCCGTGCGTAACGCGTCCGGAAGGTCGAGAACTCGCGTTAGCCGATCCCGAAACCGCGCGTCGTCATCATCGGTCGTGTCTCGCCAAGAGATTCGATCGAACGCCTCTCGGTACTTGATGTACGTCCGAACTGGAACGCCGTACTGATAGGCAAGGAAGTCGACCACGTCCTGAAGTTTTCGTAGGCCGCTTCGGACTGCCGTAATTGTCGTCTCTTCAAGTGGCAGCCACCCATCGTAGATGCAAACGAGCGGTCGCGGCTCGTGCGGTTCGGTCGGAGGATCCGTCACGCGCACAACCGTGATACCTCCACCATACGTCCGCGTCCTCGCGTTGTCCCAGTACTCGGAGAGAAGGACAAACTCGATACCCTCGTGCTGTGTTGCCCTCGCATATGCAACTGTGGCTTGAACATCCAGGTCTGCTGATGCCTCCTTGCACTCTTTGGTGAAGGCCAAGTATTCCTCCATCGTGGAGAACGCGAAGGGGTTCCATTGACCCCACGGGTTGAATCGATTGACGGTGGGTGGCGCGAGCTCATCTGGCATCGATCGTACGCATCTTGCCATGCCAGTCGTTCTTCGTCGCTGTCGTCGCAGCTTCAGCGGACGGCTTGACTTCTCCGCCCTCGCCGGCGGACCGCCACGGTCCAACATGGCTTCGGCTCTCGCGCTGGCGCACCACCAGCTAGGCCAGCCGGCGTCGACTGCCAGGAGCCGATGCGGCTCGGTCAGCGCGAGCGCGGCGGCGAACATCTTGGCGAACCTGGGATCCATGGGGGTCCTCCTACGAGTTGCCCTCGACTGTGTGACCCGCGAGCACCGCACGCCGATCGCTGCGCCGTCGCGCATGACCGCGCGGCTTGCCCTCGGCGACCGCGCCGATCGCGCGGCCTGGCCCACGGGACATCCGAGCTTCCCAGCCGACGTGGCTGCAAGCTGGCTCGGGTGCGGAAGTGGACGCACAGCGCCCCGGGCAGTCGGTACAGCACCGCTCCGCCGTCACGCGCCTCGTCGGGCGATCGCGGATCCGCGGCAATTCGAGCGCCTCCCAGCGCAGGCCGGCGCGCCAGTGCGCGATCCGCGCGAGCTCGCCGCGGCGCGGCTCCGTGTTGGCGAGACCTGCGACGAGCCGCGTTGCGATCACCGCTGTCCTGCCGGTGAACGGAGGCCACGGCCGCCGGACATCTACCTGACTTCGGACGAACGACGCCCATGCCGCGCCGATCTCCGAGGCGAGCGCCGCGTCATGCTGCGTCGCGCACGCGGCGTGGTTGGGGCATTGCTTGCCCGGCGCACAGTTACTGCAGCGTTCGACGGCTCGCCGCATGTCGATGGCTCGGCATGCCGCATGTTGCAGCGGCCCAGGCCACAGCGGCACGCCGTTCCCGCTTCTGATCGGAACGTGCGCTCGACCGGACGGCGTCGTAGACTGTCGCCATTGACGAGGGGTCATGGGAGGGCACTGATGAGATCGATCTTTCGACGCTTGATGACGTGCGCTGCGATCGCGGGATGCGCGCTGGGCAGTGCGTGCGGGTTCCTGGACGAAACTCACGGGAAGCGCCCGCCGGACGCGGGACCGCCGGACGCGGGACCGCCGGACGCGGGACCACCGACGGGCCTGGCCGCGCGGTGGCTGGCGTTCGACTCGGACCGCGGAACCTTCAACCGTGACATCTACCTGGTTCGTGGCGATGGATCGCAGCTCATGCGGCTCACCGCCGAGCCTTCGACAGAGAAGGAGCCGGCGTTCTCGCACGACGGTTCCCACCTGGCGTTTGTCTCCGATCGCGCGGGGGCGATGCAGATCTTCGTCATGGACTTCACAGTGGGCCGTCGGTCTATGCGATGGCCGCCGACGGGCGCAACCCAACGGTGCTGGGCACCGGGCTCGACGACTTCAACGCGTTCAAATATCCGTCGCTCTCGTTCGACGGAACCGAGGTGATGTTCAGCCGCAACAACGAGATCGACGCGCGGAACATCAGCGCGGGCACGCAGCGCTACGTCGTCCAGAACTGGACGACAACCGAGGAGATGCCGGCGCTCTCGGGAGACGGCAGCCTGGTGGCGTACGCGGTCGGCTGCGGGGTAGAGGTGATCGCGTTGACCCCGTTCGCCGGGTACGCGTCGGACCCGTGCGCGACGCAGCGTGTGACCCCGGTTTCCACCGGTGCGGCGCGGAAGCCCTCGTGGGCTGCCAACGACGCGATCGCATTCGAGCGCTCGGCGACTTCCGACGCCCGGCTGGCGACCGCGGTCATCTCGGTCATCGAGATGACCGGTGGCACGCCACGCGACATCGTCACGCCGCCCGGCGACCACCGCAACCCGAACTGGGCCCCGGTCGGCTTCGCCCCGAAGTAGCGGGCTCACCACTGCAGGGGCTAACCGATCGGCATGGGGTAGCGGAGCGACGCCCGGATCCACGGGGGGGGAACCCGGGCTCAATCGAGCTCGAGCAGGCCGACACGCGTGGACCCTTACCGAGCTCGGGCTCATCAATCTGCGGTGGGTGGGTGGCGAGCCGGGCCGCCATCGTGGCGCCGGCGCCACGCTCCGGATCGGCAACGACCGCCTCGAGCTCGCGGCGCATCGCGCGCCAGCTCCGCCGCTCGACGTCGTCGAGCTGGCGATCGCGCGTGCGCGGCGATCGCCAGCCGGCGCGACGGCCTCGGCGAGCGCGCGATCAGCGCGATCACGCCGGCGCGCGGCGAGTCGGAGGTCGAGGACCGCCCGCGCCGCATCGAGCATGGCCTGGGCGACCGCGTCCGGATCGCCCGCCTGGCCGCGCACGGCCACGTCGCGTGCGCGCTCGGCGGCCGCGACAGCCGGCCCGCGTAGCCGGCGATCGTCGAGACGAACATGCCGCGGTGTCGGCGCGCCGATCGAGATGGCGACTGCGAGCGCGTGTTCGAGCCGGATCCGCACCGGGCGCACGATCATCGCGCCGAGCCGGCCCCAGCGCGCCGCCGGCGCGGCATCGCGTGCCTCAATCTCGGCGAGCGTGGTGGCGGACGGCAGTTTATCGGCGAGCCGCTCGGCGTAAACGCGGGGCTCGGCCGCGAGCGCTTCGATCCGCGGCAAGGAGTAGCGCTCTGCCGTACCTTGCGGCATCGGCTGGCGCCACGGGCGTGATGACGCCATGTTGGAGTGGGATGGATGCTTCGAACATTGACTCTCGCGTTCGTGTGGCTAACCGGCTGCGGCCACGGCCCGACGTTGATCGTCACACCGACGGCGCCGCAACACGTCGAACGTGGTCCGGGGATTCCGACAGCGGACTACAGCGCAATCGAGGCCGTCGACCCGATC
>VBLP01000355.1 GCA_005887925.1 Deltaproteobacteria bacterium | reverse complement strand
GGTGGTGCCGAGCACGGGCTCGCCGCCCGGGTTGCTCGCCGGACGGTCGACGGCCGGCCGGGGCAGCAGCTTGTCGCCGGCGGTGAACGCGGCGGGGTTGCCGCTGCCGCTGCCGATCATCGGCGTCGGCCGGTCGGACGGCGACGGCAGGTCCTCGTGGAGCTTGGGCCGGGCGGTCTGTGCGATCGCCACGGCCGCGGCGGCGCCGAGGAGGATGGTTGCGGCGGCGGCGAGCGGGGGCCCGGTGCGCATCGCCGTGATGATGACACGGCCCTCGGTCATCGCCAGGGCGCGGCCGGGTCGGCGTATCATCGGTGCCGGGCATGGCAGCCACATCGACCGCGGCGCGGCTGGCGGAGGTCGCGAGCTGGGGGGCGCTGCGCGGCGACGAGCGGCAGCTCGTGGCGTCGGCCGGAGTGGTGTTCGCGCTCGCGAGCGGCGGGGCGGCGATGGCCGCGGCGGCGGCGGACGCGATGTTCCTGTCGAGCCTGGGGCCCGCGCACCTGGGCGGCGCGGTCGCGGCGTCGAGCGCGTTGCTCGCGATCGTGCTGGCCGCCGTCGGTGGGCTGGTCGACCGCACCGAGCGCCGCCGGGTGCTCGCCGGCCTCGCGGCGATCTCGGCGATCGCGCTGGTCGGGCTCGCCGCGGTCTCGGGCCTCTGGCCGCGCGCGGCCGCCGCCGTCACGATGATCGGCGGCAAGCAGCTCGCCGCCGCCACCGATCTGGCGTTCTGGATGGTGATCGCCGAGCGGCTCGACGCGCGGCGCAGCCGGCGGCTGTTGCCGATGCTTGCCGCGGCGGGTGGCGTGGGAGCCGCGGTCGGCGCCGTGCTGGTGGTCCCGATCGTCGAGACGGTCCCGGCATTCGGCGCCCGCGGCGTGCTGGTGATCGCCGCCGGCCTGCTGGTGCTCGCAGGCGCGGGAACCACCCGGCTGCCGGCGACCCGGCGCGTCGCGGCCCCTGCGCGCCTCGGCGGCCTGGTGACCCGGGCCTGGCGCGACGGGGCGCGCGCGGTGCGCCGCCACCCGCTCGCCCGCCACCTCGCGGTCGTCGTCGCCGCAGCGGGTGCGTTTGCCTCGCTCGCGTACTTCGCGCTCGGCGCGTCGGTCGCCGCGCAGGGCGGCTCGACCGCCGACCTCGCCGCGCTGCTCGGCGGCGTGCGTGGCGCGGGCCAGCTCGCGACCCTGGTCGTCCAGCTCGTGGTCGCGCCGCGGCTGCTCGCGCGGCTCGGCACCGGGCCGGCGCTCCTGCTCGCGCCGCTGGTCGCGCTCGCGTCGGGGCTCGGCCTGGTCGTCGCGCCGGTGCTCGCGGTGGCGATCGCCACCCAGATCTCGGCCCGCGTGCTGGACGCCGGGATCGAGACGCCGGGCGAGAAGCTGACCCAGGCGCTGCTCCCCGGCGCGGTGCGCGCGCGCGTCGCGGGATTCCTCGACGGCACCGCGAAGCGCGCGGGCGCGGTGCTCGGCGGCCTGGTCGCCGCGGCGCTCGCCGGCTGGCCGGTGGAGCTCTACGCCGCCACGGCGATCGCCGCCGCGCTGTGGCTGCTCGCGGCATCCCGGATCGCCCGCGAGCTGCCGGCGCTCGCGATCGAGCACGTCGTCCGCGAGCCGGACCCCGACGCGGTGATCGACGATCGCGCGCTCGCCGTGCTGGTGCGCGAGCTCGAGGGCGCGCGGCCCGAGCGCGCGGCCGAGGTTCTCGCCCGGGTGCACGGGCGCGGCCGGATCGATGTCGTCGCGCCGCTGGTGCGCGCCGCGACCGGCCGCGGCGGCCCGGCGCTGTGGCAGGCGCTGCTCGGCGTGCTCGCCGCGCCCGCCGAGGCCCACGGCCCTGCGATCGCCGCCTCCATCCTCTCCGCCGGGTCCGCCGGGTCCGCCGGGTCCGCCGGGTCCGCCGGGTCCGCTGCGGCTGCCGGGTTCGCGGGGCGGCGCGAGCGCGAGCTCGCCGTGCGCGCGCTCGGCCTCGCAGGTGGAGTTGCCCCGACCGCGGTCGACGCCTGGCGCGGCGCCGGCGATCCCGCGCTCGCCCTGACCGCTGAGGTCGCGCACCTGCGGCTGGCCGGCGACCGCGACGCGATGTTCGTTACCCTCGGCGAGGCGATCCGCGACGGCGGCGACGCGGCCCGCGCGGCGATCGCCGAGCTCGCCGCCGAGCTCGCGCGCGCGCTCGCCACCACCGCCGAGCCGGCCGCGCTCGAGGCGGCGCGCCAACTCGTCCGGGCGCTGCGCCGCGGCCGCGGCGATCCGGCGACCCGGGCGGCCGGGTTCGCGGCGCTCGCCCGCGTGGTCGCGCACGTCCGCGATCAGCGCAGCGCCGAGCTGTCGCTGCTGCGCGCCGATCTGCTCGAGCTGGTGCGCGATCGCGTCGAGGTCGCCGCGAGCCCGCCGGCGCCGGCCCACATGCTGGTCTCGCTGGTTCCGCGGCCCCGGTCGCCCGACCCCGCCGCCGCCGACGCGGCCGACGCCGACGCGGCGCCCGAGGTCGCCGCCGCGCTCCGGCTCTACGGCCACTTGCTCGACGGCGCCGACGCCGCGCCCGCCGACGACCTGCGCCGGATCGCGCGCGCGCTGGGCGAGCCCGACGACGCCGTGCGCGCGGCCGCCGAGGCCGCCCTCGTCGCGCTCGGCGCCGCCGCCACGGGCGAGCTGATCGCGACCGCGGCGTGGGGCCGGCGGCGGGCCCGCGTCCGCGCGGCGGCGCTGCTCGCCGATCTCCCGGTCAGCGCGGCGGCGATCGATCGCCTGATCGACACCGAGCTCGACGCGCTCGACCGCACCCACGCGGCGATCGCGGCGCTCGGCGAGCCGGGCGACGCGCTCCTGGCCCGCCGGCTCGCCGAGCGGCTCGGCGAGATCGCCCACACCGTGCTGCTCCTCGTCGCCGCGCGCCGGCGGTCCCCGGCGATCGCACGCGCTGCCGTCGCCTGGCGCCACGCCCGCGGCGGCCTCGAGCGCGCCCGCACCCTCGCGGTGATCGAGGCCGCGCTGCCGCACGCGCTGGTCGGGCGCCTGGTCGACGCCGTCGACGAGCTGACCCCGGCCGATCGCGCCGCCGCGCTCGCCCGCGCCGGCAGCGCGCCGCCCCGCCGCGACGACGCGCTCCGCGCCGAGCTGTCCGGCCGCGACCGCCTCGCGCGCGCGCTCGCGCTCCACACGCTCGGCGCCGCCGGCCGCAGCGCACACCGCGACGCGATCGCCGAGGCGGCGCGCGCCGAGGTCACCGCGGCGACCCCGCACGACCTGGTCAGAAAGCTCAGCGCTGCGCTCGGCCGGAGCCGGCCCGAGCCCGCACACCCCGACGACGGAGCCACCGACATGCCGAGTCGCGTCGAGACCTTGATCGCCCTGGGCCGCATCCCGCTGCTCGCGTCGCTCACCACGCGCCAGCTCGCCGACGTCGCCGAGCGCGTGCGCTGGAGCCACCCGCGCGCCGGCACCATCCTCGTCACCGCCGGCGACCTGCTCGACGCGCTGATCGTCGTCGACGACGGCGAGCTCGCGCTCGGCGATCGCCGGATCGCCCGCGCCGAGGCGGTCGACGAGCTCGCCTGCGTCGCGCCGGTCGCGGCCCCCGCCGACCTCCGCGTCGTGCGGCCCGCGCGCCTGATCCGCCTCGAGCGGGTCGACTTCGAGGAGCTGGTCGACGACGTCCCCGGCCTGGCCGCCGCGGTATGCCGCGCGCTCGGCGAACGCGCCCGCCGCGCCGAGGACGCCGCCTACCGCTCACCGCTGGTCAGCCGCGTGTAGGGCTCCTGGTATTCCGCCGATGGCTAGCCGCCGACGTACGGCCGGGCCTGGACGATCCAGAACTGCTCGCCCTCGAGCACCCACTCGACGTCGAGCGCTGTGCCCCTGGGGAACACCTCGAGGAACGCCTGGACCTGCTCGCACAGCCGCTTGGCGCGCTCATCGGTGAGGATCACGCCCGCGCCCGCCGGCACCGGCAGCTCCTTGATGCCGCCGTGCTCGTCGAACTTGAGCATGACCGGGTCGTCGGCGCGCGAGATGATCTTGGTGCCGTCGTTGGTCGGGTCGAAGATGATCTGCTCGGGGACCTTCTGGCCCTCGACCACGCGCATGCCGAGGCCCCACTTGGCGTTGATCGTGTAGCCGCTGGCGTCGCTCGGATCCCACAGGTTCCTGGTGACCAGCACCCCGGCCGCGGTGGCGTTGACGCCGACCTGGATCAGGACGCCGAAGTAGACCTGGCGGTGATCGATGCCGAACGCCTCGCGCTCGTCGACCGCGCGCAGGTTCCACAGCGACGCCCACACCGTCCTGAGCGCCTCGCCGAGCTGCTGCTTGCCGACCACGTTGGGCACGGTGTCGTAGAGCCCGGCGCCGTTGAAGCCGGGCAGGTCCTCGGCGTTGGTCGAGCTGCGCACGAACACGCCCTTGCCGCCGAGCTTGATCCGGACCCGCTTGTAGATCATGTCGAGCGTGGCGGGATCGATCGGGGCGTCGACGATCGCCTTGCGCAGCTCGTCGAGCGCCTGCCGCCGCCACACCGCGTCGGTCTTGAACCGCGGATCGGACAGCACCGCGTCGAGCCTGGCGTCGAGGTGGTTCCGCGTCATGTGCTGGACGTAGTAGAAGAACGGCACGCCGAAGCCGGCGGGGACGTGGACACCGTCGAGGTTGGCGGTGACGATCTCGCCGAGGTTGGCCGCCTTGGTGCCGTAGAGCACGACGTCCCTGGCGCGCATCCGCGTCAGCATCGCGAGCCGGGGCGAGGTGAGGTCGGCCCGGGGCAGCTCGACGTGGCGCGCGCTGGCGATCGTGTGAGCGAGCTCGTCGATCTCGGCGGCGGTCGCCTCGCGCAGCGTCATGCCGGTGTCGGTGACCTCGTAGTAGACGATCTTGCCGTCGAGCCGGCCGTACTTCTCGCGCGCCTTCTTGTCGCCGGCGTTGGGGATGTGCCACGCGCCGGCGCGCAGGTTGACGTGCGACAGCGGGGTCGAGAACGCGGTCGCGAGGATGCCGGCGACCGGCGTGATGTCGGGATAGCTCTCCTGGAGCAGCACGATGTCGTGGCGATCGAAGATCAGCGACTCGTAGGCGGTGCCGACCGGCACGACGCGGAGCTTGCCGACCGCGCGGCCCTTGGTGAACGCCTGGAACTCGGCGCTCTTGTAGATCTCGTCGTTGGTGACGGTCCGAAGGCCGCGGCGCGCGACCTCGGCGGCGACCTTCTGCTGCATCGGCGAATCGGGCCGGAACGGGAGGTCCTTGACGAAGAACGTCTCGGACAGCCGCTTCTTGACCCGCAGCACGTCGGGCGCGGCGATCTTGTCACCCTCCCAGAACGAGAACGTCCAGCGGTCGATCTTGAGGTGATGGGTCAGGTAGCACAGGATGAACCGCGGCTTGTCGCGCTCGTAGTTCTTGTTGTACTCGCGGATGTTCTCGGCGGTCCACGGCTGCTTGAGCAGCACGCCGAGCACGAAGTCGGCGTGGATGTTGAAGAGGTTGACATCGATGAAGTAGATGTCGTTGCTCTTGATGTCGATGATGCACTTCCCGAGCTCGTCACTCCCGACGATCTTGGAGTAGCTGTGCCACACCGCCGCATCCGGAACCGCCTTGACCCAGGCGCGCGGACGGCGACCGCACAGACCACGATCAGCGCCCAACCGAAGTGCTTCATGATCCACTTATAACGCGTATGGTCGCCGCGTGGTCTCCCCGCGACTCGACCCGACTAAGGCAGCGTGATGCTCGGGATCCGGCCGTGCGAGTTGACGCCGTCGCCGTTGGGGATGAACGCCTCGAGGCCGGTGGTGTTGGCCGCCGCGTAGCGGAACACCAGCTGATCGCCGTCCCGGAAGTCGATCGCGCCCGCCGCCATGTCGACCTCGTAGGGCTGCGCGTCGAACTTGCCGGCGGGCAGCGGGTCCCAGTGCCGCGTCCACTGCACGAGCTGGTTATCGGTGCTGCCCCGCCGCCAGATCAGCGTGAACGTGACGTCGACCGACGCCGTGATCACCGCGTCGCACTCGACATGATAGGTGCCGGCGGGCACGCCGGCGCGCAGGTCGAACGCGGCGTCCTGGAAGCTCGGACGGGATCCACCGGATCCCACGCCCGGCGCTCAAAACGCCGGTGGCTCGCCATCGACCAGCTGGACGCGGGTCTCGTCGTGACCGACCGGTGACAGCCACAGCACGTGGGGATTGCCGTGCGAGTCGGGGCCCGGACAGCCGGTCGCGCCGAGGCCGAGGCCGAGCAGGCCCAGCATGCAAGCGCGCATCATTTTCCCCCCGCGGGGGTCGCCCCTCCCGGAGGGGTCGCGATGAACACCGCGATGAAGTGGGTCGGCACCGGCGTCGATTCGGACTGTAGCCTGAGCCCGGCGCGCTGGGCGGCCGCCATCGACTTCTGGCGGTGGTAGATCTTGTTCGAGATCACGATCCGGCCGCCCGGCTTGAGCGCCTTGGTGGCCTCCCTGAGCCAGCCGACCTCGTCGGACAGCAGGTGATCGACCTCGGCGAGCAGGATCGCGTCGTACGTCGCGGGCTCGAGGCCCGGCTGATCGGCATTGACCACGCGGCGCTCGACGAGGTCCGCCAGGTGGGCGGCCTTGAGCCGCGACTGCAAGAGGTCGAGCACCTCGCCATCGATTTCGGTCGCGACCACGCGGCCGCTCGGGCGGACCGCGCGCGCCGGGTGCACGGTCAGGAGGCCGGAGCCCGCGCCGATGTCGGCGACCTTCGAGCCCGGGTGGATGCCGAGCGCCTCGACGACCTTCTCGGGCCGGCGGTCGGCGTCGAACCGGGCCTGCTCGCGATCGGTGTCCGACGGCGCGCGCGCACTGCTCGAGTCGCCCTCGGCCTCGTTGCGGCCGCAGCTCGCCGCGACGAGCAAGACCAGGAACAGCGCACGCACGGCGCTAGCCTAGCACGCGGCCGGCCGCGGGCCGTCGCTCCGCACAAAACGTAACAGGCCGCCGAGCATGCCCCGGCGGCCCTGACCACGAACCAGCGCGACTGTCGTCAGACGTTCTTGGCCGGTCCGAATACGCCGGAGGCCTGGACGCCTCCGACGAAGTTCTGGATCAGGCGATCGTCGCGCTTGGCGACCGCGTAGAGGATCGCCGCGAGCGCCTGCTTGGCGGTGTTCGCCGCGCTGTACGTGGTCAGCTTGCCCGTGGCGTCGACACCCTGGGCGACGTCGTTGGTGCCGATGTCGCCGAAGAACCCGCTGTACAGGTGGCCGGCGCCGTACACCCAGAGCGCGTTGCTGCCGCTCGACGAGTTGTCGTTCCAGCCGACGCGGTCGACCGGGGTCTTGAACGTGTCGCCCTTGTTGATGATGACGATGTCGTCGGCCAGCGGCTGGCCGTTGTTGTCGTCGATCGTCTTCTGCAGGTCGGCCATGAAGCCGTCGTAGATCAGCTTGAGCTGCGCCGGCACGGTCATGAAGTCCTGGCTGGCGAACGCGCCGTGCGGGTCGTCGTTGAAGCCGCGGACCTGGATCAGGTTGGTAAGGCCCATCTTCATCGCCTTGACGCCGATGATCATGGCGCGACCGAGCTGCGCGACGCTGGTCCGCGTCCCGGCGTTGATGCCGTAGCGGGTCAGGTCGTCCGGCGTCACCGCGAGCTGCGACTTGAGGTTGGTGCCGAGGAACTTCGCCGCGCTCTGGGCCGTTGTATAGCCCGGCCGCTCGGTCGAGCGGTTCGCGGCGCGGTTGAGCTGGATGAACGCCTGGTAGTGGGCGGCGTAGAGCTGCGCGTCGTTGGTGTTGGTCAGCAGGCCGCCCGCGCTCGATGCGGCGCTGTTGAACAGGTCGACCATGCCGTCGGGCGAGCCGACCGCGGCGGCCGTCGCGCTGCCCGGGCCGGTGCCGATCGACATGTTCTGGCCGACCGCGATCGCCGGCAGCACGGCAGGCAGCACCGCCTGCAGCGAGGTGTTGAGCGCCAGCACGTTGGAGCCGCCGATCAGGGTCGTCGACGTCGCGAGCTCCTTGTGGGTCTCGTTGTTGCCGGCGATGAACACCGTGATCTGCTTCTCGGGCGCCAGGTTCTGCCACGGCGTGTTCGGGCCCTTGACGAGCGGGTTATGGGTGCCGGCGACGTTTGCGCGCCTTGGCGATCTTGGGGAACGGCCACAGCTGGGTCATCCAGGCCAGCGAGCCGGTGCCGTGCTCGATGTCGAACACCTTGGTGATCGGCGACTCGCTGGCGGCAAAGGCGATGCCCTTGCCCGCGGTCTTCTCGAGGACCTCGAAGATCTTGCTGCGCGATACACCGAGCGCGCCACCCGCGGCGATGCTCCACTTGATGAGCGCGCGCCGGGTCAGCTCATGCTGCTCATCACGCTGGGAAGTCTTGGACTTGGCCATGGTAGTTCCTCACTCGCAGGTGTAGGCCGCGGCCAGCATGACCGCGACAGCCAGGCGCTTGCCCACGTCGGGGGTGCTCGCGCGCGTGATGGTCTGGTTGCAGAGATCGACGTGCGCCTGCGATGCGGGCGTGCCGATCAGGCAGCTGATGCCGGCGAGCTGACACTGGTTGCCGGCGTCGAACAGCGACGGCCCGGAGCCGCCGACCTGGCAGCGCGGCAGGGTCGGCATCGCCGCGATGATCTCGGGGGCGGCCGCCGCCATGATGTCGAACTCGCGCGAGGCCTGCGACGTCGAGATCGTGACCGACTCGCGGACGCGAGCGGGATAGTTCGCCACGCTCATCGCCGGTCCGCCGCTCTGGTAGAGCTGCCCGGCGGAGTTCATCGTGGTGTTGGTGATGTTGACGCCGAGCGAGGCGAGCACGTTGCCGAGCGTCGAGTAGTGCACCTTCATGCAGGCGTGCATCTGCGACGTGAAGCTCGGCGGGCCCTGATCGGTGAGCCGCTTGAGCAGGTCCCAGATCGAGATGCCGTCGTTGTCGTGGTCGAACGTCGTGCTGCTGTCGCCCGAGGTCGAGCCCGCGGGCGGCGTGTTGTCCGGCGGCGGGGTATCGATGCTATCGCTGCACGCGGCAACACCGAGGGACGCGCTGAGCAAGATCGCGAGGGTGTGTCCAGTTCTGGTCATGGGCGTCTCCTCAGAACTTCGTGAAGGCTTCGCTGGTGAAGGCAGCGAAGAACGCGTCCTTCAGACGGTAGTTGTTTTGCGTGAACGCGGTGAGCTGGGCCTGGATCGTCTGCGTCGGCACCTCGGTGAGCTGGTCGACGATGTCGGGGTAGCCGAGCGCGAAGTTCCAGATCCGGGCCATGCCGCACCTGGCGACGTCGGGGTCGGCCGCCATCGCCTGGCCGAGCGTCGGGATGTCCGGCGTCGCCTTGCCGTAGCGCCAGGCGTACTGCTCGCCGGGCGGCAGGTAGTCGGACAGCTGGGCGAGCGGCGGCGGCGTGCCGGCGAGCGGCGTCGGCACCGAGACCGTCGTCTTGTAGGTGCCGGTGCCGTCGTAGAACGCGAACAGCGGCGCGATGTGGTTGATCGTGGTGTGGCAGTTGGCGCAGATCGCCGACGACACGTTCTGGAAGTCGACGCGGCCGCCGCCGTTGGTCGGGCTGGCGACGCTGCCAAACGGCCACACGCCGAGGTACGGCGCGACGCCGCCGACATCGGTGCCGCCGGTGGTCGACAGCTCGGCCGGGAACCGCAGGCAGTCGAACGTCTCCTGGACCCAGCGCACGCGGCGGAACGCGAAGTTCGAGAAGAACTGCTGCTGCACGCCGGGGTTGGTCAGGACGCCGGACTTGGGGCCGCCGTTGGCGCACTCCACGTCGGTGATCGTCGTCCCGCTGACCGTCGGGCAACCGCCGGTGTTCTTGGTGAACAGATCGGTGTAGCTGCCGTTGGTGACCGTCAGCTTGGTCGCGAACGCGGGGGCCGAGTCGAGCATCGCCGAGCCGCCCATCTTGAACGTGTCGCGCCAGAAGTTGAGCGCCTGGGTCGTGAACGCCGGGCTGTCGAGGTAGGTGTGGATCAGCGCCTCGTAGGCCTGGCGCTGGGCGTCGCCGGCCGCCGACGCGACCGTGTTGACGTCGGTCATCGACGGCAGGTTGCCGGTGAGCCGCAGCGCGGCGATCCGCAGCGCGTAGTTGTAATCGGTCTTCCGATCATTGAGTATCTGCTGCCACTGATCGGCGGAGCCGGAGCCTGAGCCGGTACCCGAGCCCGAGCCGTCGTCGTCACCGCCACCGGGCTTGACGTCGTTGCTGCATGCTGGAACCGCGAAGGCGATCGCGGCCGAGAGCAGAATTGAGATCCTCTTCATGGGGCTCCTTAAGGGGCTGCTTGTTCGGCTTTCGCCCAGACGTCCATACTGGTCTTGAAGGTGGAGAACGCCCCGGCCGTCAGCTTGATCGGGTGCGTGGTGCTGTCGCCGGGATTCGGCGCGATGTAGAAGCCGCTCTGGTCGGTGTTGGTCAGGTTGACGCGGGTCAGCGCCTGGTTGCAGGCGAGCTGCAGCGTGGCGTCGTCGGTCGCGGTGATGCCGGTGAGGTCCATCGCGCCCTTGGCCATCGAGTTGCCGCCGGCGTGGCAGCTGGAGCAGCTGTTGGTGCCGCCGGCGTTGAGCGCGAGCTGGGCGGTGAGCTGCGGGATCGCGTTGCTCTTGAACTTCGCGAGCACCTTGCAGCCGCCCTGCGTCGTCCCGCCGGAGTCGGGCTTGTAGGGCGACAGCACCTTGAAGTGGAACTCGAGCATGTCGGTGCCGGCGAACCCGCCGAACACCGCGGTGCCGCCGTCGATCTGGGCGATGGCGTTGGCCTTGACGTTGAGCTTCATCGCGAAGTAGCGGTCGATCTGATCGGGGATCGGGGGCAGCTTGGTGTCGGTCGGGATCGACACCACCAGCAGGTGCTCGAGGTAGGCGCCGGCGGTGCCGCCGTTGACCTTGAAGTTGGTGAGGTAGAGGACGTCGGTCAGCGCCTGGGCGTTGAAGCTGATCTCGGCGCCGGGCAGCATCGCGCCGATGTCGGGAACGCCGCCGAGCGAGATGTGGTTGGTCGGGCAGGTCGGCGAGTCGGGCGCGCCGGACGTGCACAGCTGGATCGGGGCAGGCGGTGTGGCGAGCTGGGGAACCGGGTGGTCGGGGTCGTGGCCGACGGCGTCGCTCTCGGCCTGCACCCACGCCAGGAGCGTCGCGGCCTGCTGCGGCGTGAGGCCCGGGCCCTCGTGCACGTTCTTGGTGAGGATCCGCGAGCTCGAGGCGGCGTCGAGGTTGACGACCGGCGGGTCGTACTTCATCAGCGTCTCGCGAACGGCGAGGTCGTCGTCGCCGACGAGGAAGCCGATCATCGGGCGCTCGCCGGCGTGGCAGCCGCCGCAGTTGTCGCGCATGACCGGATAGGCGTCCTTCCACTTCGCGCGCGCGGTCCGCTGCTGGGGGCTCAGACCGTCGCTGCCGCCGTCGAGCAGGCCGGTGCAGCCGGCGATCGTCACGATCACCAGGCCCGCCGCCGACAACCGCACCATGTCCAGGTGGCGGAACAGCGTCTCGAGCATCGCCTTGCGAGACCGCAAGGGGGTGCCGAGGTTCTTCTGTGCAGAAGGAACGCTACCCAGCATGCGCCGAACCTGCAGCAACGCGTATGCCGGCGGGGATCATCGCGAGATGGCAGCTAACCGCCTGAAATTATGAAACGTGGTCGGAAGTTCACCTACATTGCGCATGAGGTTTCACACCCCAGCTGGGGACCTCCGTGCCCATCGCGTAACCTGCTGTAACTTCTTGGTCAGGTTGTGCAACAATCACAGGTTGCGTGACCCCACATGTCGTGGTTTCTCGCTCGGTTCGGGATGCTGGCTCACATTCCAGTTCGCGTTCGTCGCACGGCCCGCTGGAGTTGCGTCGCGGTCTGTGACGAACCGTCGTGGCTCCAGCCGGGTGGGGCCAGCAGGTAACCGAGCTTGGCGGAGAGTCCCGGGGCCTGGGCGACGTCGCGGCCGATCGCGGCGAACTCGTGGAACGCGATCCGGCCTGGATGGAAGGTGTCGATGTCCTTGGTCAGCCCGTACACCACCGGCTCGACCTCCGGAGCGAACGTCCCGAACAGGCGATCCCAGAGGATGAAGATGCCCCCGTGGTTCTTGTCGAGGTAGGCCACGTTCTTGCCGTGATGCACGCGATGGTGCGACGGCGTGTTCATGAGCCACTCGAGCGGGCCGAGGCGATCGACCGCCTCGGTGTGGAGCCAGAACTGGTAGATCAGCGACCACGCCTGCGCGGTGAGCACCATCGCCGGGGTGAACCCGATCAGCGGCAGCGGCGCCCAGAACCACGGGCCGGACAGCGGGGTCAACAGCGGCTGGCGCAGCGCCGTCGAGAAGTTGAAGTACTCGCTCGAGTGGTGATTGACGTGGCACGCCCACAGCAGGCGGACCTCGTGGTGGACGCGATGGAACCAGTAGTAGCAGCAGTCCTCGGCGAACAGCAGCACGAGCCAGGCCCACCACGCGCTGCCGATGTCGACGATGCGATGCTGGTACAGCACCGCGAACAGGGGGATCGAGAGCAGCTTGGTGAAGCCGTTGACGACGACGTTGGCCAGCCCCATCGTCATCGACGCGGCGCTGTCGCGCAGCTCGTAGCCCTTGACCTCGGGGTGGCGCCGCGCCCACAGCGCCTCGAGCACCACCGAGACGACGAACACGGGAATCGAGTAGAGAACCAGGTTCGACACGCGGAGACATTGTAGCGCGGCGCGCTCTTCCAAACCGGCATCGTGACGCGCGATGCTGCGCGCCATGAGCCATGGCGGCGACATCATCGCGGACGTTCTTGCGCGGCACGGCGTGACCCACCTGTTCACGCTGTGCGGCGGCCACATCTCGCCGATCCTGACCGGCGCGCAGGCGCGCGGGCTGCGTGTCGTCGACGTCCGCGACGAGGCCAACGCGGTGTTCGCGGCCGACGCGGTCGCGCGGATGACCGGCACCGTCGGCGTCGCGGCGGTCACCGCGGGGCCGGGGGTGACCAACACGGTCACCGCGGTCAAGAACGCGCAGATGGCGCAATCGCCGGTGGTCATCCTCGGCGGCGCCACCGCGACCTTGCTCAAGGGCCGCGGCTCGCTGCAGGACATCGATCAGATGGCGGTGATGAAGTCGCTGACCAAGTGGGCGACCGCGGTCAAGACCGTGCCGGCGCTCGCGCCGGTGATCGAGCGCGCGTGTCAGCTCGCGACCGACGGCGTCCCGGGGCCGGTGTTCGTCGAGGTTCCGGTCGACCTCCTGTACCCCGAGGCGACGGT
>VBLP01000353.1:10293-11136 GCA_005887925.1 Deltaproteobacteria bacterium | reverse complement strand
CCGTACTTCACGAACAGGTCGATCGGCACGCCGACCGCGACGCTGGTCTTCAGCGTGCCGAGCTCGACCGTCGGTGGGCCGTCGCCGACCGGGATGTTCTCCTCGGCGGTCGCGATCGCGCCGCGGTCGTCGTGGACCTGGAGCTTGACCTTGAGGCGGTTCACCAGCGCCGGGGGAAACGCCATCGTCGCCACCGGCACGTTGAACACCGCCGTGGCGTCGACCCCGCTGAAGAAGTCGCTGTCGTCGCACACCTCGGTCCCGTCGTCGGCGACATGGCACGCGAACGCGAGCCAGTCGTAGCGGCCCTGGCGCGGCTTGGGGTTGTCGAAGTCTGCGAGGAGGATGAACGGATTGCCGCGATAGGCGGCGTCGTACGGCGGCGCGGCGCGGTTGATGGTGACCCCCGGGCGCAGGATGATCGGATCCAGGTAGAAGCATCCGGTCAGCATCAGACCTGCGGCAGCGACGGCCCTCACGACGACGACGGTGCTGCAATCACCTTGCCACCTGCAAGTGGGCGGATCACAGGATACCGGCCCTTCCGGCATGCATCGATCGCGACAGGGCTGTCGCGGTCCCCTTCACAGGTAGCACCCCAGATCGGGGACGTCGCGCAGCGTGCAGCTGGCGCGGAACGTGATGAACTGCTTCTTGCCGCCGGCGATGACCTCGACGTTGCGCGGCTTGAGCTTGACGACGGTGCCGCGCGTGTACGCTTTGCCATCGATCGACGCGTCGATCGCGAGCGTCACCTCGACCTCCTGGAGCACGGCGCCGGTCACGACCCGCGTCATCCCGGGCGCAACCTCGGTACCCTGCGTCCACTCGCCGGCCGGGTTG
>VBLP01000353.1:0-10211 GCA_005887925.1 Deltaproteobacteria bacterium | reverse complement strand
ACCGCGCGATCGCTCGCGGCGTCGGGAGGTGGGTCGGTGCGCGGCGGGTCGAGCCGGGGCTCGGGCCGCGGTGGTTCGGGTCGCGCGGGCTCGGCGGCGCCGGGCGGCTCGGTAGCTGCGTCGCGAGGCGGTGGGGGTTCGTGCGGGATCGCAGGCCGCCGCCGATCGGGGGCCCGCGACACCCGCTCGCCGGCCGTGACCGGGCGCGCCGGGTCGAGCGGAGCCACGGCGGGCGCAGCGTCGGCGAGCTCGCCCGCATCGATCCCCACCGGCAGATCCGGCCGCAGCCCGATCGCGCCGCTGCCCGGGGACGGGTCGGCGACCGCGGCGAGCTCGCTGTGCGGATCGGGCGGCGGATCGGCCGGCGCGCTGGCCAGCTGCCAGATCAGCGCGGTCACGCCTCCGGCCGCCGCGAGCGCGATGCTCGACATCGCGAGCAGCCGCTTGCGCCGCGACGCGTGGCCGCCCTCGGTCACCGCCCGGACCAGCGCGGTCACCGCCGGATCGTCGGCAGCCAGCGCGCTCGCGCGATCGGCCAGCGCCATCGCGCGCGGCAGCTTGGCGTCGGCGATCGCGGCGCCGGCGGCGGCGACCACCGCGGCGACCACGACCGGCGTGCGGGCGCGCAGGAAGCCGTCGGGGTCCTCGAAGTACGCGGCGAGCTCCTCGCTCGGATCGCCGAGCCCGCCGGCGGTCGCCAGCGCGCGCAGCTCGGCGGCGAGCACCGTCGCGGCCGCCGGCCGGAAGCCCGGATCGGTCGCCATCACCCGCTCGATCAGCCGCGACAGGTCCCGCCCCGCCGACGCTCGCCGACGCACCGGCGGCACCAGGGTGCCCGCGATGATCGCCGACAGCACCTTCGCCGGCGGGCCGCTGAACGGCAGGGTGGCGGTCGCGAGCTGGTACAGCGTGGCGCCCAGCGAGTACAGATCGCTGCGCGTGGTCGCGGTGTCGCCGGTGGCCTGCTCCGGGCTCATGTACGCCGGCGTGCCGAGCAGCGCGCCGGTGCGGGTGATCAGCGAGTCCTCGGTCTCGAGCCGCGCGACGCCGAAGTCGCCGAGCAGGAGCCGGCCGCCCGGCGCGATCAGGATGTTCGCGGGCTTGACGTCGCGATGGATCACCCCCGCCGCATGGGCCGCGGCGAGCGCATCGCCGAGCAGCGCACCGACGCACGCCACGACCTCGGCCAGCATCGCGCCGCGCTGCTCGATCTCCTGGAGCAGCGTGCGGCCGCGGATCAGCTCCATGACGATGTACGGCGGATCGCCGCCGTCGCCGCCGCCGACGTCGTAGATCCGCAGGATGTTGGGGTGTTCGAGGCCGGCCGCGGCCCGGGCCTCGCGGTGGAACCGGCGGACGATGTCGGGCCGGCGCGCGAGGTGCGGGAACAGCACCTTCACCGCGACGTCGCGGCGCAGCTCGCGGTCGCGCGCGCGGAACACCGTCGCCATCCCGCCCTCGCCGAGCTCGTCTCCGAGCTCGTAGCGGCCCAGGGTATCGCCGGTGCGCACCCGGCGCGGCCCCTTGCGGGGGCCCTCGGCGTCGTCGGCATGGCCGGTGTTGCCGAACGCGAACGCCGGCGTCGCGGCGACCGCGGGGTCGTGATCGTCCGGCGGCCGGCCCGGCACGGTGGCCTCAGCCGGCCGACCACACCACGTGGTTGGTCTTGCCGGCGGACTTGGCGGCCTTCATCGCCTTGCCGAGCCGGCGGCCGAGCTCGTCGGCCCCGGTGCTCGGCGACAGGCCCTCGGTGGGCGCGATCGCGAGCACGAGCGCGAGCTGTGCCGCGTCGCCGGGGAAGGTCGCGCGCTTGGCGTCGAACGTCGACTCGGCGCTGGCCACGAACGCGGTGACGTGCTCGAGCGACAGCACCGCGATGAAGTCGGATCCGCCGATGTGGCCGACGAACGCGCCGCCGCCCGACACCGCGCGCGCCGCCTCGAGCAGCCACTGGCCGAGGTTGCGCACCGTGTCCTCGCTGCGCGCGATGCCGATCGCGTCGGCGTAGCCGTCGAAGTTGAGGATGTCGATGTGGACGCATGCGGTCGGCTTGCCGGCCTTGAGCACGACCTCGATCTCCTCGTCGATCGCGCGCGAGCCGGGCAGGTTCGTCGTCGGGCTGCGGTACATGTAGGCGTCCGCCCCGGCCTCCAGGCCGGAGACCTTGTCGTCGATCTGGACGAGCGCGGTCAGCATCAGGATCGGCGTCCGCGACCACATCACGTCGGCCTTGAGCCGGCGCGCGACCTCCAGGCCGTCGACCCGCGGCATCATGACATCGAGCACGAGCAGGTCGGGATCGTGGGCCTTGACCAGCCGGAGCGCCTCCTCACCATCGCGGGCGCGCAAGCACAAAAACCCGGCGTCGCCAAGCGCCATGTTGACCATGTGCGCGATGGCGTCGTCGTCCTCGGCGATCACGACTTTCTTGAGGAGCATCGGATCGCTTCGATAGATACCACCGATCCCCGCTCACCTCAACGGAGCCGAGTGCGAGACCGCGCACACGTTACCGTCGCGCATGGCAGCCGTGGTAAGCATCCGCGTGGACTCACGCCTGGACCCCTACGTCGAGACGACGACGCTCGACAACGGCCTCGCGGTCACCACCGTCGCGCTCCCGCACCTGCACACCGCCGTGTGTGCCCTGTTCGTCAAGGTCGGCGCACGGTTCGAGCAGCCCGACGACAACGGGCTGTCGCACTTCACCGAGCACATGCTGTTCCGCGGCACCGAGCGCTACCCGACCTCGCTCGCGCTCAACACCGCGGTCGAGCAGCTGGGCTCGACGCTGCACGCCGAGACCGGCCGCGACTACACGCTGTTCCAGCTCGCGCTCGACCCCGCGCTGACCGCGCCGGCGCTCGACATGCTCGGCGAGCTGCTGGCCCGCCCGCGGTTCTCCGACATCGAGCTCGAGCGCGAGCTGGTGCTCGAGGAGATCAACGAAGACTACGACGAGCAGGGCGTCGAGATCAATGCCGATGACATCGCGCGCGGCCTGCTGTTCGAGAACCACCCGCTGGGCCAGCGCATCATCGGCCCGCGCGCCAACGTCGAGCGGTTCTCGATCGACGACGTGCGCCGCCACTTCCGCACGTTCTATGGCGCGCGCAACGCCAACCTGTGCGTCGCCGGGCCGGTCGAGCACGGCCCGGTGGTCGCCGCCGCCGCCCGCGCGCTCGCTGACCTGCCCGCCGGGGCGCGCGCCGAGGTCCCGGCCGCCCCGCCCACGGCCGCCGGCCCGCGGCTGCGCCACGTCGCCGACGCCGGCTCGCAGACCTCGCTCGCGGTACTGTTCCGCGCCGTCCCCGAGCTCGATCCGGCCTACGTCGCGCTGGTCGCCCTGCTGCGCGTGCTCGACGATGGGATGTCGACCCGGCTGCACTACACGCTCGCCGATCAGAAGGGCCTGGCCTACTCGATCCACGCCGCGATCGAGCCGCTCGCCGACACGGCGCTGTTCGAGATCACCGGCGCGACCGCCAACGCCAAGGTCCCCGCCCTGGTCCGCGAGCTGCTCGCGCTGCTCGACGGGCTGCGCCGCGGCCAGGTCACCACCGACGAGCTCGCCAAGGCGCGCGTGCGCTACCGCTACGAGACCCTGGCGTCGATCGACGACGCCGCCGCGATGGCGGGCTGGTTCGGCGGCACCGCGCTGTACTACCCGCCGACCTCTTTGTCCGAGCGGCTCGCCGCGATGGACCGGGTCGGGATCGACGACGTCGTCCGCATCGCCGACACCGTGCTGATACCCGACCACCTGGTGATCGCGGCGGTCGGCACGCTGTCGCGCGCGCGGCTGGGCGAGCTCCGCCAGGCGATCGCCGAGTGGCGGTGATGCCGGCCCGGCACTAGAGGTCGGTCTCGTTGCGCCCGGTCCGCCGGCTGCGCACCGGGGCCGAGGTCGAGGCATGACTGCGCGAGCTGACGCCCTGGTGCGGCTTGCAGAACGTCTGGCCGTAGCCGACCTTGGCCTCGTATCCGGGCGGACAGGTCGCGGCCGGGTCGCTCGACTCGCACAGCGTGGTCGGCGGCCCGTGCTCGGTCTCGGTCATGCATGCGAAGCCGGCCGGGCAGCTCGCCTTCGCGTCGCATCGCATGTCGATCGTGACGCGCACGACGTCGGGCCCCTCGCCACAGGCGGCGATCAGCAATCCAGACAGCAGGCTCAGCCGGATGGCGTGCGTGATCATGGATTCCTCGGGTGGCGAGACGAAACGCGCGACCACCACGTACCGGTAACGCGCGGTAACCGTCGAGTTTCCGGGGCTTACCAGCTGACGCTTTGCTGACGCGATTCCCGGTTACCCGATGCAAAACAAATAGATAATCGCGTCATGTCAAGGGCGATATAATCGCGCCGTGGTGCGGCGATCCAGGCGTGACCTTCCGGATGCAGTGGTCGGCGAGACCGAGCTGGCGCGATGGTTCTTTGCAGGCCGCTATGCCGAGGTGATCGCCAGCACGTACGACGCCGGCGGCGAGATCGCGCCCGCCGACGTCGGCTTCGTCGTCGGCGCGCTGACCTTCGTCGACCGGCGCGACGATGCCGTGGCGGCGTTCGAGGTCTGGCGCGCCCGCGCGGGCGCCGCGCCGAGCTCGCGGACGCTCGCGGCCTGCCGGTTCTTCCTCGGGCTGGCGTGGGCGCGCGCCGGCAACTTCGATCGCTCGTTCGCGCTCCTGGACGCCGACGGGTTTCGCGCGCGGCACGACTCGGATCCATGGGAGCGCGCGCTGGTGTTCCAAGCCCTGCCCTGCCAGTGCTACTTCACCGGCCGGTTCCCCGGCGCGGCCGCCAACGCGCTGCGCGCGCTCCAGGCGGCGCACGAGGCGAGCTTCCTCTACGTGGTGATGCTCGGCACCGATCTGCGCGGGCACTCGCTGGTCCAGATGGGCCAGCTCCAGCGCGGGATCGCGCTGCTCGAGCAGGCCAACAAGCTGGCCCGCCGCCTCGGCCTGGCCAACAACGCCTATGCCGTCGACACCTCGATCGCGACCTACGTGACGCGCTTCGTGCCCCATGCCGAGGCGCTCGAGCGCGTCGAGTCGCTGCTGCGGCGGCGCGCCCACGATTCGTACTCGCGGCGGGCGCTGCTGATCGAGGCCGCGTTCCACCGCGCGCTGCGCGGCCGGCGCAGCGCCGCGATCGAGGCGCTCGAGGCCGCCAACATCGATGCCCTGCGCAGCGACACCCGGCGCGGCAAGGTCGTGAGCCTGCTCGCACGGCTGTGGGTCACGCGCTGGCAGCTCGGCGCCGCGGCGTGCCGCGAGCTGGTCGATCAGGCGCGCGAGCTGGTCGAGCCGCGCGACGCGCTGTTCCGCGCCGAGCTGCTCGGCTTCGAGATCCTGGTCGCGCGCAGCGAGGGCGACCGCGAGCGCGAGCAGCGCGCGCTGGACCAGCTGCGCACGCTGCGGCGCACCACGCAGCACTTCTACGCCAAGGCGGCGCTCGGTCAGTTCGACGGCGAATGGCGGGCGCGCGCGTTCGACGAGGACGCGCTGGCGCCGATCCTGCGCGCCGTGGCCAACCGCGATCACAGCGCGCTGTCGCGCATCGTCTCGCTCGGGCTGCTCGGCGTGATCCCCGAGCTGCTCGGCCTGGTGCCGGGCAGGCGGATGATCCTGATCCCGTCCGAGGACCTCCTGCTCCTCGAGGATCACGGCGACGTGATCGCCCGGCACCGCCCGCCGCGGTGGTGCCCGGTGCTGCTCCGCATCCTCGCCGCCGGGGACGCGAGCAAGCAGCGCATCGTCTCGGGCCTGTGGGGCCTGCGGACCTATCACCCCGAGATCCACGATCCGCCGGTGCGCACCACGATCCACCGGCTGCGCACGTTCCTCCAGCCCCACACCAGCTGGGTCGAGGTCAGCGACACTGGCTATCGCACGACCGTGCCGGTCCACCTGGTCGGCAGCGCCGAGGCGCCGGCGACCGAGCCCGCCCCGCTGTGGGAGGAGGGCGAGGTGCCCAAGCTCGGCGCGCGGCGGGGCCCCCTCGCACCCGGACCGGACGCGGTCGATGTCGGCCCGCGGCAGCTGATCTACCGGCGGCTCGACGAGGTCGAGGCGGCGACGGTGCCCGAGCTCGCGCGCGCGCTCGAGCTGTCCAACAGCACCGTGCTGCGCGGGCTGCGCGCGCTGATCGCCGAGCACCGCGTCGAATCGGTCGGCTTCGCGCGCGCGACCCGCTACCGGCTGCGCGCTAGCGAATGACCGTGTTGACGAGCGCGACGACCACGCCGGCCAGGCTCTCGCCGCCCAGCACGCCGGCGGCGAGCGGCCACACCGTGCGCTCGGCGGCGGCGCGGTCGCGGGCGGCGGCGATCGCGGCGATCGCGGCGCCGATCAGCATCGCGACCGAGGTCGACAGCGGCAGCAAGAGCCCGAGGCCGAGCCCGGCGGCCGACGGCAGCCAGCGCGCCACGCGCGGCGGACACAGCCGCTCGATCGACGCGATCACCAGGCCGGCGACGGCGCCCGCCACGACCAGCGTGCGGTGCAGCGGGTGCAGGTTGGCGAGCCCGTACTGCAGGAGCTCGGCGATCGCACGGAACTGGTGCGCGCCGGGCGCGGCGAACTGCGGCGTCCGGCCGTCGCCCGCGATCAGCGCGAACGCGTCCGGGATCAGGAGGAAGTAGGCGAGCACGGACGCGGCGGTCCCGGCCGCGATGCCGAGCGCCTGCGCGACGAACTGGCGGCGCGGATCGGCGCCCAGGAGATAGCCGCTCTTGAGGTCGTTGAGCAGGTCGGCGGCGGCGACCGACGACGCGTGCGTCATCGCCGCGGTGAGCAGGTTGGTCGACGGGTGCTGCGGCCGCAGCATGCCGAAGCCGAGCTGGGTCAGCTTGCCCATCGGCCCGCCCGGCGTGATGTCGGTCTCCCCGGTGATCCGCGCCGCGACCATGCCGAACACCAGGCTGACCGCGACCGCGAGGCAGCCGAGCACGATCGGGATGTCGAACAGCGCGCGGCCCAGCCCGACGAGCGCGCCGCCGGACAGCGCGAAGCCGGCCCAGAACCACGCCATCGGGATCTCGATGCCCGCGCCCGCGTCGTCCGCGCGCGCCCGCCGCGCGAACGTCCGCACGAACGCGCGCCAGCTCCCGGCCAGCGCGACGACCGCGTACGAGATCAGGAGCGGCGCGCCGGCCCAGATCCCGAGCTCGGCCCACGCGGCGCCGAGCCGGCTGGTCGCCGCGACCGAGTGGCCGAGCGCGTCGGTCCACATCGCGGTGAGCCCGATCGGGCCGAGCGCGAACGCGGTGACCGCGCCGCCGACCACCATCCACAGCGTGGTGCGCAGGCCGACGAAGACGCCGGCGCCGGCGAGCAGCAGGCTGTGGTCGAGCACCAGCCCCGCGTCGCTCGCCGCGTAGCTCGCGCCGCCCACCGAGATCCGCGGCAGCCAGTCGAACAGCTTCGAGCTCTCGGCGATCACCTGGTGGCCGCGGAGGTCGCGCAGCACCGGCAGCACCGCGCCCGCCGCGATCGCCAGGGCCAGCGCGCGCGTCCGCGAGCGCACCGCCGCCGCCGTGCGATGCAGCGCATCCAGCGTGATCGCCGCGGCGGTCCCCGACGGAAACGCCAGCCGCTCGCGGTTGATCAGCTGGCGCTTGAGCGGGATCGCCAGGGTCACGCCGAGCGCGGCGACACACGCGATCCACGCCGCGATCGCCGCCCAGTGCGGCTGGACGCCAGCGGGCGCCGCGGGCGACACCGACAGCAGCAGCATCGCCGGAAACACGCCGACCACCATGTTGCCCGTCGCGTAGGCGGCCGACGATGCGGTCGACTGCATGCAGTTGGTCTCGAGCAGGCCGAGCGGGCTGCGCACCAGGCCGATCGACGACAAGAGGCGCCAGATCGCGAACGACGACAGGCACGCCGCGAGCGCCATGCTGAAGAACCAGCCGGTCTTGAGGCCGATGTAGACGTTGGCGAACGACAGCACGAAGCCGAGCGCCAGCCCGGTCGCGATCGCGCGCACGGTGAGCTGGGGATCGCCGCCGCGGTACGCGCGCCGCACCCAGTCGGTTTCGTCGATCTGCGAAACCGCGCGCGGATCGAGAGCCGGCTCGCCGGCCGGCGCTGCCACGTGGTCGGCCATGTTCTGTACCGTATCCGAGCATACTGCAGAAGGCGGGCGCAAAGCTCTTTCACGCGGGAACCGCATGAGCGCTTACTCTGATGACGCGACTATTAAATCGGAATTACTGCGCTGTGCACCAATCGCGTCATGGCACCACGCAGAAGTGAGCGCGTGTTACTCGTGTCCGCGGCGCCAGATTCAGTAGCGTACGCGCGCCACGAGCAGCCCGCCTCACCGGCGTGGCCCGCACATCGGAGTAAGCATGCGGATCTCTCTGCTTGGACTGGTCGCCCTGTGCCTCAATGCCTGCACGGACGACGCCACCATGACCGCGCAGTCGAGCCAGCAATCGTCTGGCTCGACGACGATCCCGACCACGTCCGGGGGCTTCCACGGCCACTATGCGGTCCCGGTGCCGGCCGACCTCGTCGATGCGTCGAGCTTCACGATGCCCGAGGTCGACTGGAGCGTGGTCAGCGGCACGGCGACGCTGCACTACGAGCTCCCGATCGGCCTCGTCGGCGGCCTCGTGCCGATCACGCTGAGCGGCCCGCTCACGTCGGGCGCCACCTCGGTCCAGCTGTCCGGAACCAACGGTACCGGAACCTGCACCGCGCTGAGCACGGTGATCACGTGCAGCGAGTCGCTGGCCAATCTCGGCACGCTGCCGATCAGCATGACGGTCGTGCAGCAGACCGCGATCGCGAACAACGTCCCGGTCGCGGATGCGACGGCGGTCGCCAACCTGTTTCCGTCCGATCCGATCGGCACGATCAACTTCGACCTGTCCGCGCCGGTCTCCGACGGTGGCGGCAGCGGCAGCGGTAGTGGCAGCGGCGGCGATGGCGGCGGCGGTGGCGGCGGTGGTCACGGCCGCCACTGATCCCGCGTCGGGTATTACACTGACGCGATGAAGCTGGGGGACTATCGCAACATCGTGGTGTTGACCGGCGCGGGCATCTCGCAGGCGGCGGGACTGCCGACCTACCGCGGCGCGGGCGGCCTGTGGTCGGATCCCGAGCTCGCCAGGCTGTCCGACGTCGCGGCGCTGGTCAGCCACCGCGCCGAGGCGTGCGGCATGTTCTGGCAGTTCCGGCGCGCGATCGCCGGGGTCGAGCCGACCGCGGCCCACCGCGCGCTCGCCGCGTTCGAGCACGCGCTCCCCGCCGCGACCCATTTCCTGATCATCACCCAGAACGTCGACGGGCTGCACCAGCGCGCCGGATCGCGGCGGGTCTGCGAGTACCACGGCACGCTGCTGCGCTGGCGCTGCGAGCCGTGCGGCGTCGAGCTCGAGCCGCCCGACGGCGATCCGCCCGTGCACTGCGGCCAGCTGATGCGGCCGGCGGCGGTGCTGTTCGGCGAGCTGATCCCGCCGTCGGCCGAGCGCGCCGCCAAGCGCGCGCTGCGCGACTGCGATCTGTTCGTCGCGATCGGCACCTCGGGCACGGTGTGGCCGGCCGCGAGCTTCGTGCGCTGGGCCGGGCTCAACGGCGCGCGGCGGATCCTGCTCAACCTCGAGATCGACGACGAGGCGCGCGACGCATACGGCGAGTGCCACACCGGCACCGCCGACGAGCTGGTCGCTCGCATGTTCGCCTGAGGCCCGCCCCCGCTCGCCGGCGCAACGCGGGCTCGCGATGCGGCACGGGTGTATCCTGGTGCCGTGAGCGATGTGGCCCGCGACATGTTGCCGCTCTCGCGGGTGTTCGCGGAGACCGTGGCGGGGCTGGCGGCGCCGCGCCGGCTGTTCCCGATCGCGGTCGTCGTCGTGCCGCTGCTCGCGCTGCAGCGCAGCTTCAGCCACGACCTGATGGCGCTGCCGATCGGGATGCTGATGTGCGCCGCGTTCCTGCTGGTCGCGCCGACGCTGTGGCGCTACCTCTTCCCGCTGCACCGGGTGCGGGCACCGCGGCTGGTCGGCGCGATCGCCTACGCGGCGGCGGGTGCGGGGCTGATGTTCGGGATCGGGCGCTGGCTGCCGGACGCGCTCGGCATGGGCGGCACGCTGCTCACCACGTTCCCGGGGACGCTGGTGTCGGTCGCGCTGTTCTGGGTCGGCGGCTGGGGCCTGGCGCGCGACATCGATCTCGAGCAGCACCTGCGGGCGAGCCAGGCG
>VBLP01000352.1 GCA_005887925.1 Deltaproteobacteria bacterium | reverse complement strand
CTGCGCCACGGCCATCGTGGAGACGCCGCCCGCGCGAGAACTTGCCTGACGCGAGCCCTTGCGCTTCTCGGCGGTCGCGATAATATGTGCTCAATCAAGATGACGGCGTCACCCCAACCCGCGCCCGGGCGTCGTCCCCGCCAGCTCGGTCTCGAGTTCCGGACCTGGGGTGGCAAGCGCGCCGGCGCGGGCCGCAAGCCCCGCGGTGCGCGCGCCGGCGTGACGCATCGGTCACGCGGCGAGTGGACCCGCCCGATGCCGCTCCACGTCACCTTGCGCATGGCGCCGCACGTCTACAACCTGCGCAGCCGGCGCTCGTTCCGCGTCATCGAGGCGGCACTCCGGGTCGGTGGCGATCGCTTCAACGTCCGCGTTGTCCAGTTCTCGGTCCAGGGCAACCATATCCATCTCCTGGTCGAGGCGCCCAACCGCCGCGCGCTCGCCCGCGCGATCCAGGGCTTCTCGATCCGCGTCGCCAAGGGGCTCAACCGGATGATGGGGCGCTCCGGCCGCGTGTTCGACGATCGCTATCACGCGCGCGTGCTGCGCACGCCCACCGAGGTCCGGAACGCCATCCACTACGTCCTGGGCAACGCGCGCAAGCACGCCGCCCAGCGCGGCGCTACCTACTCGCCCGGCTACGTCGATCCGTACTCGTCAGCGGGCGCGCCCGACCTGGCGTTGCCGCCGGCCCAGACCTGGCTGTTGCGCGCGGGCTGGAAGCGAGCGGGCGACGCAGCGCGATTTGGCGCGCCCACTTGACTACATCGCCAATCTTGTCCCACGTCACGCGTCGCACCAGATCGCTGTCGTGATCTCGGTAGCTCGGTCGCCAATCAGTGGACCCCGCTCGGCGACCTGAAGCTCGATGGTCGCACCAGATCGCTGTCGTGATCTCGGTAGCTCGGTCGCCCAAGCCAGCGATGTGAGTGGTTGCTCTGGTGACCTTGAAAGGAGGGACAACGATGAGGTCGAAGTCAACGGCCACGGTTCTTTCGATCTGTTTCGGCGGAATTGGCGTTCACAAGTTCTATCTCGGTGAAACAAATTCCGGACGGTCGTATCTGCTGTTCTGCTGGACCTTCGTGCCACTCGTACTGGGCTTCTTCGACGGGTTGCGCTTGCTCGCGATGAGCCAGGCTGCGTTCGATGCGCGCTACAACAGGCGCCACCTGTACGTCGGTGGGGTGGCCGCGATCCAGCAGCAGTCGACCAACGTCGTGGTGAATGTCGCGTCTCCGAGCGGCCATAGTGCGCCTCCCGGCCTGCCGCCGCAGACCCATGTGCCGGCCGCGGTTACTGCCCCCGCCGGAGGTGACGTGGCGGCCCGGCTCGGCGCGCTTCACGACCTGAAGATCGCGGGCGCGCTGACCGACGCCGAGTTCACGGCAGCCAAGCAAAAGCTTCTGACGACCTCGGGGACCAGCGGGAGCTGATCACGCTCTGCGTCACGCCGGTGCGGGCCGCATCTCACGATACCTAGGGGGAGGTGGATCTAATTAACCTGGTCACATCGGCCGTCGCTCCGACGAGAACTGGTGAAAAATCGCCCAAGTCAATGAATTCCACCTCCCTACTCGAGCTTGAGGCCGAGCTGGGCGGCGAAGAAGGCGTAGCGCTCGGACTGCTGATCGATCGCCTGGGTCCGCGTGGTGCCGCCGCCGTGGCCCGAGGCGGTCTCGACGCGGAGCAGGATCGGGGCGGCGCCGGCCTGGGCGGCCTGCAGCGCGGCGGCGAGCTTGTAGGAGTGCAGCGGCGCGACCCGCACGTCGTGGTCGGCAGTGGTGAGCAGCACCGCCGGGTAGTGGGTGCCGGCGCGGACGTTGTGGAGCGGTGAGGTGGCGCGCAGCGCGGCGAACTCGGCGGGGTTCTCGATCGTGCCGAGGTCGCCCTGCCAGCCGGCGCCCTGGCCGAACAGCTGGAACCGCAGGAGGTCGTGGACACCGGCGTGGGGGAGCACGGCGCCGAACAGATCGGGCCGCTGCATCAGCGCGCCGGCGACCAGCATGCCGCCGCCCGACGCGCCGGTCGCGCCGAGGTGCGGAGGCGAGGTGATCTTGTTCGCGACCAGCCAGTCGCCGGCGGCGAGGAAGTCGTCGTAGGCGACCTGGCGGTGCTCGCGGCGCGCCGCGAGGTGCCAGGCCTCGCCGTACTCGCCGCCGCCGCGGATGTTGACCAGCGCGTACACGCCGCCGCGCTCGAGCCAGGCGACCCGCGCGGCGTCGAACCGCGGGGTCGACGAGATCCCGCCGAAGCCGTAGGCGGTGAGGATCGTCGGGTTTCCGCCGTCGTGCGGCAGGCCCTTCTTCGCGGTGATGAACATCGGCACCTTGGTGCCGTCCTTGCCGGGGAAGAACACCTGGGTGGTCTCGAAGCTCGACGGATCGAACGCGACCTGGGGCGACTTCCACGGTGTGCTCGTGCCGGTGGCGAGATCGTAGCGGTAGACCGCGCCGGGCATGGTGAAGCCGGCGAAGGTGTAGAACGTCTCCTTGTCGTCGGGGCCGCCGCCGAAGCCGGGCGCGCTGCCGATGCCGGGAAGCTCGACGTCGCGCAGCTTCTTGCCGTGGAGGTCGTAGGCCGCGACGGCATGATGGGCGTCCTGGAGGGTGGTGATGATCAGCTGGTGGCCGACCAGGCTGGCGCCCTGGATCGCGTTGGGGCCCTCGGCGATGACCTCCTGCCAGCGCTCGCGCGCGGGGCGGCGGATGTCGATCGCGATGACGCGCTTGTTGGCGGCGCCGAGCGTGGTGACGAAGTAGAACACCGGGCCGTCGTTGCCCAGGAAGCGGTACTCGGCGTCGTACTGGTCGATCAGCGCGACCGGCTTGCTCCCGGGGCGCTGCAGGTCGAGGTAGCTGACCAGCTCGACGCCGCGATCGCCGACCTGGCCGTCGCCGGTGATGATCACGAGGTAGCGGTCGTCGCGGGTGACGATCGGCTCGAACTGCCAGGTCGGGTGATCGGGGCGCTCGTAGACCACGGTGTCGCGGCCGGCGGGGGTGCCGACCTTGTGGAAGTAGATCTTGCAGTCGTGGTCGGTCTCGGTCAGCTCCTTGCCGGGCGGCGGGGGCGGGAACCGGCTGTAGTACACGCCGGTGGCGTCGCGGGTGAGCTCGGGGCGGTAGTACTTGATGTGTGCGAGCTCGTCGGGCAGGTCGCGGGTGGTCGCGACGTCGCGCAGCCGCCAGGTCTGCCAGTCGCCGCCGCCGATCGACAGACCGTAGGCGAGGCGCTTGCCGCTGTGGCCGATCGACAGGCCGGCGAACGCGAGGCTGCCGTCGGTCGAGATCGCGTTGGGATCGAGCACGAGGCTGGGCGCGGCGTCGAGCGCCGCGGCGGTCCACACGGTGGGCTGGTTGTGCTTGCCGTCGCCGTGGACCCAGAAGTAGCGCGGGCCGCGCCGGGTCGGGGCGCGGAACGCCTCGTAGCTGACCAGCTCCGCGATCCGCCGCTGCAGCGCCTCGCGGCCGGGCAGGGCGCCGAGGTAGCTGTCGGTCAGCGCGTTCTCGTCGCGCACCCACTGGCCGACCTCGGGCGAGCCCATGTCCTCGAGCCAGCGGTACGGGTCGGCGACCGCCGTGCCGTGGAAGGTGTCGGTGACGTCGCCGGTGCGGGCGTGCGGATAGCTCGGCCGGGCGTGCACCGGCGGCGGTGGCGGCGGCGGTGGCTGCGCCGCGGGCGCCGGCGCCTCGACCGGACGCGGACCGGCGGCGGGGGCGGGCGCGGTGACAGGCGCGGAACAGCCGACGACGAGCAGGGCGATCGCGGTGCGCATGCCGGCTACCATACTCGGTCTCGCGCGGCGATCGGCTTCGTCCGGTGAGGTGGGTCTGGAGCCGCGACCTGTCGGCCGGCTTACGCTCCCGGTGCCGGCGGCCGGTCGCCGCGGCAACGGATGAGCCGTCCGCGCGCGGATCGGCCTCTTGATTCGCATACAACGAAAGAGGGGCCATGGCATCACGGACGTCAGGTTGGACCGGCGCGCTGATCGCGCTGATCGGCGCGCTAGCGAGCTGCGGCAGCGAGGACCTGTTCTTGCTGGGGAGCGACGAGCGCGACATCGGCAACGACGCCCGCGCGCGGATCACGGCGGGCGATCAGCGCCTCGACGCTGCGATCGTGGTCGGCGATCTCGATGGCGATGGCGTCGCGGACGCGATCGTGGTCGCGCACTACCGGGAGGGCGGGCCGACGCTCGGTCAGGAGCTGGTGCAGCTGTACGTCGTCTACGGCGGCGATCTCACCGGCGACATCGATGTCGCGGCGCTGCCGACCCTGCTCGCCGGGCCGTTCGGCCCGTACATGCAAGTCACGCCGGTCGGCGACGTCGACGGCGATGGCTTCGCCGATGTCCTGCTGGCCCATTGCGCGAGCGGGTGCGGCTCGAGGGACCCCTCGGCTCCCGACGACACCAGGCACACCGGGGCGTTCCTGCTGTACGGCCGCCCTGCGCGCCTGACCGGCGCCAGCTGGCTGCCGGCTGTTGCGGCGCGGCTGCGCGACCCGGACCCCTGCCCGATCCCGGGAATCGCCGCGGTGGGGCTCGGCGACATCGATGGCGACGGCAAGCACGACTTCGCGATCGGCAGCGGTAAGAACGCCTTCGTGTTCTACGGGCGCAGCGATCGGCTGTCGGGAACGGTCGATCTGCAGGCGGTGGCCGACGCCTCGCTCGATCTGTACACGTGCGGGTACCCCGAGCCCGGGGACATCGTCGCCGCCGGAGATGTCGACGGCGACGGTCGCGACGATTTCGTGGCCGCGGGCTCGGCCTGTGACGGCACGCAGTTTCGCGGCCTGGTGCGCGGCAGCGCGGTCCGGCTGGCCGGCACGCACACCGTCGGCGAGATCGCGTCGACCAGGTTCGTGGGCGACGCGCTCTGCCCGTGGAACGCCGCGGTTCCGCTCGGTGATCTCGATGGCGACGGCAAGGCCGACCTCGCGATGTTCAGCTGTTCCAACCTGACCGGATACGACTACGTATTTCTCTATCACCTGTTCTATGGCCGGTCCGGCGGCTTCCCGGCGACCGTCGATCTCGGCGCGGCGGACGCGACGATCCGCGGTAGCTCGATCCTCTCCCTCAGCGGCCTGGTGATGGACAGCGCCGACCTCGACGGCAACGGGAGCCGCGAGGTGATCTTCGGCGACGACACGGTCGCCGGCAGCGACGGCGCCGTGTACGTGCTGTACGGTCGCGGCACGCGCTGGTCGGGCAACGTCGATCTCGGACGGACCGCGACCGTGTATCGGGGAGGGTCCCACGATGGGCTCGGGGCGGCGATCAGCGTCGGCGACGTCACGGGTGACGGCCGCGCCGATCTGCTGGTGACCGCGCCGTCGCAGCGCGCCGAGGCTCCGACGCTCGGCGTCCGCGGCTCGAGCGATTCGAAGGTGTACGTGGTCTCGCCAGCGATGGCGCCGAGGCGATAGATGGCATCCCCGCTCCCCAGGCATCTGTACGTGGTCGACGGCGGCGAGGCGACGGCGCCGGTCGCGCTGACCCCGGACGCGGCGTTTCGTGCCCATGCCGGGTTCGTTGCCAGCGTCGCGCTGCGCGTGCTCGGGCGGCCGAGCGAGGTCGACGATCTGGTCCAGGACGTGTTCCTGCGCGTGCTCGCGCGGCTCGGCGATCTGCGCGAGCCGGCGGCGCTGCGCGGCTGGCTCGCGGTGATCACGGCGCGGCTGGCGCGGCGCCGGCTGCGGACGCGGAGCTGGAGGATGTGGCTCGGGGTGGACCGCGAGTACGACTATGCCCAGCTCGCCGATCGCGGCGCCTCGCCCGACGACCGCGCGCTCGTCGGCGAGCTGTACCGCGCGCTCGACCGGCTGCCGGTGCGGCACCGGCTGGCGTGGACGCTGCGCCACGTCGAGGGCCTCGAGCTCGCACAGGTCGCGCGGGCGTGCGATTGCTCGCTCGCGACCGTCAAGCGCTGGATCGCCGCGGCGGATGCCGCGCTACGGATGGAGGTCGATCATGAGTGAACGGCTCGAACAGGCGCGCCGGCTCGGCCAGCGCATCGCGGCCGGATGGGAGCGCGAGGATGTCGAGGCACAGCTCGCGCGGCTGCACGGGGCGCGGCGGCGGCGGGCGCGGCGGCGGGCATTCGCAGCGTCGCTGGGGACGGTGGCGGTCGCGGCGACGGTGATGTTCGGCGTGTGGGGCCGGCGGGGGATCGGGCCGCAGCGGGCGGCGGGTGCAGCGCCGGACGCCGCGGTCAAGCGCCGCGGAGCCGCCCATCGCGTCGGGGGTGCTGGCGCTGGGCGATGGCAGCGTGGTGACGCCGCACGGCAAGGACAGCCGGCTGCTCGCGCGACAGGTGAGCGAGACCGAGGTCGTGGTCGCGCTCGCCGGGGGCGGGGCGCGGTTCGAGGTCCCGGATCGCGCGGCGCGGCGGTTCCGGGCCGACCTCGGTGCGCTCGCGATCGAGACCCACGGCGCGGCGTTCGACGTGCGGATCGCTCGGCGCCAGGTCGAGGTGGTGGCCGAGCGCGGCGAGCTCAGCGCGCGGTGGGGCCGCGAGCGCCGCGTGATCGCGGCCGGCGAGACCCGGACCTTCCCGATCGCGCTCCCGGTCGCGCCGCGCGAGGAGGTGCACCCCGCCCCCGGCGAGCCGGCGCCGGCGCCCGAGCCGCCGAGCACGTGGCGCGACGATGCGGGCCGGGGCGACTACCAGGCCGCATGGGCCGGGCTCGCCGGCGTGCGCGGGCCGCTCGACAGCATGGCGGACCTCTTGCTCGCGGGCGACGTCGCGCGGATGTCGGGGCACCCGGACGCCGCGATCGCCTCGCTGTCGCGCGCGGTGCAGCTCCACGCCGAGGACCCGCGCGCGCCGCTCGCCGCGTTCACGCGCGGCCGCGTGCACCTCGAGGACCTCGGCGCACCGCGCGACGCCGCGCTCGCGTTCGCGCGCGCGCACGAGCTGGCGCCCGACGGTCCGCTCGCCGAGGACGCGCTGGCGCGCGAGGTCGAGGCCTGGTCGCGCTGCGGCGAGGCCGAGACCGCCCGGGCGCGGGCCGTGACCTACACCCAGCGCTACCCGCACGGCCGCCGCGCACAGATGGTGCGGCGGTTCGGCGGGCTGGAGCGGCGATGACCGCGCGCGCCGTGCGAGGTGCCGTCGCGATCGCGGTGGTGCTGGCGGGCCGCGCCCGCGCCGACGACCTCAGCCTGCGCGACGCGGCGCGGATCGAGCCGACCCTGCGATGGCCAGTGCGGGTCGAGCTGGCGGCGTGCCTCGACGCCGACCGCGACGCGATCCGGCACGCGGTCGCCGTCGAGCTCAACGATGGCGCGCTCGCCGGCACGGCGGACGTCGAGGTCCGGGTCTCGTGCGCCGCCGACGGAGTCGACGCCGGTGTCGTCCTCGAGGTGCACCGGCCGGACAGCGCACGCCGCTACCGCTACGCGCTCGACTGGCACGCCCAGCCGGCCGACGCACGGCCGCGGCTGGTCGGGCTCGCCGTCGCCGAGGCGGTGGAGGCCAGCCGGATCGAGCTCACCGCGGTCCCGGAGCCGCCGGTCCACATCTTCGTCGAGAACCGGCTTCCCGCCGCGATGATGCCGGAGCCGGCGTCGGGCTGGAGCCTCGCGATCGTCGGCGCTCGGCGCTGGTTCGCCACCGGGTCGCGGCTCCGGCTCCTCGGAGGCGGTGTGATGGCGAGCCGGCTGGTGTCGCCGCGGCTGCGCCTCGCGGTCGATCTGGTCGTGGAGAGCCAGACCCTCGTGGTGTTCCCCGGCTCGGTCGCGGTGTTCTCGATGTCGTCCGCGCCGCGCGTGCTGGTGCGCGCCGGCGGCCGCCTGCACGGCGAGATCGGGCTCGGGGCGCGCGTC
>VBLP01000350.1 GCA_005887925.1 Deltaproteobacteria bacterium | reverse complement strand
ACGCCACGCTGGTGTGGGCGATGTTCGACCGCGGGCGCGAGGGTACGTTGCCGCGGCTCACCGCGCAGAACCTCGCGGACGCCGACAAGGTCGTCACCGAGGCGCTGGCGGCGCTCGACGAGCGGAGCGAGGAGACGGGGGGAGGGAACCCGGACGGCTCTGCCGGCGGGGCGGGGGGCAGCGCCCCCCGTGGAATGGCGGGACTCTTGGACAGGCCGGCCCACGAGCGCGTCGTGCCGGCGCTGGTCGAGACCCAGCCGCACATCTACGCCAAGCTGGCCGCGCTGCTCGCCGAGGACGTCAAGGAGGCGGCGATGACCGCCGAGACCGCCGCGACGATCATCGTGCCGACCCAGGTCGTGGTCGAGGCGTTCGACGCCGCGCTGTCGGGGCGCCGGCCCGGCGAGCGCCAGGGCACCTTCGTCGCGGAGGCCAAGGTCGGCCGCAACGAGCCGTGCCCGTGCGGCTCGGGCAGGAAGTACAAGAAGTGCCACGGCCTCGAGGCCTGACCTGACACGGTGGCGCTTCAGTCCATGCCCTGGACCTTGATCCACGGCCCCGCGGTGTACGGGAACGACTGATCGAAGTGGACGTGGGCGACGTACCACAGGGTCACGTCGTCGCCGTCGAGCGGCTCGTCGCCGACGTAGGCCGACGGGAAGGTCTGCTCGCCGGCCGCGCTGCGCGGCGAGTACGGCGCCCACTCGCCGTCGTGGTAGCGGATCGCGAACACCTCGGCGTCGTCCCAGGTGTGCGGGCGGAGGTTGATCGCGGCGCCCGACCGCGCGTCGACCTGGCGCCACACGTTGCCGTGCTCGTCGGCCTCGCCGCTGTACGGGAACCAGCCCTCGCGCTCGACGCGCTGCCACCGCGCGTCCTCGAAGCGCTCGATGTGGTCGTGGCGCGCGCCGTCGAGGTCGAAGTCGAACCGCCAGTGCGGGTGGTAGGTGTGCTGGTCGTGCACGCCGGGGCCGTAGATCGTGAGCCACGGGGACAGCCGGCCGTCGTCGTGGAACCGCCACAGCTGGGTGTAGTGGTACGGCCCGGCGGCGAACGCGGCCGACAGCTCGATGCCGCCGCGGAACGACTGGACGCGGACCGGGCCCTGCAGCGTGCGCGTCCCGAGCGGCACCCACCACGGGCCGTGGACCTCGCCGGGGTCGTCGCGCAGCTCGAGCGTCTCGCGCTGGTGGTCGACGGTGACGTAGGGCAGCGACGCCTCCCACAGCACGCGGCGGCCGCGGTAGTCGGCGAGGTAGATCATGATGCCGGCGGACTCGGTCAGCCGCCAGTGCACGCGCCAGTGGGCCTCGGCGATCAGGTTGCTCATCACCAGCGCTCCGCCGGGACCACCCGGGTCACGATGTTCTCGAGCAGGTCGACGACCGCGACGATCGAGGCGTGACCGTCGGCGCGACCGAACACCACCGCCGCCGAGCGCCGCGCGAACGCGAGGTCGTCGGGCGAGCGGCCCCAGTAGTGCAGCGTCGACTGCGGCACGTCGCCGAGCGCGAGCTTCTCGCGCACGCGCTCGTCGACCATCGCGATCGACACCGCGAGCGCCTCCTCGTCGCGCGACAGCATCGGCTGGGCGCGGGTCAGCTCGAGGTGCGCGACCACGCCGGCGTCGAGATCGATGCAGGCGTCGACCGTGCGATCGGCGGCGTAGTCGTAGACCACGACCCGGGCCAGGCGGTGGCCCGCCATCCAGTGCGGTGGCTTGACGACGAGCGGCTCGGCGCAGATCACGCGATAGCGGCCGACCTTGGCCATCGAGCTCAGCCGGCGGTCCTCGGTGAGCGTGCGCAGCGCGTCGGCGATCTCGCCCGGCGTCAGCGGATCGAACAGCGCGGGATCGGCGTGGGTGACGTCAGGAGCATCCATGCGCGCGGGACCGTCGGCGCGCGCCGGCGCACCTGCTCGCACCTTCGGTTTCGGCTTGGACTTCGCCGGCTTGGCGGCCTTCACCGGCTTCTTCGCGGACGCCATGCCGCGGACTATACACGGCTTTAGATCGGCAACTGGCGTCGGGCGTCTCAAAGCACATGCCCCGCCGAACGTTGCTCGCCTCGCTTCTATTCGCCGCCGCGTGCTCCGCGGCCTACGCCGATCAGCCGGTCGCAGGGCCGGCGCTTTCCTCGTCGCAGATCGCGCTGTCGGTTGCCCCGGCGCGCATCCGCGCACCGTACGACGTGCAGATCCTGCGCGGCGACGGCGAGGCGCTGCCGACCTACGCGCAGCGCGATCGGTTCTACGTCCTGGGCGCCGTCGACGACCGCTACGTCATCCGGATCACCAACCCGACCGCGCGCCGCATCGAGGCGGTGGTGTCGGTCGACGGCCTCGATGTGATCGACGGCGAGAACGGCGATCTGCGCAAGCGCGGGTACGTCGTGCCGGCGTACGGCGAGACCCGGATCGAGGGCTTCCGCACCTCGCAGGCCGACGTCGCGACCTTCCGGTTCTCGTCGGTCGGCGGCTCGTACGCCGGCCAGAAGGGCAAGGCGCGCAACGTCGGCGTGATCGCTGTCGCGATCTCGCCGCCGCCGCGCCACCATCGCCCGTACGACTACCGCGACGACCTCGACGGCAGGGCCGGCCGCGGGTCGGATGCCGCCGACGAGGCGCGGCGCCCCGCCACGACCGCCAAGTACGACGCGAGCGGTGACCGCCACGGCTTCGATCGCAGCGCGCCGAGGAAGGCCAAGCGCGCGGCCGAGGCCGAGGCCCCCGCGTCGCGCCCGGCGCCGCGCCCCAGCCCGACGCCGGCTCCCGGCCCGGCCGGTGGTGGCTACGCACCGCCGTCGGACGACTACGCCGAGGATCGGATCGCGCCGGAGCCGATGCCGCAGCGCCAGCCGCGCGAGCGCGCCGGCCTGGGCACCGAGTTCGGCGAGCAGCGCTACTCGGCGGCGAGCTACACCCGCTTCGTGCGCGGCCACGGCCGGCCGATCGCGATCGCCGAGCTGCGCTACAACGACGCCGCCGGCCTGATGGCGCTGGGCATCCCGGTCCAGCCGCTGCCGGATCACGGCGAGGTCATGCTGCGCGAGACCGCCGATCCGTTCCCCGGCGATCGCTTCGCCCGCCCCGTGCGCTGAGCTCACCGCTCGTCGGTGATCCGCGCAACCGCGGCCGGCAACTCGCCGGCCGTTGCTGATCCGGAGGTATTCGCGATCTCTGCCGGATGCCGCCACTTGCCGAACGAGCCGAGCCGCCAGAACACCACCGCGAGGACCGCCACGCCGAGCAGGTTGAGCGCCGCGTCGCTGCCGACCACGCCCTCGACGCCGTGGCGCTCGTTGAACCGGGTGTCGATCCAGCCGGTGTAGGTGATCGCGATGTTGGCCGCGGCCGTGAACAGCGAGTACTTGGTGGCCGCGGTGCGGTCGCTCTTGCCGATGGTCTCGAGCACGTAGGCGGTGAACGCGGCGAAGCAGAAGCCGGTGATCAGCGCGTAGACCGTCACTCCGATCACGTAGGTCAGCGCGGTCCGCGGCGACAGCGCCATGGCGATGCCGCACACCGCGGTCAGCGTCCCGCCCACGAGGTACAGGACGCGGCGGTTGTAGCGATCGCACACGTATCCGCCGATCAGCGCGCCGAGGGCGTTCAGCGCGACGCCGCCCAGGCCGGTGACCACCGCGACGGTGTCGGCCCCGACGTGGTACGGCTTCGACATCCCCGAGAAGTAGTTGGCCAGCGCCGAGGTGCCGACCGGCGACAGCGACAGCGCGATCCCGGTGAGCCCGGACCGGCTGAGCACGACGCCGCCGACCTCGCGCAGGGTCTGGCGAAACACCTCGCGGACCGGCACGTGCGAGCGGTGCGGCTCGTCGATCCACTGCGCGCCGATGGCCGGTGCCACCATCATCACCGCGACCAGCACCCCGATCAGCCTGGGATCGACGTCGTGGCCGATCATCCAGATCGCGAGCGTCGCGAACAGGCTGCCGCCCGACAGGTTGCCGATGTTGTACCAGCCGCCCGCCTTGCCGCGCAGCTCGTCGGGCAGCGACGCCGCCATGAGGCCGCCGCTGCAGCTGCCGACCAGGCCGGAGATCAGTTGCGCGGCGAACCCGAACGCCAGGTAGCCGCCGATCTGGTCGGGCAGCTTCATCTGGAAGCTCGCGATCAGGGAGCCGGCGCCGATCGACGACACGATCAGGAGCCAGTGCTTGCGGCGCGGGCCGATGTCGACGATCGGCGCGTACAGGAACAGCAGGAACGTCGGAACGAACAGCAGCGCGTTGTACCAGCCGATCGCGCCGAGGTCGGCACCGGCATGCTCGGTCGCATACGGCATCACCAGGCCGGTGAACTGGCCGACGACGCCGTAGGTGGTGCCGGTGAGGACGAACAGCCACGGCGGCGGATGCGTCGCAGGGCCGGGGTGACCATCACCGTCGTTCATCGCCGGAGGATACGTCGATCTGGCGTGAGGGCGCTGTGCGCCGTCGCCGTCATGGGCTGCCTGGGCCGACGGAGCCGGGACCGCCCGAGCCGGGGCCGGGGCGCGGGCCGCCGCCGCCGGTGCCGCTGCCTCCGGTGCCGCCGCTGCCGGAGCCGGCTGGATCGGGGATGTACGCGGGCACGACGACGGGGACCTGGGTGCTCTGCGTGTCCGGCGACGGTGCGACGGTGACCGGCTTGCAGAACACGGCCAGCGTGTCGGCGTGGCGCTCGAGGTAGCCGCGCGCGCCGGCGCCGCGGACCTCGGCCGGCAGCGGGGTGACGCAGACCGTGTAGTCGCCGGTCGCGACCTCGGTGAACGTCACCGGCCCGCCGCTGCCGCTCGCCGAGCGCGCCGAGGTGCCCTGGCCGGAGGCGGCGAGCTTGAGCAACAGCTCGGTCTCGGTCGACGCGGTGATCGCGCCGCTCGCGAGCCAGGTCGACGCGACGCCGACGCTGCCGGACCGGGGGACGATCGCGACGTCGAGGGTGACGGTCCCGGGATCGACGGCGAGGTCGACGGTGACCTGCTGCCCGATCGGGACGTCGATCTGCCGCGAGTAGAACTTCAGCCCGGCGCGCGGGTTGCGCGGATTGCCGACGGTGGCCGAGACCTTGTAGGTGTCCGGCGCGAGCTGATCGAAGCGGTACGCGCCGTCGCTGCCGGCGAGCACGGTGTAGATCGCGCCCGGCGTCGCGACGGCCTGGCAGGTCACGGCGATGCCGCCGATCGGCTGGTTGCCCTGGCGCAGCGTGCCGGCGAGCGAGCCGTACTTCTCGAGCGTGAGCGTCAGCTCGGTCTGGCCGGGCATCACGGTCGGCAGGCGCAGCGCGCGGGACCGGCCGACCGCGGGGTGCTCGGCGACGATCGCGAGGTCGCCGTCGCCGAAGCCGGACAGCGAGAATGCCCCGGCGGCGTCGGTCGTGGTGGTCTTGGTGCCGCCGCCGAACTGCGCGGCGAGCGGTCCGCTGGCCCCGCCGGGCGCCGCGCTGGTCGAGCCGTTGCCGAGGATCATGCGGCCGGCGTAGACCGTGGCGTCGGGCACCGGCTGGCCGTCGGCGACGACGACGCCGCCGATCGAGCGGCCCTTGACCACCGTGATCGTCCCGGCGTCGGCCGTGCGCGACGAGGTGATCTCGACCTCGACCGCGGTGTTCTGGAAGCTCGGGCCGCGCACGGCGAGCTGGTAGGTCCCGGGCGCGATGCCGTCGAGCGCGAACGCGCCACCGCCGCCGAGGAACGACTGCTGGTTCTGCTCGACGGAGATCGTGAACATGTCGGGCGCGCTGCCGTCGCCGAACGCGACCCGGCCCTTGACCGCGCCGTCGGGCTGGACGACGAGCCGGACGTTGCTGTCGCCGGTGGTGGCGACCGCGCCGTCGCGGAAGCCGCCGCGGCGCGGGCCGGTGCGGCTCGCCGGGGCGGCGGTGAGCCGGTACTGCGCGCCGGCGGCAAGGCCGGTCAGCGTGAACTTGCCGGCGGCGTCGGTGACGTCCTCGGGCCGGCCGCGCAGCTGCCACTGCGACGGGTCGAAGCCTCCGCCGCCGAAGCCCGCGGGGCCGGGCCCGCCGCGGCCGCCGAACGACGGACCGGCCGAGACCTGGGCGCCTTCCACCGGCTGGCCCTCGGGGTCGACCACGGCGCCCGAGATCGCGCCGGTCACGTCGAGCACGAGCACGAGGTTGGTGACGTCACCGTGGCTGGCGTCGACGGGGACGGTCTGCGACGCGCCGGTGTCGTGGAGCGCCACCGCCGACAGCGGCCGGCGCGGCAGGCCGCGGATCTCGAACGCGCCGTCGCCGTCGCTGAAGCTCTGGCGCGGCGGCTCGAACATCCGCCCGCGCGGTCCGCCGGGCCCGCCGCGACCGCCGACGCCACCGGGCCCGCCGGATCCGCCGCCGATCCGGACCCGCGCGGCCGCGACCGGCCGGCGCTGGCCGTCGACGACCTTGCCCTTGACCACCGCGCCGACCTCGAGCGCGATCACCACGCCGTCGCGCGGCGTCTTGCCGTCGAGCGTGATCAGCGCCGAGCTGCCCGGGGCGCGCTCGGGGTGGCTGGCCTGGAACCGGAACGAGCCGGCGGGGAGCGCCTCGAACCGGAAGCTGCCGTCGGCGGCGCTGACCACCGCGTCGTAGCGCTCGCTGGCCTGCTGGGTCCAGTCGGACGCGCCGCTGTAGCGCACGCGGGCATCGGCGATGCCGGCGCCGCGATCGTCGACGACGCGGCCGGCGACCGGCGCGCCCGCGCTCAGCACCAGGCGGGCCTGGGCGTCGCCCGTGCCGATCTGGATGCGCTGGAACGCGTGCGCCTTGCCGTCGGCCCACGCCGCGATCTGGTAGCCGCCGGGCACCACCGGCGAGAACACCGCCGGGCCGGTCTGGGTCACCGCGCGCTGGACATCGACGCCGCGCAGCTCGACGGTGGCGCCGCGGATCGCCTTGCCGTCGCCGCCGGCCACGGTGACGGTGAGCTTGCCGGCCGGCCGGAGCCGCAGCACGACCGGCTCGGACTTCTCGGTCAGCCGCGCGGTGATCGGGCCGGCGACGCCCTGCCGGGCGCGCGCGATCAGCGTGTAGGGCCGCGGCACCAGCCCGTCGAACGCGAAGCTGCCGTCGGCCTCGGTGGTGATCGACCGCGGCGGGTTGGCCGTGATCATCACCGTCGCGCCGCCGACCCCGTGGTCCTCGGCGTCGATGACCTGGCCCTCGAGCCGCAGCGTGCCCCGGGGATCGTCGTCGATCATCACGCGCGTGAGCTCGCCGAGCTCGCCGCGCGCCGGCCGGACCTGGCGGACCGCCTCGGGGGCGAGCGGCGCGGGGACCTCGGAGGCGGCGGGCGCACCGGGGCGGCCGCGCAGCCACCACGCGCCGGCGACGACCACCGCGATTCCGACCGCGATCACCAGGCGTCGACTCATGGACCCGGCGTATCACATGCCGCGTTGCCTGGTTTGTTGCGGGCGTGTTTCGCTCGGTGTCCGGAATCCTCGCGCGGCACGTTGCCCCGCGCCGATCACTTCGGCGTGAGCTTGGCGCGCGGATACAGCACGATCTCGATCCGCCGGTTCTTCGCCCTGATCTTGCCGACGGGGCGATACTGACCGAACGCGACCGCGGCGAGCCGCGTCGGATCGATCCTGGCGTCGTCCTGCAGGTAGTGGACGACGGTGAGCGCGCGCGCCGCCGAGAGCTCCCAGTTGGTGACGAACGCCAGCACGGCGTCGTTGCCGTCCGGCTTGTCGGACTTTGCCTTGGGGTCGACCTTGCCCTCCGGCTTGCCCTCGGCCTTGCCCTCGGGCTTGCCCTTGGCGTCGGGCTTGCCGGGCCGGACCTTGGCCTTGGCCGTCCTGGCGGTGGGCTCGGGGGCCGGCGGCCTGGGCTTCCTGGGATAGATCGGCTGGTCGTCGGTGTGGCCCTGGACCCAGATCTGCTTGTCACCGATCTCCTTGAGCGCCGCGCCGACCTTGGCCAGCACGTCCTTGCCGTTCGGCGTGAGGTCGGCTTCGCCGGTCGGAAACAGGATCTGGTCGACGAGCTCGAGCTTGACCGCGCCGTCGGCGGTGGTGACCTCGCCGGCCTGGCCCACGGCCTCGGCGAGCTTGGCCTGCAGCGCGCTGGCCTCGTCGGCCTTGGTCTTGAGCTCGGCCTCGGTCTTGCGGAGCTCCTCGGCGGCCGCGTTGGCCTTGGTCAGCTCGTCCTTGGTCTTCTGCAGCTCGGCCTCGAGCGCCTTGATCCGATCATCGGGCTTGGGGCCTTCGGGGGGCTTGGACGACCCACACGCCCCACACGCGACGAGGACGACGATCGCGGCTGCCGTGCTTCGCATGGCGCCGATTGTAGAGTAGTTCTAGGACGATCGGAGGCTTTTTGCCGATGTCAGAGTCTCGAGGCAAGGTAGCAACCCTCATGGAGACCAATAGCGAAACCCAGACCACCGAGTCCGAGACCTCGGCCCCGACGAGCCGCTTTGCCGAGCTGCAGCGACTCGTCGCCGCCATGGCCGCAGACTTCGACAAGTTCTATCGGGATGGCAACAAGGCGGCGGGAACGCGCGTTCGCAACTCGATGCAGGAGCTCAAGGCCTTCGCGCAGAGCGTTCGCGAAGAAGTCCTGACGCTGCGAAACCAAGGAAAAGACGAAGCACAATAGCCCACCGCCCCATTTTCGTGACAGCGCGGTGAACACCGCAGCACGGCCAGCTGGATCTGTAATTCCGGCTGGCCTTTTTTATCGAGGTATGAGCCCGCGGTAAAATTGCCCTACAGATTGCAATCTATGTAAAATATACCACTGAAAGTGCTGCTTTGAACAAAAGTTCAGTAAGGGGTGCGGCAGCTCGTGAGTAGATAACAACGCCATGAATATGGTTTAGGTTGCCTGGCGTCATCACAAGTTAGGGTTTGCTACCGCGCATACTCGGTCGTGATTGTGAGAGCCTGCGGACGAAACTGGGAGCAGGCGAATGACCAGAATGAAGACTCTAGCTTGCAGCGTTTGTCTGGTACTCGTCGGTGTTGCGCCTGTCGCAGCCGACAACAACGCGCCGAAGTCGTTGCGTATGCGCGCGAAGAAGGCGCCCGGTTCGCATTGGACTCCAATGCGCTGGGCGCAGCGAATCGCGCAAGCGCAACCTTCGGACCAGCCGCCAGCGGGTGACCCACAGCCACCAGCTGACGCAAATCAGCCGGCTCCCACGGAACCGGCGCAGCCCGCAGAGCAACCCCCACCACAACAAGCCCAGCCCGCGGCGCAGGCCGAGGCCGCGCCGAACCTGTCCGATGAGGAGCTGGCAAAGCTCGCCGAGCAGGAGGCCAAGACCGAGGTGATCACGGTCACCGGCTCGCTGATCGGCCGCAAGGAAGTCGACTCGCCGTCGCCCGTGTCGGTGGTCGACAAGGAGAAGCTGGACAGCGCCGGCATCACCAACGTCGGCGACATCCTCCAGAAGATCCCCGCGCAGGGCAACGCGATCAACGCCCAGAACAACAACGGCGGCGACGGCTCGACGCGCATCAACCTGCGCAGCCTCGGCACCGCCCGCACCCTGGTGCTCCTCAATGGACGCCGCGTGGTGCCCAGCGGCACCGGCGCCGATGCGTCGGTCGACTTCGGGACGATCCCGCTCGCGATGATCGAGCGCGTCGAGGTCCTCAAGGACGGCGCCTCGGCGATCTACGGCTCGGACGCGATCGCCGGCGTGGTCAACGTGATCACGCGGACGAACATGAACGGCACCGAGGCCAGCATCTACACCTCGACGTCGCAGCGCCGGGACGGCACGAACTACGACCTCAGCTTCGTGACCGGCCACTCGTCGAACCGCGGCAACATCACGTTCTCCGGCGGCTACCAGAAGCAGGAAGCGGTGATGGCCGGCGAGCGCGACTTCGCCAAGCAGACGTACTCGTACGACTTCACCTGTACGCCCGAGCGCGCCGCCCTTCCGGGGGACAACCCAGACTCGTGCTCGTTCAGGACGCTGAACGGTTCGCCGGCCTCGGCGACCGGCCGCATCAACACGATGGTCGGCACCACGAAGATCGTCGTCCCGGGCTGTACGTCGCGCTATTGCACGGCCGACGGCAGCGGCGGATTCCGCAACTTCATCGCGCCGACCGACACCTCGCTCGGTGACAACTACAACTTCCAGCCGCTGAACTACCTGGTGACGCCGTCGAACCGCGTCAACCTGTTCTCCAACGGCCACTACGACATCACGAAGAACAGCCACGTGTTCTTCGAGGGCCAGTTCAACGCCCGCAAGTCGACCCAGCAGCTCGCCGAGGAGCCGGTCGATCTGTCCGGCGCCAAGGCGCCGATCTCGAAGAACAGCATATACAACGAGACGATCGGACAGGACATCCTCGACTACCGGCGCCGGCTGGTCGAGTTCGGTCCGCGTACGTTCAACCAGGACATCAACACGACCCGCCTGGTCGTGGGCCTCAACGGCACCGCCGATGAGGATGTCCCGCTGGTCAAGAACTGGAAGTGGGAAGGCTCGTACAACTACGGGCGGTCGGACGCCACGCAGGCCGGCCACGGCATGCTGATCCGCAGCCACCTCAAGGCGGCGCTCGGACCGAGCTTCCGCGATCCGGCCCTCGGACCGCAGTGCGGTGTCCCGGGCGCGGTGATCGCCAACTGCGTCCCGCTGAGTCTGCTGCGCCCGGGTGAGGTCACCCCGGCGATGATCAAATACCTGACGTTCACCGGCACGCAGTCGGGCTTCAGCGATCAGCACACGGCGCTCGTGACCGCGAGCGGCAAGCTGGTCGATCTGCCCAACCACGGCGACATCTCGCTCGCCATCGGTGGCGACTACCGCTTCGAGAAGGGCGGCCAGCAGCCTGACCCGCTGACCGCGACCGGCGACACCACCGGCAACGCGAACGCCCCGACCATCGGCTCGTACAACGCGTTCGAGGGCTTCGCCGAGCTGTCGGTCGTCCCGCTGTCGGGCGGCGACGCGCTGAAGTGGGTCGAGATCAACGCGGCCGGCCGCGCCTACCGCTACAACACGTTCGGCTCGGGCGTCACCGGCAAGATCAGTGGTCTGGTCCGCACCGCCGGCGGCCTCGCGCTGCGCGGCACCTACGGCAACGCGTTCCGCGCGCCGAACGTCGGCGAGCTGTTCTCCGGCCAGGCCGACACCTTCCCGGTGGTCAAGGATCCGTGCGACACGATGCCGCCGGGCTCGACCACGACGCAGACGCTCGATCCGAAGGTCCAGGCGCAGTGCACCAAGCAGGGCGTGCCGATGAACTCGGCGTTCGCGTCGGTCCAGCAGCGCGCGCTGGTCGGTGGCAACCCCGGCCTGCAACCCGAGAAGGGCACCGTCCTCACGACGGGCGTGGTCTACGAGCCGCTGCGTGGCCTCGACTTCACGCTCGACTACTGGCACGTCAAGATCGACGAAGCGATCACCAACCTGCCGTTCGCGACGATCCTGTCGCAGTGCTACACCGGCGGCCAGGACAAGTTCTGCCAGGACGTGATCCGTGACCCGGTCACGTTCCACATCGACCACATCGTCGACATCATCCAGAACGTCGGCTCGCTGACCACGTCGGGCCTCGACTTCTCGGCCGCGTACCAGTACCGCAACAACATGGGTACCTTCCGCCACGCGTTCGAGGGCACCTACCTGTTCCAGTACAACGTCGACACCGGCCTGGTGAGCCCGGATACCGGCAAGGAGCAGATCCTCCACGGTCGCGGCTTCTACGACCTCGGCCTGAACCCGACCCTGAAGTTCAACCTCTTCACCACGTGGGCGCACCCGTCGGGCCTCGGCGCCGGCTTCAACATCCGGTTCGTCAACGGCTCGCAGGAGTGCGACCAGAACGACTGCAACACGCCGCCCGATGACGGCCGCCCGAACCACGGCCGCCTCGACATCGCGAGCTACGCTACCGGTGACCTGTTCGTGAACTACGGGCTCAAGACCTCGCAGGGCCTCACGCGGATCACCGTCGGCGTGAACAACGTGGTCGACGTGGCGCCGCCGATCATCTACAACGGCCCGGCGCTGAACGCAGACGAGTCGGCCTACGACTTCATGGGTCGCCAGGTCTACCTCCGCCTGTCGCAGCTGTTCTGAGTCGTATCGTCACCTGAGGCCAGATCCCCAGGGAACCAGGCAGCCGCCTCCGGGCGCGCTGCCTGTTGTCGTTTTCGGCCGCTAGCGGGTCAGCGGGGCAGGAGCCGCGTCGCGGTTGAAGTCGCCGATCACGCCGACCAGCTCGGCGATCGCCTCGCGCTCGGCCGCGCGCAGGTACGGATTCCAGATGTCGGCGAGCAGGATCGTCCGCGTCGTATCGCTCCGGTTCCACGCCTCGTGCTGGTAGGTGTCGTCGAAGGCGAAGCACTTGCCGGGCTGCCAGTCCAGCGGGCGGACGTCGACCAGGTTGAGCGCGCAGCCATCGGGGATCTCGAGGCCGAGGTGGAGCACCGCGCGGGCATTGGTGACGCCGCGGTGGGGCAGGATGTGCGCGCCGGGCCGCATGATCGAGAAGCAGACCTCCGGGCCATGCTCGCGGACGCGGTCGAGCGGCAGGCCGGCGAGCACCTTCGAGGTCGCCGGGCACGCCGCGTGGTGGCCATCGACGCGCTCGCCATCGAGGAAGAAGAAGTAGGCGTCCCATGCGCCGCCGGCGGTGAGCTTGCCGCGCTCGCCCTCGGGCACATCGTAGTGGAACGGCTGGACGCCGTCGCCGTCGCGGACCGCCCGCATCTCGGCGGCGATCGCCTCGGTCTGGGCCTCGTACCAGTCGGCGAACGGCAGCGCCTCGCGGGGGAACACCGGCGCCTCGGGGAGCCCGGGGATGTAGAGGAAGCTCGGCTGCTGCCGCGGGTCGCTGCGCACGACCGGCTCGAGGTCGAGGTACATCGCGAGCGCGCGCGACACGCGCCCGAGCTCGTCCTTGCCGTAGCGCGCGATCATCGGCTCGAGCACCTGGTGGAACAGCTCGATTCGCCCGTGGTGCGCGACGTCCATCGCGTGGAGGACCAGGTCGCGGATCCACGGCGGGGTCGAGCCCTCGTCGAACCAGAACCCGCGGAGCTGCGCGGTCCGGATCGCGCGGGTGAACCCGGCCACGGCCTCGTGCCAGTGCTCGCGGCCCTCGAACAGCGCGGCCAGGTGGAGCTGGCTGGTGAACGCCGCCGGCTGCTCGCGGCAGATCGCGTCGAGCTCGATCTCGCGGTCCTCGCGCTGGAGCAGCTGGAAGTGCGCCTCGGCGAGCTGCTGGTGCAGCGCGAAGTCCAGGGGGGTGGCCTCGAGGGCGCGCTCGAGCCGGCGGACGGCGGCAGCAGCCGCGGAGCGGGTCATGACGCACAGGTATACCGGTTTCACGCACGGCCCGGCAGCCGCCTTCGCCCGCGGGCGGTTGTGCCGCGGCGCATTTCGTGCGAACGAACGCGTATGAGCGATCACCCGACCGACTTCGTGGGCTCCGTCGAGGACGCGATCACCTCGTCGGTGACAAGCCGGATCCCCGATGCCGTGGTCACGGTGTCGGGCAGCGGCGGGCACTACCGGATCGAGGTGGTGTCGGCGGTGTTCTCCGGCAAGACCATGCTCGAGAGCCAGCGCCTGGTGCTGTCCGCGATCAAGCACCTGATCAACGGCGATCGCGCGCCGGTCCACGCGGTCGATGCGCTGACCACGCGGACGCCCTAGCCTCGATTGTCGCCGGATGGCGACAGATGTCCGTGATCTGCAAGAGATCGCGGGCC
>VBLP01000061.1 GCA_005887925.1 Deltaproteobacteria bacterium | reverse complement strand
CCCCGCGATCACCACCGGGTGCGCCGGCTGCGCCCGGGCGTGGCGGTGGAGCAGCGCCGGGATCGATCCCATGTCCTCGGCGAGCAGCTCAGCGATCGAAGCAGGCGATGCGGTCGACACGCGCGCAGCATAACTCGGCCGCGGCGATCCTCGATCCGGGCGACGCGCGGCTTCGCTCGGCCTGCGACCGGCGGCTCGCGATCACACCGCCGCGGCGGCGTCGCGCAGTGCCGCCCACAGCGCCGCGACGTGCTCGCGCTCGGTGCGCTCGGCGCCGATCGAGATCCGCAGGATCTGCCGGCCGTCGAGCACGGTCGGCGTGAGGTAGGCGCGGCCGCCGTCGTTGATCCGCCGCGCGATCGCGAGGTTGTGGGCCGACACCGCGGCCTCGTCGAGGCCCGGCGGCACGTGGCGGACGCACACGGTCTGCAGCGCGACCGGCGCCACGATCTCCCAGCCGGGCACGGCATCGATCTCGCCGGCCAGCCACCGCGCGTTGGCCAGGTCGCGCCGCAGCCGCTCGCGGATCCCCGCGACGCCCTGATCGAGCAGGTGGAACCACAGCTTGAGCGCGCGGAACCGCCGGCCGAGCTGGATGTGCCAGTCGCGGAAGTTGGAGACCTCGCCGTCGCGCGACGTGCGCAGCACCGCCGGGTTGGTCCCCATCACGCGGATCAGGTGCTGGGGATCTCGGCAGTAGTACGCGCTGAGATCGAAGCCGACGCCCATCCACTTGTGCGGGTTGAACACCAGCGAATCGGCGCGCTCGATGCCGTGCCACAGCGCGCGGCACTCCGGCGCGACCATCGCGGTGCCCGCCATCGCGGCGTCGACGTGCAGCCAGATCCCCTGCGGCTCGGTGACGTCGGCGATCGCGTCGATCGGATCGAACGCGGTGGTGTTGGTGGTCCCGGTGGTCGCGACCACGGCGCAGGGCTGAAGGCCCGCCGCGCGATCGCGCGCGATCGCATGCCGATGCCGGCGAGCCGGACCGCCTTCTCGATCGAGCTGTGGGCCTCGGCCGAGGCGTAGACGATCAGCGGCCCGCCGCCGCGCTGCAGCCCCGCCGGCGCGAAGTCCGAGGCCTTGTCACGCGCGCAGATCAGCGCGGTCAGGGTCGCGGTGCTGGCGGTGTCCTGGATCACGCCGGTCCACGCCGCCGACAGCCCGACCATCTGGCGCAGCCAGTCCATCACCACCTCCTCGACCTCGGTCGCGGCCGGCGAGGTCTGCCAGCTCATGCCCTGGACGCCGAGGCCCGCACACGCCAGGTCGCCCAGGATCGAGGCGTAGCTCGTGATCGACGGGAAGTACGCGAAGAACCCGGGGTGGTTCCAGTGCGTGATCCCCGGCAGCACGTCGGCCTCGAGCCGCGCCAGGAGCTCGCCCGCAGCGCCGCCGTGCTCGGGCGGCTCGCTCGGCATCCGCGCCTTGATCTCGCCCGGCCGCACCGGGCTCATCACCGGCCGCTCGGCGAGGCCCTCGCGGTAGTCGGCGATCCAATCGACCAGGGCGTGACCGAGCCGGCGAAATTGCTGCGCGTCCATGGCCGCGGAGGATACGCGGAAGCGAGCCGGCCGTGACGTGCCGCCGCCACATCCGCGGCGACGACGCGCGGCGGCCGTTGCAGCCGTCGATCCCGTCGGGTACCTTGCGCGCGCTCACGAGAGGAAACATATGCACGCACATGCACGCCACGTGATGTTCGCCCTGGCCCTGCTCGTCACGGCGAGCGGGGTCGCGCTCGCCGGTGCGCCGATGGCCAAGGGCCAGGCTCCCGGCTGGTACCGCATGAAGCTCGGCGACTTCGAGGTCACCGCGCTGTCCGACGGAACCGCCGATCTGCCGATGGATCAGCTCTTGACCGGCACCACGCCCGACAAGGTCAAGAAGGCGCTCGCCGCCGAGTTCCTGACCGCGCCGGTCGAGACCTCGGTCAACGCGTTCCTGGTCAACACCGGCACGAAGCTCGTGCTGATCGACACCGGCGCCGCCAACCTGTTCGGCCCGACGCTCGGCAAGCTGATCGTCAACCTCAAGGCCTCGGGCTACCAGCCCGAGCAGGTCGACGACATCTGCATCACGCACATGCACGCCGATCACGTCGGCGGCCTCACCGCCGCCGGCAAGGCGGTGTTCCCCAAGGCGGTGGTCCACGCCGCCAAGGCCGAGGCCGGCTTCTGGCTCAGCGAGGACAACATGAAGAAGGCGCCCGAGCAGATGAGGAACTTCTTCCAGGGCGCGATGACCTCGCTCAAGCCCTACACCGACGCCAACAAGACCCAGTGGTTCGAGGGCGCGGACGTCGAGATCGTCCCCGGCCTCCACGCGCTGCCGACACCCGGCCACACGCCCGGTCACACGGTCTACGCGATCGAGAGCAAGGGCGAGCGGATGGTGTTCTGGGGCGACCTCGCCCATGTCGAGGCCGCAGCGCAAGAAGGCGTGCGCCGAGGCGGCCACCAAGAAGCACTGGATCGCCGTGGCCCACTTCTCGTTCCCGGGCATCGGCCACCTGCGCTCGGAGGGCAAGGGCTACGAGTGGGTGCCGGCCAACTACACGACCAAGACCGGAGACGCCAAGTAGCCGGCGCGCCGCGCGGCTACTCGGCCTGGAGCTCGATCTTCACCCGCTCGAGCTCGGCGAGCTCGCCCGGCGGCAAGCTCGGATACTCGACGCGCAGCTGCTTGAGCGTGCCGACGACGACCTCGGCGACCGCCCGCCGCATGTAGTGCTTGGAGTCCGCCGGGATCGCGTACCACGGCGCCCATGGCTTGCTGGTCGCCGCCAGCGCGTCCTGATACGCGTCCATGTACGCGTCCCACTTCTTGCTCTCGGCCATGTCGGTCGAGCTGAACTTCCAGAAGTGCTCGGGATCGGTGACGCGCTCGAGGAACCGCTTGTGCTGTTCCTTTTGCGAGACATTGAGAAAGAACTTGAGGATGACGCAGCCGTTGCGCGCCCAGTGCTTCTCGGCGGCGGCGATCGACTCGTAGCGCTCGGCCCAGAGCTCCGCGAGGTCCTTGGGGCGGCGCGGCAGCTTCTGGCGGTCGAGGAAGCCCGGATGGACGCGCACCACCAGGACTTCCTCGTAGTGGCTGCGGTTCCAGATCCCGATCCGGCCTCGCTCGGGCAGGTCGCGCTGCCCCCGCCACAGGAAGTCGTGGTCGAGCTCCTCGGCATTGGGCGCCTTGAAGGCATAGACCTGGCATCCCTGCGGATTGATGCCGGTCATCACCGCGCGGATCGTGCCGTCCTTGCCGGCGGCGTCCATCGCCTGGAAGATCAGAAGAACGCTGTACCTGTCGTGCGCGTACAGCTTCTCCTGGAGCTTGGACAGCTTCTCGATCGCGTGCGCGAGCGCCGCAATATCTGCATCCTTGCCCGGGTTGTCGCTCGGATCCGTGGGAGATTTACGGAGCTTGAACGAGCCATCGAACGGCACCAGGTACGGGCTGTCGACGGGATCGAACAAGATCGGGTGCGCCATGGCTCGCCACCATACCGCAGCGCCGTGCGACACGCGCCGTGTGACAACTTGGATAGAGCTTCACGAATTCACGATGACGCTGCAATAATCCGGAAGCGACATTGTATGGTGCTCTCCGCTATGGCGACTCCGACGGGACCCAAGCCTGCCCTTCCGTATCCCGAGCACGACAAGCTCGGCCCGCTCGGCGTGAAGACGTCGGCGATCCACGACGCTGCCGCGCTGCGCGGCGCCCTGATCCAGGCGTTCGAAGCCGCGGCCCAGGAGGCGCGCGACGCCATTGCCGCGATCGACAAGGAGTCGGCCCCGTCCGCGGTCCACGCGTCGCGCAAGGCGCTGCGCCGCGCCCGCGCCGTGCTCGGCCTGGTCGCCGGCGCGCTGCCCAAGGGCGAGCGCCGCGCCGTCAAGACCGCGCTGCAGGAGGCCCGGCGCTCGCTGTCGACCGTCCGCGACCACTCGGTCGCCCCCGAGAGCCTGGCCCAGATGACGCTCGACGAGGCCGATCGCGCCACCGCCAACCGCGTGCTCGCCAACGCCGCCGAGGCGATGCCGGCGGTCGCCGAGATCAAGCAGCTGCTCGCCGAGAGCGCCGCCCGCGCCGCCGCGCAGGCCGAGGCGCTGCAGGCCGCGCTCGGCCACGATGTCGACTGGGACATCGTGGCCGACGGCGTGCGCCACATCTACGGCCAGGCGCGCCGGGCCAGCCGCGCGTCGAAGCGGTCGAAGTCGTGGTTCCACACCTGGCGCCGCCGCAGCAAGGAGCTGGTCTACCAGCTCGAGCTGATCGCGTCGCACGCCGGGCCGCGGCTCACGGCGATCCACGACGAGCTGTCCGGCGTGACCGACACGCTCGGCCCCGCCGTCGACCTGATCATGGTGCGCGACTTCGTCGCGACCTACGGCCAGGGCATCGCGCCCGAGGCGCTCGGCCACCTGCGCGACTCGATCGACACGCTGCTCGACGAGCTCATGAAGTCGGCGCGCAAGGCCGCGCGCGATGCGTTCCGCCAGAAGCCCAAGAAGCTCGAGAAGCGGATCACCAAGTCGGTGCGCCGCGACCTCGCGCCCGCCGATGACGGCAACGGCGCGACCGACACCCATCCCTAGGACGATTTGACCTCCGCGATCTCCGCGATATTGTGAAGTAAATTACCAAGTTCACCGCGCCGGACGGGCCGCGAGCTGCTACGCTCGACGCATGCGCGAGGGAGATCCGCGGCAGTCCAGGCGGCACAGGCCGGCTGCGGTCCAGCGCCCCGCCGCACCTCCGTCCGCCGTCGTGCCCGCCAGGCCGACCGCGCGCAAGCCGACCGCGACCTCGAAGCTCGGATCGCAGAAGCTGCCGGTCACGCGGATGCCCGCGGTGCTGCGCACGGCATCCCCGATCGACAGCGCCGCCGCGCCCCTGATCTCGCGCACCGCGACGCTCGACGATCCGCTGACCACGAGCCTTCTGGCCGAGGTCACGCGGTCGCGGACGATCGAGGTCTCGCCCGAGCAGATCGACGAAGCCCGCGATCTCGAGCCAGGTGATCGCGATCCCGACGATCCGGCCTGACGCGCGAAACCGCCCGCGCGTGTGCTAGCTTGCGCCCCCATGTCGAAGGTCCTGATCATCGGTGCAGGCGGCGTCGGCGGCGTCGTCGCGCACAAGTGCGCCATGGATCGCCACACGTTCAGCGACGTCCTGCTCGCCAGCCGGCGGATCGCGAGCTGCGACAAGCTCGCCGCCGAGATCGCCGAGCTCCACGGCCGGACGATCCGCACCGCGCAGGTCGACGCCGACGATGTCGCCGCGACCACGCGGCTGATCGCCGACTTCCGCCCCGCCGTCGTCATCAACGTCGCCCTGCCCTACCAGGACCTCCACATCATGGACGCCTGCCTCGCCGCCGGCGCCGATTACCTCGACACCGCCAACTACGAGCCGCGCGACGTCGCGAAGTTCGAGTACAGGTGGCAGTGGGCGTATCGCGAGCGGTTCGCGCGCGCGGGTCGGATGGCGCTGCTCGGCTCGGGCTTCGATCCCGGCATGACCAACGTGTTCTGCGCCCACGTCCAGAAGCACCTGCTCGACGAGGTCCACCACGTCGACAT
>VBLP01000351.1:15633-25611 GCA_005887925.1 Deltaproteobacteria bacterium | reverse complement strand
CCGCGCCGCGATGACCGCGCCGGCCAAGCCCTGACGGTCAATCCTCGAATACCGCGGCGACTGAATCCGCAGTCAGCACGCGCTGCAAGTAGCCGTCGAGCGCGTCGAGCGTCGCGTTGCGTATCGCCGCTTCGTATCGATCGTCCAGCATCTGGCAGCCGAACTTGACGAGAATGAGGCGGCGCAGGGCGGCGATCCGCCCTTCCACACGCCCTTCCTGACGGCCCTTCGCGCGACCCTGCTCGTGCCACATGTCTACGATGCTCATGGTGATCTCCTCGGCACGCGGGCCCAGTTGCCGGACTTTGGCACGCAGCTCGTCGTGGTGCATGGGTTTGACGACCCGGAACAGATAGGTCAGCAGCGTGGTCATCGCGTCGCTTCCGCCCGATGCGCGTTCCACCTCCGCGAACGAGTCGATCCATGTGTCGAAGCTGGCGAGCAAGCGCCGAGGATCACGAGCATCGCGCAGTAGCCAGAGCGCAAGCTTCGGAAACGCCGGCAGCATCCAGGCCCGGAGGTCCGCGTTGCTGCGATGGGCGAGGTCCTCGATGATCAGAGGCACGCGGGGCACGAGCGCGGCGAGCGCGGCGAGCGCGGGGCACGCTGAAATGGCCGGATCGAACAGCTCGGCCAGTGTGCGCGCCGTCGTCCAGCCGCCTCGCACGTGGCTGATGACCACGGCGAGGATCGGCGGTAACCATGTGGCGCGATAGGCCTTGCGGAAGCGGTGCCAGATCCGGGCCTCGTAGGACATCGTGCGTAGTGGCATGGTGGGGTCGCCGGTGCTCTGATGCTCGAGCAGGACGTAGATGACCGAGAACGGGGCGGCACGCAGCCGCGCGGAGAACACCAGATCGCTATGCCGGTCGGCGAGGCGGGGATCGACAAAGGAGCCGGTCTCGCCGGTCAACGTATCCCACGCGATGAGCTCGCCGAGCGTGGTCGGCACCAGCGCGCGGAGGAGGGCCGCGGCGTGGGCAGGTGTCTCGAACGCCGACTTGAACAGCGCATCGTGGGGGCGAGGGGTCATGACGGCGCAGGCCAAGAGCAAGCCTCTTGCCAGTGCATGTATCGAGAATCACGCGGCGTCCTGTCCGGCTTTGGCCGACACCCGGACGCTTGTCCGGGATCCGGCCAAAACCCGGACAGCTCGACAGCTCGCCAGTCCGTCAATCCGGCAGCCCGACAGCCCGACAGCGATCGACACCTGGCGCGCGGTCGGTGCCACCGCGTCCCGAGTGGGACGTCGTACACGGCCGCGATCGACACCTGGCGCGCGGTCGGTGCCACCCGCGTCCCGAGTGGGACGTCGTACACGGCCGCGATTGACACCCCTCGGGTTCACTTCGCCTCGGCGCTTTCCACTGGCGGCCTCGGTGCCGGTGGCGGCCTCGGTGGCGGGTGGCGGCCTCGGTGGCGGGTGTCGGCCTCGGTGTCGGTGGCGGCCTCGGTGTCGGCCTCGGTGTCGGTGTCGGTGGCGGCGGCGGCCTCGGTCTAAGCGTGTCCAGTGGAAGCGACGCTCGTACCGCCGGATGCAGCTCGCGTGTACCGTGCTGCACCGGATCGCGCCGCGCCGGTTCTGCACGAGCTGGTTCGCTCGTCGCTGGCGCCCGGCCGCCGGCCGCGGCCAGCTCGATGGCGCACAGGCAGCGGATCGAGGAGATCGCGAGCGAAGGGCATGGGCTGCGTCCTGTGGTGGTTCTTCGCCCTGACGCGGAACCACGCGCCACGCGCGCGGCGACCGCGGGAGATCGCGCGCGCTTCATCCCAGCGCGTGTCACGGCGCTTCCGCTTGGGGCTGCGAAACGTCGAAGGCGACATCGATGCGCGATGCCTAGAGCCATGGCCTCAAACGCATCGGTCTCAACGGGATCGTAGGCCAGGGCACGGATGCAAGGGGTTGCCCAGGAACCTTGGGATGGAGTCTCGACGCTCCTGTCGCAGACAGGAACGGAACGGCAAGAGAAATCGAACCGGCCGGGCGTCGAGAGGTCGGAGCGCGCAGTACGAGCGATGACCTGGGGGAACCCGCTCCAGGGGACCCTGCCGAGCAAAGGAGCGCGCCGGAGAACAACTTCGTTGGAGGGAGAAGATGATCGAGACACAGAGCTCGCTAGACGTCTCAACCAAGCTCGAACGAATAGCGGAACTGGCGAGGAGGAAACCTAGCGTCAGCCTGCAAACGCTGGCGCACCACATCGACGTGGACTGGCTACGCGAGGCCTACCGCCGCACGCGGAAGGATGGCGCTCCCGGAGTACCGCCCCGACGAGATCCCCGGCATCCTCGACGCGAGGCTACCGCCGGCGCTGCGCAAGAAGGTCATCCCGTTCATCCCGTCCGGCGCGCACTGGCCCGGGTGAGCCGACCATGCCCAGACGCCCCGGCCCCGGCCCCGACGATCTCGACGCCGATCTGTTCGGCGACCCCGATGACCTCACCGACGGGCCGGGCGATGGCGCGGCCGCGCCCGCGCTGACCGACGAGCTCGATCTGCACACCTTCGTGCCGCGCGAGTGCGCCGACGTCGTCGCCGAGTACCTCCGCGCCGCGCAGGCCGCCGGCATGACCCGCGTGCGGATCATCCACGGCAAGGGCACCGGCACGCTGCGGCGGATCGTGCACGGCGTGCTCGATCGCCACCCCGCCGTGCGCGGCTACCGGCTCGCCGACGAGCGCGGCGGCAGCTGGGGCGCCACGCTCGTCGAGCTGCATCCGCCGCGGCCGTGACCGGCCATCCGCGCGGGCGACCGCTCATCACGAATCGCCGATCGGCGCCGGGCGCGGCTCCACACTGCCGGCATGACCTCAGCGAGGCGCCGGTGCCGCCCCGCCAGCTCCGCGGCGATGTCCCGCCCGAGCTCGACGCCGCGATCATGGCCGCGCTCGCCAAGGAGCCGTCCGCGCGTCCGCGCTCCGCCACTGCATTCCGCGCCGCGATGACCGGTGTAGTCGTTTGCAGCGCGGACGAGGGCGGACGGGCGAAGCGTACGCGGCAGCGGTGACTGGATGTCAGCTATCGCGCCGGATCGGCCGCCTCGAACGTCCAGGCCTTGACCACGGCTGCCCGCCGGGCGAGCTCGTCGAACGCGCCGATCATCGCAGGGACCTGGGCGAGCGCGTTCCACGCCTCGAGCGAGGCCGCGGTGATCACGATCGACAGGTCCCAGCGGGCGGCGCTGGCGTCGGCGGGCAGGCCGACGACGACGTCGGCGCCGGCCTCGCGCATCTGGGCGGACAGGAGGGTGGCGAGCTCGCCGCGCGAGGTGACCTCGTCGTCGAGCAGCTTGACGAAGCAGATCCGCTGGATCACGGCTCGATCGTAGCCAGCAGGTAGCGCGGCGCAATGCCGGACGCCGGATCCCAGCGCGATACGCCGGCGAGCAGCGCGGCATCGATCCCGGCGGCGTGGGTGCCGGCGATGTCGGTCTCGAGCTGATCGCCGACCATGACGACGCGGACGCCGCCGAGCCGGCGCCTGGCCTCGGCGAACAGGTGGGGCGCCGGCTTGCCGAGGTGGTCGAAGCGCAGCCGGCCGGGGAACCGGCGGGCGAGCGCCGCCTCGATGATGAGCGCCATCGCGCCGGCGGTGAAGCCGTACTCGGCGTCGCCCCTGGGGTAGATCAGGTCGGGGTTGGGCAGCACCAGCGCCGGGGTGCGCCCGGCGTGGACCGCGCGGACCACCGCCGAGAACGCCAGCGCGATGCCGTCGACGAACGGCGTGCCGGAGTCGTCGCACACCGCGAGCGCGTCGAGCTCCATGCCCCGCGCCAGCGCGATCGGCACGCCGCCGCCGGCGCGGACGTAGGCGACCGAGTCCTCGGTGCCGAGCACGCAGGTCCGCGCGCCGGCCAGGCCGCGGTCGCGGAAGTAGCCGGGGAGCAGGCTGCCCGAGGTGACGATGCGCTCGGCGGGCACGATGATGCCGTGGCGCGCGAAGCGTGCGGCCCAGGTCGCCTGCGACCGCGACGCGTCGTTGGTGACGATGGCGTAGGGCGCGGCGCGGCGATCGAGCTCGGCGAACAGCGCGGCGGCACCGGGCAGGAGGCCGCGCTCGTCGACCAGCACGCCGTAGGCGTCGAGCAAGAGGCCGTCGTAGCGATCGAGCAGCTCGGCGATCGTGGTCGGCGTCGGTGGCACGCGGAGATCATACGCGGGTGCTATATGCAGACCATGCGGCCGTACCTCGATCTCCTGCGCCACGTGCTCGACCACGGCGAGCGCCGCACCGATCGCACCGGCACCGGGACGATCGCGCTGTTCGGCGCCCAGAGCCGGTACGACCTGCGCGACGGCTTCCCGCTGGTCACCACCAAGAAGGTGCTGTTCCCGGCGGTCGTCCGCGAGCTGCTGTGGTTCCTGCGCGGCTCGACCAACATCCACGACGATCTCAAGGAGCACACGCCGATCTGGGACGCGTGGGCGGACGAGCGCGGCGAGCTCGGGCCGATCTACGGCCATCAGTGGCGCAGCTGGGGCGGGCGCGACGGCGCGCCAGGCATCGATCAGATCACGAACGCGATCGAGCTGATCAAGCGCGATCCGGCGTCGCGCCGGATCATCGTCAGCGCCTGGAACGTCGCCGATCTGCCGGACATGCGGCTGCCGCCGTGCCACGCGCTGTTCCAGTTCTACGTCCACGCCGGCCAGCTCGATTGCCAGCTCTACCAGCGCTCGGCGGACCTCGCGCTCGGCGTGCCGTTCAACATCGCGAGCTACGCGCTGCTCACGGCGATGATCGCGAAGGAGTGCGGCCTCGCACCGCGCTACTTCATCCACACGCTCGGCGACGCGCACATCTATGTCAATCACGTCGAGGGTGTCCGGCTGCAGCTCGAACGTGCGCCGTTCCCGCTCCCGCGCCTGGTGCTCGCCGACAAGCCGGTGCTCGCGCAGCGCTACGAGGACATCGCGCTCGAGGGCTACCAGCACCACCCGTTCATCAAGTTCCCGGTGGCGGTCTGAGGCGCTCGATGCGGTAGCGCACCTCGAAGTCCTCGGCCTCGCGCTCGCCGTCCCATGCGTCGCGCACGAAGCCGCGGGCATCGAGGTCCGGCATCCGGACATCGCAGTCGAACCGCTGATCGATCCGGGTCAGGTAGACGAACCGCAGGTCCGGGCGCTCGATCGCGGCGCGGATGAGACCGGCGCCGCCGACGACGAAGATGGTCTCGGCGTCGCCGACGGACAGCGCCTCGTCGAGCGAGTGCACCACGACCACGCCGGCGGGGACGGCGAGCTCGCCGCGCGACACCACGACGTTGAGCCGGCTGGGCAGCGGCCTGCCCGCGACCTCCTTGCTCTCCCAGGTCTTGCGGCCCATCACGACCGCGTTGCGCTGGCCCTCGCTCGCGGCCTGTGTGATGCGCTTGAAGTGCTGCAGGTCGCCGCGCAGCTTCGGCCACGGTAGGCCATTGGCCTTGCCGATCCCCCAGTCCAGATCCGCCGCAACCACGATGTCGAACACGCCGCGACGCTAACACGGGTCCGGGGCTGCGTCAGTTGAGCAGTGCCTCGGGCTCTTCGGCGACCTTGGGGGCCGGCTCGGCCGCGGCCTGCTTGGCGGCCTCGGCGGCCTTGCGCGCGGTCTGCTCGGCGAGCCGCCTGGTGTTGCGCTCCATGATGAACTGCGTGACGTAGGGGAAGCCAACGTGGATGCCGTTGAGCCGCGGCGCGAGCGTCGACGACAGCCCGAACATGATCACCGCGGCGCGCTCGACGTAGAACCAGCCCTCGGGGTAGGCGACCGACTTCATCAACTCGCGCAGGTCCTCGCGCTTCATGTGGGGATCCGCGAGCTGCTGGGCGACCGCCGGATCGATCTTGCCGAAGTCGGTGATGTGGATGCTGAGCAGCTTCTCGAAGTAGCGCCGCACGGTGCGCTCGAGCAGCGCGCGGTCGCCGCCCGCGGCCATGAAGCCCATCGTGTCGATGCCGCGCACCACGAGGTCGTCCTTGCGCGTCATCAGGCCGGACAGGATGTCGAACATGCCGTCGGCGAGGTTGTCGCGCAGCTCGGTCGCCGAACCGAGGTCGAGCACGACGATCCGGACCTGGCCGTCGGCGCCGCGCTGGACGAAGAAGTTGCCGGGGTGCGGATCGGCGTGGAAGAACCGATCGACGAACAGCTGCTTGTAGAACACCTTGATCAGCTTGGTCGCGACGTCGTACGGGTCGAGCGCCAGGCCGGCGAGCGCGTCCTTGTTGGTGATCTTGACGCCGTCCATGAACGTCATGGTCATCACCGTCGAGCTCGACAGCTCGGGGAACACCACGGGGAACAGGACGTCGGAGTCGCCCTCGAAGTTCTTCGCCATCCGCGCGATGCAGCGCGCCTCGTTGACGAGGTCGGTCTCTCTCGCGAGCATGTCGGCGAGGTGCTCGTGGACGCGCTCGATCTGCTGCAGCGGGACGAAGTTCCGGTACACGCGCAGCGCCCAGCCCAGCACGCGGAGGTCGACGTTGATGATCGTCACCACGTTGGGATAGAGGATCTTGACCGCGAGGCGCTCGCCGCTGGCGCTGCGCGCCTGGTGAACCTGGCCGAGCGACGCCGCGGCGATCGGCTCCTGCTCGAACTTCGCGAACACCTCGTGCGGCTGCTTGCCGAACGACTTGACGAACGTCTTCTTGATCTTCTTGTACGACTGCGGCGGGACGTCGTCCTGCAGCGCCTCGAGCTCCTCGGTGTACTCGCGCGCCGCGCAGCCGGACGAAGCCCTTGTACATCCGGCGCGCGTTGCGCCGGTTGATCCGCTTCCAGCGCTCGCGCGTGTCGTAGCGCCGCCGCCACAGACGCGCCCAGGACATCTGCCACATGTAACTGAGGAAGATGACCATGAACACGCGCAACGCGCGCACGAGGCGAATGGCTGCTGACATCAGTCCGAGCTCTGCCGCTCTGCGATGGTAGCATGTGGTCGTGTCGGATCTTTTCGAACACGCGGCCAAGTTCTTCACGGAGCTCCAGACCGACATCTGCCGCGCGCTCGCCGAGGTCGACGGTGCGGCAGACTTCACCACCGATCGCTGGGAGCGGCCGGGCGGCGGCGGCGGCATCGCCCGCGTGCTCGAGGGCGGCGCGCTGTTCGAGAAGGCCGGCGTCAACTGGTCGAAGGTCGACGGCGAGCTGCCGGCCGAGATCGCCGATCAAATGCCCGGGGAGGGCCGCGCGTTCCGGGCCAGCGGCATGTCGCTGGTCCTGCACCCGCGCTCGCCGATGATCCCGACCACGCATGCCAACCTTCGCTGCTTCACCAAGGGCGGCGCGCTGTGGTTCGGCGGGGGCGCCGATCTCACGCCGTACTACCTGTTCCGCGACGACGCGGTGCACTTCCACTCCGTGCTCGCCGCCGCGTGCGATCGCCACCGCCCGGTCGGCGACTACGACCACTTCAAGGCGTGGTGCGACGAGTACTTCTTCCTGCCGCATCGCGGAGAGACCCGCGGCGTCGGCGGGGTGTTCTTCGATTACCTGGGTGCGAAGGGCGAATACCCCGCGCACCAGGTGTTCGATTTCGTGCGCGACCTCGGCCGCTCGTTCACCGAGGCGTACGTGCCGATCGCGCAGCGCCGGCAGACCGAGACGTACGGCGACCTCGAGCGCGCGTGGCAGATGCGGCGGCGCGGCCGCTACGTCGAGTTCAACCTGATCTACGACCGCGGCACGCTGTTCGGGCTGAAGACGCAGGGCCGCGTCGAGTCGATCCTGATGTCGCTGCCGCCGCTGGTGCGCTGGGACTACGACGTGATGGTCACTCCCGGTTCCCCCGAGGCAGAGCTGCTCACGCACCTGCGGCCGATCGACTGGCTCGGCCGCCGCGCCTGACGATTTTCGCGATCCCTGCGGGATCATGACCGGTTCGCGTCCGGATGGCCGGTGCTGCGCGCCGGCGGACGGCGCGGCCGCGCGGTTCACTGTCAGAGGTGGATGCTATTGGCCATGTACACCAGGACTGGGCAGGGCTAGTAGGTATACCTTGACGATACCCTACCCGTAGCGTAAGGATCGACCATGGCCAAGAAGCAGACTCGACGGAGCATCAGTGTGAGCCGGACGACGTACGAGCGGCTGAAGGCATTCTGCGAGACCAACAACATCTCGATGAGCCAGCTCGTCGAGACCCGGGTCAATGACTTCCTCGGCGATGCTCCGGTGCCTGCGGCCTCGACGACGCCGGCCGTGCCGCGCCCGATCGCGCCGCGGCCGATGCCGCCGGCGATGCCCAGCAAGCCCGTCGAGTCCCGGCCGCCGCATGTCGCGGGGGCGCCGGCTGCGTCGCCGTCGAGCGCGGGAGCGGTGTCGCCGGCCTCGTCATCGGGCTCGGCCGCGCCCTCGTCCCCGGGGGCCGCGCATGCTCCGCATCCGCCGATGACGTCGGCCGCCGCGCGGTTCGCTGTCGATCCGCCGCCGCCGATCATCAAGCCGCGTCAGGAAACGGCGGCGCCCAAGCCCGCCGAGAAGCGGCCGGAGCAGATCTTCACGTTCTGATTCGCGCGGGTCAGGTGCCGACCGATCGCAGCGCGACGCCGTCCCGGTACCACTCGCACAGCGCCAGGAAGCCCTGGTGTGCGGCTCGCAGCAGCTGGCGCTTGACCGACGGTACCTGCGCGATCGTGTCGAGCGCATTGCCCAGGTCGCTCCAGCGAGCAGCGACGACGCCGTCGTAGGCCGAGAGGTACGCCGATGCGGCGGCGATATCGGGAATGCGCTGCGCCAGGTGGCGGCGAATCGCGCCGTGCAGCAACGTGGAGCGCTCGGCCACGTACATCCAGCCGAGTGCTTCGGCCGGGGCCGAGAACGTCACGAAGTGCTGCTTGAGCTGGGCGATGCGCGCCGGTCCCAGGCCGAGCCGCATCAGGTCCTGTACGATCAGCCCCGCGCGCATGCGCGCGCGGAGGTCGACCAGCGCGGCCAGGCCGGGGGTGTAGTGGAACGCCGACTCGAGCGGCGCCTCGAAGCCATACATCTTGATGAGGTGTGCCGTGTACGCGCGCTGGCTGACGGTGGCGCCCATCAGATCGAGCCAGGGCGCGTCGGCCGCCGCGTGGTGCTCGCGAGTCACCACATTCAGATGGATCAGCGTTCGCGAGAGCCGCTGCATCGACGGGAGAAAGCGGTGCTGCAAGTGTCATGCACGTGGCGGCACGGAGAGGTCGCTCTCGCGTGCCGGCGTGCGTCGGTGCGCGGGTGGGTACCGCGTAAGACTCATCCTATGCTGCAGATCGTCGATCGACCGGGACCGCCGGTTGTGCGGCGACCATGTGCGGTGAGATCTGCGCGCTCGTGCCGGCGTGCCACGCGCTATTCGTCACTCGCCTTCTGCTCGTCCGCGACCACGGGCTGGGCGTCGGGGGGTGGCACCGGCCGCGACGCCTGGTAGGGCGTCTCGAGCCGGCGGTACAGCGAGCGGCGATCGATGCCGAGGATGCGCGCGGCGTGGGTCTTGTTGCCGCGCACCGCCTCGAGCACCTGGCGCACGTAGCGCCGCTCCATCTCCTCCATCGTGATCATGGCGTCGGGCGATGCGGTCGGGCCGGCGGGGATCACGATCCGGGTGACGTGGAACTCCTGGACCTTGGTCGGAAGATCATCGACGGTCACCTCGTCGAGCCGGCACAGCGCGACCGCGCGCTCGATGCAGTTCTCGAGCTCGCGGACGTTGCCGGGCCAGTCGTAGTCGAGCAGCATGCGCGCGGCGGCGCTCGAGAAGCCCTTGACCGGCTTGCTGATGCGCTGCGCGATCCGCCGGACGAAGTGCTGGGCGAGCAGCAGGATGTCGCCCTGGCGCGCGCGCAGCGGCGGGACGTGCAGCGTGACCACGTTGATGCGGTAGAACAGGTCCTCGCGGAACCGGCGCTGCTCGACCTCGGCTTCGAGGTTGCGGTTGGTCGCGGTGAGCACGCGGGCATGGAACGGGATGTCCTCGTCGCCGCCGACCGGCCGGACCTCGCGCTCCTGGAGCACGCGCAGGA
>VBLP01000351.1:0-15603 GCA_005887925.1 Deltaproteobacteria bacterium | reverse complement strand
AGATGCCCGAAGAGCTCTCGTTCGATCAGGGTGGGACTCAACGCCGACAAGTTGACCGCGGAAAACCCGAGCGTCGGATCGGCGGCAAAGGTCTGCGTGCGGGCATCGAAGGGCACGTAGCGCGACAGCGCGAGCGCGCGGGCGACCAGTTCCTTGCCGGTGCCCGACTCGCCGGTGATCAGCACCGTGGCGTCGCTGTCGGCGACGCGGTGGACCATGTCGATGGTCTCGCGGATCGCGGGGCTGGAGCCGGCGATGCCATCGACCGGCTCATCGCCGACGAGCGCGCGCAGCTGCTTGAGCTCGCGGCGCAGTGCGAGGTGCCCGAGCGCGCGGCCGACCGCGATCGCCAGCGTGTCGAGCTTGACCGGCTTGAGGATGAAGTCGTAGGCGCCCGCACGGATCGCGCCGATCGCATTGTCGAGCGTGCTCTGCCCGGTGATCACGATCGGCAGGACGTCGCGGTAGCGCTCGCGGATCTGCTCGCACAGCTCCAGGCCGGTCATGTCGGCCATGTAGATGTCGGTGACCACCACGTCGACCGCCTCGGTCGCGAGCCGCGCGAGGCAGTCGCGCGCCGAGTGCACACTGTTGACGCTCAGTCCGCGGCGGCGCAGGCCGTCACGCAGAAGCTGCGCGGTGTCGATGTCGTCGTCGACGACGAGGACGCTCCCGTTCACGGGGACAACCTCGTGGACCGAAGCGAGAGCAGAATGGGAGCTTGGAACACCGGCGCCTCTGGGTTTTGCGTAGCATGGGGCAAACCGAGAAACTCGCCAAAAAATCAACAAGATACCGCGAGCGCGGGCGCACGGCCGCGTCGAGCGCGCACGCCACAGCGCCAGTGGATACAGCGGCGCCCGGGAGCGTACAGCAGACGGTGGGCTGCGAGCGGCGTCGTACCCACAAAAATAGAACGGGCCCGGTCAGCCGGGCCCGTTTGCTCATTCCTTACCCAGCTGGATCTCAGCTGAGGTCTGACGGGAGGCTAGGAGAGCCCCCCCTTTGAGCTGTGACTGGTACATTGCATGTTCTTCTTTCCTCCCCTGGCATTAGCCAGAGCCCGACACCAACGGCCCGCCAGCAAAATTGCGGCGGCTCCCGGGATCGGGCCTTCGTAATGGGCACAACGGCCCGTTTCGAAGTCCACGATTCGTGATGGCCAAGCGGTCATCGCCGAAGTGCCAGCCGCTGGCGCAGATCTGCCTTGTGGTATGCACCCGGGGTGGCGACCAGGCCAAGCAAGCAGCTGGAGACGTTCGCAAACCCCCGGCCGGGGCGCGACTACCACATCGCGTTCGAGTGCCCGGAGTTCACCTGCCTGTGCCCGATGACCGGGCAGCCGGACTTCGCAACGATCCTGATCGAGTACGTCCCCGACCAGCTCTGCGTCGAGCTCAAGAGCTTGAAGCTCTACCTGTGGAGCTACCGGGACGAGGGTGCGTTTCACGAGGCGGTGACCAACCGGATCTGCGATGACCTGGTGGCGGCGATCGCGCCGCGGACGATCACGGTGACCGGCAAGTTCCGGGTGCGCGGCGGCATCTCGACCACCGTGACGGTCATTCACGCAACGTGAGCAGCAGCTGGTGGTCCGCCAGCGTGCGCTCCCGGAACGCGGCCTCGCTGAACGACAGGTAGAGGAGCCAGGAGCGGAGGAACGGCTCGTCGAAGCCGAGCGCCCTCACCGCTGGCGACGCGGCGGAGAACCGCGCGCGCCACATCGCGAGCGTGGGGGCGTAGTCGGCGCCGATGTCGTCGGCGCGCTCGACGCGGAACCCGGCGGCCGCGGCGGCCGCGGCGATCGCGCCGAGCGACGGGATCAGCGAGCCGGGGAACACGTAGGTCTGCATCCAGTCGACGCGGCGCCGGTAGGCGGCGAACCGCGCGTCGGGCATCGTGATCGACTGCAGCGCGAACCGGCCGCCGGGCCGCAGCAGCCGGGCCGCGGTCGCGAAGTAGCGCGGCAGGTACTCGTAGCCGACCGCCTCGATCATCTCGATCGACACCAGCTTGTCGTAGCGGCCGCGGCCGTCGATCTCGCGGTAGTCGCGGTACTGGATGTCGACGCGATCGGCGAGGCCGGCCGCCGCGACCCGCGCGGAGGCGAGCTCGTGCTGCGGGCGCGACACGGTGATCGCGGTGACCCGGCAGCCCCGGGTGCGCGCGGCGTGGATCGCCATGCCGCCCCAGCCGCAGCCGATCTCGAGCAGGTGATCGCGCGGCGACAGCGCGAGCAGATCGCACAGCCGGTCGAGCTTGGCGCGCTGGGCCTCGGCGAGCGACATCCCGGGGCGGGGGAAGCAGGCGCACGAGTACGCCAGCGTCTCGGGATCGAGGAACAGCTGGTAGAACGCGTTCCCCAGGTCGTAGTGGGCGTGGACGTTGCGCCGGCTGCCGGGCAGCGAGTTGGCGGCGCGGCGGTGGCGGATCAGCGACGGTAGCTGGGCGAGCCGGCCGAGCGGTGATTCGACGCCGCGCGCGGCGGTCGCGCGCAGCACCAGCCGCAGCACGCCGACCAGGTCGTCGCTCGACCACTCGCCGGCGACGAACGCCTCGCCGCCGCCCATCTCGCCGCGCAGCAGCACGCGGAGGAACGCGCGCTCGTCGTGGATCCGCAGGCACGCCTCGGCGGGGCCGCGCGGCCCGAGACGTACGCAGTCGCCCGACGGCAGGATCACGTCGAGCGGTCCCGCGGCCCAGCCGGCGCCGAGCCGGGCGATCACCAGCCCGCGCAGCGCGCGACCGGCCGCCGGCACGAGCCGGGACAGCGTCCCCCTGCGCAGATCGGTGCGTGGGGGGATCCCGACGACACCATCGGTGGGGCGCGGGTTCTCTCCCATGGAATCAATCGGCGAAGGCCGAGTGCGGGTGGCGGGGATTCCGACGGCAGTACTTGCGGAGCGCGGGTCCTCCGCTGTGGGATCGATCGACAACGCCGAGTGCGGGGTGGGAATCCCGGCACCGTCGGCAGGGTCCGGGCCATCCTCCGCAGGATCCAGCGATGACTGCACGGCGGCCCCTGGCACGATCAGACGTTACTTCATGCGACACGATCGTGGTTCCTGCCGTACGGCGGAACTGCGTGATCGGATCAACGCGGCCGCGCGCGTCTCGCGAACCGCGTGCTCGGCGGCACGTGCGGGATCGGCCGGTGATCGGGGCCCGGCCGGCGGTACGGGATCCCGCGCAGCCTGAGCTTTCCGGCCTCGAGGTGGATGAGGCCGATCACCTGCGCCGTCATCAGGGGGTAGCGCAGCGCGGCGGCGAGCAGCGTGCGGTCGCGCAGCGGGCGGCGGCTCCCGGTCAGCCGGGCCGCGAAGATCCGCCGGCCGTCGGGCCGCCGCACGTGCATCGCGATCGTGAGCCGGTCGCCGTCGAGTGGGGCGTCGAACCAGAAGTCGTAGATCGCCGGGCCGTGGAGGAACGGCGACACGAACAGCTCGCGGACATGGTGGAACCCGACCCGGCCGTGCCCGCCGCGGGGCGCGATCCGCTGGTCTGGACCGAGCACGTAGCGCCGGCGGCCGCCGTAGGTGTTGTTGACCTCGGCGATCACCGAGGCCAGCGACCCGGCGGCGTCGTAGTTGAGGAAGAAGCTGACCGGGTTGAACACGTAGCCGGCGACGCGCAGGTTGGTGACCAGCCGGGTCGCGTGCGGCGCCGGCAGGCGATTGGCGCGCAGCAGATCGCCCAGCGAGGCGGCCAGTCCCGCCGCGCCGCCCTCGTAGTCGCCGTCGTGGAGCGCGAACAGGTTCCGGCCGCCGTGCGAGAACAGCCACAGCTCGCGATCGAGCTCGGAGAGCTCGGCGAGGTCGATCGCGGCGACGTAGACCGGATAGCGGAACGCGCGCCGGACCAGCTCGTCGGCGCGCGCGTGCATCACGCTGCCCAGGTAGAGCGCCGAGCGCCGCGCGGTCACGGCGACTCCGCGGGGCGGTGCTCGTCGCTGCAGGTCGCCGCCGCGGCGGCGATCCCGGCGCGCATGCCGTCCTCGTGGAACCCGAAGCCGAAATGGGCGCCGGCGTAGCGCGTGCGATGCGCGCCGCCGAGCCCCGGCAGCTCGGCCTGCGCGGCGATCGCCTCGCGATCGAGCTGCGGATGCAGGAACGTCACCTCGTGCAGGACGCCGGCCGGCGGCGTACGCGGGTTGAGCGTCACCAGGTACGGCGCGTCGGGTAGGCCCTGCAGGCGCGTCATCGAGTACGTCACCGCGACCGCCGAGGTGTCGCGATCGGCGACGTAGTTCCACGACGCGTGCGCGGCCGGCCGGCGCGGCAGGAACCGGCGATCGGTGTGGAGCACGGTGCGGTTCGCGCTGTAGCGGAAGGCGCCGAGCACGCGGCGCTCGGCGGCGCTGGGGCGGGCGAGCAGCGCGAGCGCGGTGTCGGCGTGGGTCGCGACGATGAGCCGATCGTGGCGGTGCTCGCGGCCCGCGGCGACGACGGTCACCCCGGCCGCGTCGCGGGCGATCGCCGTCACCGGGGTGGCGAGCGCGAGGTCGAAGCGCCCGGTCCGGCGCAGTCGCGCGACCAGCGCCTCGACGTAGCGCCGGCTGCCGCCCGCGATCGTGTGCCACGCCAGCGGGCGGATCGGCCGCAGCATGCCGTGGTGATCGAGGAAGCGCAGCAGGGTCTCGGCCGGGAACGCGCCGCAGCGATCCGGCGACAGCGACCACAGCGCGGCGGCGAGCGGCACCAGGAAGCGATCGCGCAGCTCGCGGCTCGTGCCGCGGCGCGCGAGGTAGTCGTCGAGCGAGGTGCGCGCGGCGAGCCCGGCCGCCAGGTCGCGATGGGCGCGGCGGACGAACCACAGCACCTCGGCGAGGAACCGCCAGTGGCGGCGATCGAACAGGCGCCGGCGATCCGCGAACACGGCGCCGAGGCTCGCGCTGCCCCACTCGAGATCGCCGGGCACCGCCACCGAGAACGACATGGTGGTCGGCCGGGTCGCGATGCCGAGCTCGCCGAGCATCGCGAAGAACTCGGGATAGCGCTCGCGGTTGCACACGATGAAGCCGAGGTCGATGGCGTGGCCGTCGGCGTCGACCGTGTAGACGTGGCCGCCCGGCCGGTCCGCCGCCTCGTAGACCGTGACCGCGTGGCGGCCGGCGAGCGCGCGCGCCGCGGCGAGCCCTGCGATCCCGGCGCCGACGATCGCGATCTGCATCACCGTCCCTCGGCGAGCGCGCCGCGGAACTGGACCGGCGTCGAGGGCGCCGTGCCGTGCGCGTCGCGCAGCTCGATCGACAGGTCGATCGCCTGACCGCGCAGCGCGGCCGCCGCCGTCGCCGCGAGCGGGATCGTCAGCATGCGCGTCACCGCGGCGCCGCGGGAGAGCTTGCCGACGTAGATCATCCGGCCGTCGATCGCCGGCGCGCCGGGCGCGGTGATCTGGCCGCGCAGCCCCGATGCATCGCCGGGGCCGTCGTTGCGCAGCGCCAGCGCCACGTGGAGCGCGGGGCCGTCGTCGCCCGGCACCAGGGCCACGCGCAGCGGGCCGGCCGCGACCCCCGGGACCAGCTTCAGCGGCTGGATCACCGCATCGAAGTCGGCGTGCGCGAGGAAGTCGGCCGCGTGGCTCGCCAGGTCGCGCGCGTCGAGGACGGCGGTGATCGTGCGCGGCCCGGCATCGCCGTCGATCCGCGCCGTGACGTCCTGGGCCTGGGCCGACGCCGCACCGTACGCGTCGATCCAGCCGTACGGTGAGACCGCGAACCGGCCGTCGCGGTCGATCGCGCCGCGGATCTCGAGACCGCCGACCTCGAGCGTGGCCGCGCGCGCCGCGATCGGCCGCTCGCCGCACGGCTGGCTCGGCCCCGGCCGCCGCTCCGGGGTCGGCGCGCCGCCGTCGCGGACCTCGACGCGGTTGCCGAGCCACGGGCCGATCGCGAATGGCAGCCCGACGCCGGCACCCGCGAGCCCGACGTAGGTCGCCGGGCTGGTGCCGGGCCGGTCCGAGAACAGCCCGGTCGTCAGCAGGATGCCACCGGCCGCGGTGGCGATCACCCCGACCGTGAACGTCGCCAGGTTCGGCCGGGTCGCGACCTCGATCGTCGCGTGCTGGCGCACGATCTCCTCGCTCGGGCACTCGAGCGGCTCGACGAAGCGCAGCCGGCCGGCATCGGCCCAGACCAGGATCGCGCGGTGCGCGATCGCACCCTCCGGGTGCACCACGCGCTCGACCGCCACCGGCCGCGTGGTCTCGGAGCGGACCACCACATGGCACGCCGGGCCGGCCAGCGCCGCCGCGATCGCCGTGAGCCTCCAGGGGATCTGCATCGCCGCCATCGATCGTACGCGCGAACGGCGCGAATGGCCGACGATAGCAGCCCGGCCATGGGTCCGTCCGGGACCAGGTGGTCCGGCGAGCCCTGCCTGCCGAGATCCGGCGTCCCGGTCCCGGCCGGCCGGCCGGAGCCGTCGCGCTCGGCTTCGATCGCGCGCGACCGCGATCCCGCGCGATGGCGCGGCGGGTCGCGGTGGTTGACAGCACCGTGGCGCCTGCGCCCAATGGTCGCGTGACCACGCGCAAGCCAGCCAGCGCCAGGCGGCCTGCCGCGGTCGCGCCGATCGAGGCCGGTACCGAGATCGCGATCGATCTCGACGGCCACCCCGGCCTTGTCGTGCGGCCGGCCGGCGCGCGCGAGATGTACGTCCTCGCGCATGGTGCCGGTGCGGGCATGCGTCACGAGCTCCTCGCGTCGGTCGCCGCGGCGCTCGCCGCGCGCGGCATCGCCACCCTGCGCTGGGAGTTTCCCTACATGGCCGCGGGCAAGGCGCGACCCGATCGCGCCGAGGTCGCCGAGGCCGCGGTGCGCGAGGTCTGGACCTGCGCGCGCTCGCGGTTCCCCGATCTCGCGCTGTTCGCCGGCGGTCAGTCGTTCGGCGGCCGGATGACGTCGCGCGCGCACGCCGCCGCGCCGTTCCCCGGCCTGCGCGGGCTGATCTTCCTCGCCTTCCCGCTGTATCCACCCGACAAGCCGAGCGCCGAGCGCGCCGAGCACCTCGCCGCGGCGGCCGGACCGATGCTGTTCATCCAGGGCGATCGCGACGACTTCGCCGATCTGCGCCGGCTGCGGCCGGTCGTGCGCAAGCTCGGCCCACGCGCCGCGCTGCACATCGTCGCGGCCGCCGATCACGGCTTCCACGTGCAAGTGCGATCCGGTCGCACACGCGGGGACGTCTTCGACGAGATCGCCGGCACGATCGCGAGCTGGGTCACGTCTCACGCAGCGCGCGGTTGAGCGCGCTCGAGCGATCTGCTTACCTTCGCCGCATGCCGGATCGCTACGCCGCGTGGATCCGCGACAAGCTCGCGGAGCACAGCCCCGAGGCCACCACCGATCCCGCCGCGGCGCACCAGCTCGCGCATGCCTGGGCCGCCCTGTCCGGCCAGGGCAAGGAGATCTTCGGCATGGAGATGCCGGCCGATCTCGCCGACCGTCAGGCCCTGCGCGATGAATGCCTCGCCATGCTCAAGAGGTGGATCCCGCTGCTCGACAAGGACAACAAGGAGCACCTGCGCCGCCTGCTCACCGGCTACGCCGTCCCGCTCGCCTGACGACAACGCTCGCCGCGCAGCGGCGTCGACCGTATCGGCAGATGCCGCTATTTGGTGCACCCCGCGAGTTGTGTTGACTGCGGAATATGGTGCTGCGTATGGTGGGCGGTAGTACGCAAACATCGCGATCGTGAGCATCCGGCGCAGGGGCGTCCGGCGGCCGCTCGCGATCCGTGTGCGTGCTCGGGCTCAACAAGAGAGGGAGGCATGTTGCTGCCTCGACTCGTGTCATGACGCTTCTTCCGAAGGGGCGGCGGTCGAGCTCCGGGCATTCGATCAGCTCGCCGCCGTCGCCGCGGCCCACGGCCACCAGATCCCCGACGGCTTCGCGACGTACGCTCACTTCGGCGACACGGTGATCGCGCATGCGCCGCTCGATGGCATCGCGGGCTACCGCGACGCCGACTTCCGGGCGGGCGTGCTGATCATGGCGATCCTGATCGCCGAGCCGCGGCCGGGGCGGATCCCGAACGGCGCCTACGTCGTCCAGGTGAAGTTCGAGCCGGGCAGCGCGGTCGGGGTCGCCACGTACTTCGATGCGCAGGGCCGCGCCGCCGCGACGGTACCTGCGTATTCGCGGCACCCGGCCGAGATCAATGAGGTGTTTCCAGGTGCGTATGATGCGTCACCGCCCGCACTCCCCAACATCACCAGCACGCATGTCTGGCAGGACAACCACTGGGCGGTCGACTGCGCTGGATGGCAGCCGTACCGCGTGATCTATTATTGAATATTGCACGGCGCCTGGACCGCAGGACGGCGAGCGCGAGCGCGACCGCCTGCAGGGTGAGCGCCGACGCCGTCCCGCGCGGTGCCGTCATCGCGTCACGGAGCGACCACGTCGGTCGGCGGGATGACCGGAGACGCCGGCACCGTCGTCGGCGACGGCGGGACCGCTGCTGCATCGACCGGGGGAGCGGCGAAGCCGGGCTCGGTGGTGCGCACGCGCCGCCCGCCATCGCCGCGCCGCGGCCGGTGCAGCGCGAGCGCCGCGCCCGCGACGGCGGCGAGCAGGCTGAGCAGCAGCGAGAAGCCGACGGTGGCGAGCGCCTTGCCGGCGGTGTCGACCGCGCCGAGCGTGGCGTGCTCGATGCGGCGCTCGAGCTCGTGCGCGCGGCCGCCCTGGGTGTCGAGGTGGGCCTCGATCTGGCGCTCGACGTCGGTCGCCTCGGCGCGCGTCAGCCGCGTGTGGGCGAGCAGCTGGTCGACGAGCAGCTCCTGATCGAAGTCGCCCTTGGCCAGGCCGGCACGGGCGACCCCGCGCAGCGCCGCGTCGAGCTGGGCCGGCGTGACGGTGGTCTTGCCGCGCTGGTTGACCGCCCCGAGCACTTCGTCGGCGTCGATCCCGAGCGCGCTGGACAGGCCGGCCTCGTCGCGATCGAACGACCACGAGCGCACCTGCCCGGTCGCGTCGAACGCGGCGCCGCCGCGCGTGGCGCCGGCCGCGATCATCGTCGCGATCCAGATCGTCGCGCACAGCCCGACGACCGCGGTCAGCGACCACATCAGCACGCCGTGGATGGCGGCGAGCCGGTGCTCGTAGGTCTGCGCGAGCTTTCCGGTGAGCAGGCCGCCGAAGAACATCGCGACCAGTGGCGCGATCAGCGACCACACGGTGGTGGTGATGCCGGCGCCGCGCAGCGACCGGATATTGTCGGCGTCGACCGCGGTGAGGCCGAGGCCGAGGCCGAGGAGCTGCAACAGCATCCACAGGCCGATGCTGCATACCGCGCCGGCGAACACCGCGCTCCAGCGCAGCGTTGGCTGCCGGCGGTCGATCAGAATGGTCTCTCGGCTGATGGTAGGCATGTTCGAGCGTACCGCCGCCACCGAGGACGCCAATGCGCGTCGCGGTGAGAGTTCGTCGACGGGCGCAGCCGCACGTGTGCGGAGCGCGGCGTGCGCGATTGCAGGCGCGGGCGCGCGGGGCTGCGGCGGCTTCGTAGCCGTCGGACCCGCCGAGCGGCGACGGCTGGCGCGACACATGCACACTTCCAGCAGGGGATCACCATGACCGCAAACCATGCCCAGATCGTCGAATTGCTCGGCGATGTCGATGAGCTGTACGTCAAGCGCCTCGAGGACACCGGCGCGTCACTCGACGAGATCGGCGAGGCGCTCGACGATCTCCGCAAGGAGGACGAGCTGGGCGAGCGGGCGCAGCCGACGTCGGCGCGCGTCGCCGAGGTCCGCGCGATCCTTGAAGAGCTGCTCGATACCGGCGACGACATCGCCGGCTACGACATCGCCGGCTACGACATCGCCGGCTACGGCCAGCTGTGATCGCGCATCGGGCCGTTCCGCATCCGGCGCACGTGCAGGGTTTGCGCGATCGCTACTCGAGCGTGCCGGTCTCGGCGAGCTTGCCGATCTCGCGGAACTCCATGCGGATCGCGCGCTCGAGATGCGCGTGGGTCAAGGAGCTGCCCTCCTCGGCGGCCAGGAACGCGGCACGCAGCGCGGCGTTGCGGATGTAGCCGCCTGACAGCCGGAACCGCTGTGACAGCCCCGCGAAGTCGATCTTGCCGGCGACCGGGACCTCGGGCGGGATCAGCGAGCGCCACAGCTGCTCGCGCATCTCCTCGTCGGGGAACGGGAACGTCAGTCGGTAGGTCAGCCGGCGCTTGAACGCCGGGTCGATCGCGCTGCCGAAGTTGGTGGTGAGGATCGCGATGCCCTCGAAGCTGTCGAGCCGCTGCAGGAGGTAGTTGACCTCCATGTTGGCGTAGCGGTCGACCGAGGTCTTGACCTCGGTGCGCTTGGCGAACAGCGAGTCGGCCTCGTCGAACAGCAGCATCACCTGGCCGTCCTCGGCGGCGTCGAACAGAGAGCCCAGGTTCTTCTCGGTCTCGCCGATCCACTTCGAGGTGATGCGCGAGACGTCGACCCGGTAGAGCTCGAGGCCGAGGTCGCGGGCGATCACGCCGGCGACCATGGTCTTGCCGGTGCCGGGGCTGCCCTGGAACAGCGCGGTGATGCCGCGCGAGGTCGTCATCGAGCGGTCGAAGCCCCACTGCTCGTAGACGATCTTGCGGTGGCGGACGCGGGCGGTCAGCTCGAGCAGCGAGTCGGTGATGTCCTCGGGCAGGACGATGTCGGCCCAGCTGGCGAGCCGGGTCACGCGGTTGGCGGTGGTGCCGAGGCGGTTCTCGAGGTGCTGGCGCACGGCGTCGTCGAGCTCGCGCATCCACGCCGTCGGCGCGGTCGGCGGATCGGGCCGCCGCACGACCTCGGCGCAGACCCGCTCGATGATGCCGGGGCCGACCCGGTAGCGCGCCGCGAGGTCGCTGGCGTCGGGCAGCTCGATGCGGTGGCGCTCGAGGGCGATCTGCCACGACGCGGCGCGCTGGCGCTCGTTGCGCGCGGGGATGTCGAGCAGGAGGTAGCCGGGATCGAGCGGGACCGGCGCGTCGCCCGGCAGCCGGATCGCGAGCGGGCCGGGGTGGCTGCGTAGCACCGCGGCGAGCTGGACCTTGGTGTCGGGATCCTCCGACGAGATCAGCTCGAGGCCGTCGACGCAGGGCAGGAGGCCGCGCAGCATCGCGCGGCGCAGCACCGCCTCGAGGGTCGGCGCGGTCCGCCCGGCCTCGCGCGGGATCGTCGACAGATCGATGACGCCGAGGGAGCGGCCGGCGCGCGCGGCGAGCGAGGTGAGCAGGGTGTGGCGGCCCGAGCCGGTGCGGCCGCGCACGGCGATGCGGACGGGCTGGCCGTCGCGCGGCGCGGCGAGGAACCGGACGGCGCGGGCGACCACGGCGTGCGGTAGCTGCAGCTCGCCGAGATCGCGGTCGACGCGGCGGACCCTGAGGTGTTGATCGGGCTCGCCCTCGGGCGACTGGTTGGCGATGTAGCGCACGACGAGCGGATCGATCGTCAGCCCGGCGAACGGCCGGTCGCCGCCGGTGACGCGGACCAGGCCGTAGCGACGCAGCGGACGGTCACCGTCGAGCTCGCGGGCGATCTGCTGGCCGAAGCCGGGGCCGATGATCTGGCCGACCAGGTACTCGTCGACGAGTGGCCGGCCCGGATCGTTGGCGAGGATGCCGTAGAGCCGCGCGAGCTCGCCGCGCAGCCGCGGTGCGACGATCGCGAACAGGATCGCGACCGCGATCTCCGTGAGCTGGAAGTCGCGGGCGAGGACATCGAGCGGGGTCAGCCGGCCGAGCCGGGCGTGCTCGGAGACGATCACCAGGTCCTCGGTCATGCGCACGAGGTTGACCGCCGCGCCGAGCTCGTCGGGGGCGCGCCCGGCGGCGAGCCCGAGCAGGCCGGCGACCTCGTCGGCGAACGGCGGCCGCGTCGGATCGGGCTTGCTGATCCGCCCGTTGTCCCACGCCTCGGCGATCGCGAGCAGCGTGCGCGCGCCGACGAGCTGCAACCGCAGGTCGATCGCCTGCGCGATCTCGGCGGCGGTCGCGGTCGGGGTCACCACCACCGGATCGAGCCGCACCAGCGGCGCATCGGGGATGTCGTCGATCGACGTCTCGAGCCCGCCGGGCAGGACCTCGATCGCCGCCTCGGCGAGCGGCTCGATCGCGGTGGCGGGGACGATGGCGAGCGCGGTCGCTTCCGCGGCGTCCGGCTGCGCTTCGGCGACCGCGTCGATCGCGGCGGCATGGCTCTCGCCGTTGGGACCTGCTGTGGGGCGGTCCGGATCGCCGGATGTACTGCTCGGCGCTTGCGGCGCGTGTGCGGCGAGCGCGTCGGCGCGGACGAGCTCGAGGCGGTCCGGGCTGGCGAGCGCGACCCACTGCAGGCTGTCGTCGACCGCGATGTCGGTGACGCCGCTCGGCACCACGAGGTCGCGCAGCCAGCGGCCGAACCGCAGGTCGATCACGCTGAGGCGATCGCCGGACCGCGCGATCGCGGCGCCGCGGCGGGCGGCGAACACGAGCTGGGCGACCGCCGGCACCCGGAGCTGGGTGTGCTGGGCACCGTCGGACACCGCGGCGACCGTCAGCCGCAGCTCGCCATCGTCGCCGGACCGGGGCGCGCGGTGCTGGACCAGCACGACCAGGCGGCCGTCGAGCACCAGCTGGGCGTCGTGGGCCTGCGCGCGCGGATCGCCGATCGGCTTGCGCCACGCCTCGCCGATGCTGCGCCACAGCCGGAGCTGGCCGCCCTGCCACAAGAGCCAGCGACCGTCCTGGATCGGCAGGATCACCTCGCCGCCGGGACCGGGGATCTCGGTCCGCGCCGGGCCGCTGCGGATCACGACCGGGCGCGCGCCGTGCCAGATCGGCAGCTGCGGCGCGGTGCTCGACTGCAGGAACCGGCCGCCCGGATCGAGGTACTCGATCGGCTCGCTGGCGAGCGTGCTGCCGTCGCGCGCCGACAGGCGGATCAGCCGCCCCGGCGCCGCGGCCCAGAGCTCGTCGCCGACCGGCGCGATGTCGAGGAAATCGTCGAGCTCGGTCCGGACGCGGACCTGCCCCGAGGCGTCGTAGACGACCAGCCCGGGCGCTTCCGCGGCCAGGAGGTCTCCGCGCGGTCCGAAAAATCGCAAGATCCGCCGCCGTCGGTCGACTGCCACTGCACCGGCGATGGTAGCGCGATCTGGTCCTCCTTGCTCCGACCGGGGGACATCGCCGCGGTCGGCCGAGGCACCGTCAGTTGCAGTCGCGCGCCAGCACCACCGCCATCTCGGAGAATGCGGTCGCGGCCCACAGCTGGGCGAGCGCGTCGATCTGATCGTCGACGCTGCCGGTCGCTTCGATCGCGGCGAGCTGGTGCGCTCGCCGGGCTTGCACCGGGATCGCGCCGGTGGCGATCTGCGCGGCGTGGCCGGCGGCGCGGGCCGCGCGCTCGGCGCCCGCGAGCAGCGCCCGGAACGCCGGAGGGTGGTTCACCGCGTCGATCCGGCCGGCGCTGGTATGGACGCCGAGCGACTCGTACTTGGCGAGCACCAGCGCCGCGCTGCGATAGGCGGCCTCGCCGGCGGCGAGCGCCAGCAGGCCGGTGGCGACCGCATCGTCGCCCCACGACGCGGCCAGCTCGTGCGGCAGGCCGGCGCTGGCCGATCGCACCAGCTGGGCCGCCAGCAGGTAGTCCGGCTCGATCGCCGCGACCTGGCGGCGCGCGTCGTCGACGGAGATCTGCGACTTGCGCGCCAGCGGCTCGACGAGCACGGCCTCGACATGGTCGAGCGCGGCGGCCGCGGCGGCGGCGTAGGCCGCGGCGGCGCGGGCGAGGGCGGCCGGCGCGCAGCTGCACGCGGTGCCCTGATCCGGCGCCAGCGCGAGCTCGTGCTCGGCGATCGCCGCCTCGGCGACGGTGCGCAGCATCCGCAGCACGGTCGGCGCGACCACAGCCGCCACCGCCTCGGCCGTCGACGGCGCGGCGAGCTCGGACCGCGGCTTGCCCCGGAGGTCGCCGAGCACGCGCGTCGCGGCGTGCAGCGTCTCGGCGGCGAGCTCGTGGAATGCCCAGCCGCGCAGCGCCGCCTCGAGCGCGTCGAGCATCGCGAGGTGGCCGGCGATCGTCGTCGGCGGCATCGCGACGACCCGGCCGAAGCCGGCGGCCAGGCCGGTGTCACCGGGGTCGAGGGCGGCGAGCGCGGCCTCGGCGCCATCGAGGTCACCGGCCGCGAGCTTGCCGAGGACCGCGTGGGTCCGGTTCGCGGCGGTGGCATAGGCCCACGCGACGAGCATGTCACCGTGCGCGGTGACGAGCCTGCCGGCGCGGTGCGCGGCCTCGGCGCGCGCGGCGTGCTCGTGCGCCACCCGCAGCATCGACGTGACCATCGCCGGCATCCGGCCGGCCTGCTCGAGCTGCAGGAGCGGCGCCCACTCGTCGGCGAGCCGGCGCTGCCACTCGACGTACCAGCCCTCGAGCCGCTCGCGCGCCGCGGGATCGAGCGCCATCGCCGCCGCGGCGACCGGCACGCGCGCCGGCAAGCGATGTCCGGTCAAGAGCTGCGCGGCATCGTGCACGCTGGCGATCTCGATCGCCTCGGCGCGGTGCGCGTGGGCGAGCTGCACCAGATCGACGTCCTTGCCGGCGGCCGATCGCGCGACCTGCATGCCCGCCGGGTAGCCGATCCGGGTCTTGCCGCGGGCGAGCGCGGCGGCGACCTGCTCGGGCAGGCCGGCGACCGGACCGATCGCGCCGTCGGGCTGGATCGCTCCGAACAGCGTGGCCGCCGGCGCGACCGCGTCACCGGCGAGCAGCGCGACGAACCCGCCGGCCACGAGCGCCGACGCGGTCGCATCGATCGACCCGCCGGGCGTGGCCTCGAGCGCGAGATCGCCCACGTCCTTGCCGAGCGCCGTCGCCGCGACCAGCGCCGCGCTCCAGGCATCCGCGCGCCAGCGCGCCGCGGCCGCCCCGGCGTCACCGCCGTGCACGACCAGCCCGCCATCCGGGGCCGGTGCATCCGGCGCGCGCGACCCCCGGGTCAACACGATCGGCTGCAGCTCCGCCGCTCCGGTCCGGCTCGCGATCGCATCGACGACGACGAACCCCGCCGCCACCGGCAGCGCCAGCACCGTCGAGCCGCCGGCGTCATCGCTGCCGAGGATCACCGCCTGATCGGCGCGCCGGGCATCGCCGCGCATCGCGAGCGGCTGGTACTGCACGACCTCGCCGCGCACCGGCTCGGGCCGCGCCGTCACCGGAGCGGCGGCAGGGCGGCACCCCGGCGCAGCGAGCGCCAGCGCGATCGCGCCGCAAGCGAGCCTCATGCGCTGCATCCTACCCCCAGCTCGTCGAATTACGCCCGATAGTCCTTCTCGCCGCGGCTCGGCCTCGCGAAAACCGCTCGCGATCCGGTCTCACGCAGGTGAGCTCCGGGGGCGTTGCGCCAGCTGCCACGGACGCGCCTGGAGCACGTAGGCCGCCGTCCGGTATGCGCTGCATCCTACCCCCGGCTCGTCGAATTACGCCCGGTAGTCCTTCTCGCCGCGGCTCGGCCTCGCGAAAACCGCTCGCGATCCGGTCTCACGCAGGTGAGCTCCGGGGGCGTTGCGCCAGCTGCCACGGACGCGCCTGGAGCACGTAGGCCGCCGTCCGGTGCGTGCCCCGACGCCCGTGCGTGGCCTC
>VBLP01000349.1 GCA_005887925.1 Deltaproteobacteria bacterium | reverse complement strand
AGTGGATCTCGCGCGCCGCGTGGCGCGATCGCAACCAGCTCCTCGCCGAGGCCGCCGACCGGGTCCGGCGCGCCGGCGACCGGCCCTACGTCGTCCCCGAGGGCGGCTCCAACGCGCTGGGCAGCTGGGGCTACCTGCGCGCGATGCACGAGCTCGCCGACGACCTCGCCGGCATCGCCTCGCCCGAGCAGCCGGTCACGGTCGTCTACGCCTGCGGCTCCGGCGGCACCGCGGCCGGCCTGATCCTCGGCGCCAAGCTGCTCCGGCTCGCCGAGCGTGGCATCCGGCTCGCCGGGATCAACGTGTGCGACGACCGGGCCTACTTCCTCGACGTGATCAGCCGGATCTGCGCCGACGCCGAGGCGCGCTGGCAGCTCGGCGCCCACGTCACCGAGGCCGACATCGACATCGTCGACGGCCACGTCGGCCGCGGCTACGCCAGGAGCCGCCCCGAGGAGCTCGCGACGATCCGCGACGTGTGCCGCAGCGACGGCATCGTGCTCGACCCGGTCTACACCGGCAAGGCGTTCCACGGCATGCTCGCCGAGCTCGCCGCCGATCCGGCGCGGTTCGGCAGCGCGGTCGCGTTCCTCCACACCGGCGGCCTGTTCGGCCTGTTCGCGCCGAGCGACATCGCCGGCGTCCTCTAGCGCCGCACGCGGCCGGCGATCAGTTCTGCGCGACGAGCTGGTCGAGCAGCGAGTCGAGATCGCGCTCGCGGAGCGGGCCGACGTGGTTGAACACCTGGTTGCCGTGCCGGTCGATCGAGAGGGGGCCTTCCATGACCCCCCTCTGGGGGATTGACCGGCAGAGCCGGTCAATTCACCCCTCCGCGCGTCGTGTCGCGCGGCCCTGCACTTCGCGGGCCTGTGCTCGTTCGTCTTCGCCCAGACTGTGCTCAGTTCTGCGCGACGAGCTGGTCGAGCAGCGAGTCGAGATCGCGCTCGCGGAGCGGGCCGACGTGGTTGAACACCTGGTTGCCGTGCCGGTCGTAGACGAAGGTCGTCGGCAGTGCGTCGCCGAACCTGAACGAGGCCATCAGCTCGGGGTTGGCACGCACGACGGGATAGGTCAGCTCGTGGTCGGACTGGAAGTTGAGCAGGGTCTGGCTGTCCGGGCCGTCGGTCATCATGCCGACGAACACGACGCCCCTGGCCTTGTACTTGTCGTAGGCGTGCGACAGGTCGGGGATCTCCTTCTGGCACGGGCCGCACCAGGTCGCCCAGAAGTTGACGAGCACGACCTTGCCGGCGAGCGATTGCCGGTCGTACGCGACGCCGGCGGTGTCGACGTACTTGACCTCGGGCAGGCACTCGTTGCGGCCCTGGACGCAGTCGGCGCTGGCCGTCGCGGCGCCCGGCCGGATCTTGCCGTCCCTGGAGAGGTGGACGAACAGGAAGATGGTCATGCCGGCGATCCCGGCGAGCAGGATGCCGATCAGGGCGGTGGTGCCAACCTCAGGAGGGAGGGCTCCAGGTCGTCGGGCGGGGTGAAGCCCAGTAGCTCGAGACAGGTGGCGGTCACGTTGGCGATGCCTGCGGTGGCGGCCCGGGCCGGGTCGATCTCGTAGCGGTCGGACCGGGCCGGGTCGTGGATCAAGAATGGCACGGGGTTGAGCGTGTGGCTGGTCTTTACCACCGGCTGTCCGCTGGTTTTGTCACGCGCGATCGCGCCGGCCTTGTCGCGCTGGAACATCTCGTCGGCGTTGCCGTGATCTGCCGTGACCACCAGGATGCCCTGGAGCTCGTCGACGGCGCGGACCAGCCGCGCGAGCTGGAGGTCGACGATCTCGACCGCGATCACGGTGGCGTCGAACGAGCCGGTGTGGCCGACCATGTCACCGTTGGCGTAATTGGTGCGTGCGAAGCGATGCACGCCGGTCCGGAGCTCGGCGATCAGCGCGTCGGTGATCTCGGCCGCCTTCATCCACGGCCGCTGTTCGAACGGGACCACGTCGGAGCGGATCTCGCGGTAGGTCTCGGTGCTGCTGTCGAACTTCCCGCTGCGGTTGCCGTTCCAGAAGTAGGTCGCGGCGAGCAGCTCGCCCATCGGGCGGTCGATCTCGGGCGGCGACACCAGGTAGTGCCGGGGGATGTGGAGGTCGCCGTCGTACTCCATCATCCCGGCGTAGAGCACGTCGGGGCGCTGCACGCGATCGAACGCGCGGAGCTCGTCGTCGTCGAACGCCCGCGAGATCTCGATCGCGCGATCGCCGCGGAAGTTGAACATCACGACGGCGTCGCCGTCGCGGATCGGCGTGGGCGGCGCGACGACGAAGGGCGGCAGGTCCTGGTCGATGACGCCGGGGTGCTCGGCGCGGAGCTGCTCGATCGCGGCGGCGGCCGACGGGAACGGCGGGGCATCGGCGAGGACGTGCGTGTGCCAGCCGCGCTCCACCATCGTCCAGTCCGCCTCGTATCGATCCATCGTGATCTGCATCCGGCCGCCGCCCGAGACGATCCGGGCGTCGATGCCCGCGCCGCTCGACCGGAGATTTCCCAGGTACCGCTCCAGGCGGTCGACGTATTCCAGCGCGCTGGTCGGCGGCACGTCGCGGCCATCGAGCAAGGCGTGGATGTACAGCCGCCTGGCACCGGCGCGGGCGGCCTGGGCGAGCAGCGCCTCCAGGTGCGACACGTGGGAGTGCACGTTGCCGTCCGACAAGAGGCCCAGGAAGTGGATCGCGCCGCCGCGGGCGCCGCGGGCGATGATGTCGCGCCACACCGGCCCCTCGAACAGCGCTCCGGAGGCGATCGCCCGGTCGACCAGCAGCGCGCCCTGGGCATAGACCTTGCCGGCGCCGAGCGCGTTGTGACCGACCACGCTGTTGCCCATGTCATCGTCGCTCGGCAGGCCGACCGCCTTGCCGTGGGCGCGCAGCTCGGCGCGCAGCCCCGGGACCCACAGGCGATCGAGCGTGGGCGTGGCAGCGATGGCCACCGCGTCTGCCTCATCGCCGGCGCCGCGCCCGATGCCGTCCATGACCACCAGGACGACCGGCCCCTTCGGCCGAGGTTGACGCGGATGCGGACGGAGCACGGACGGCATGGCGCGCACCTTAGCAGAGCGCGGCGGAGCGGCGCGGCGGGGCTCGATCAGGGCTTCGGCGGCGCCGGCGCCGGCGTCTTCGGCGGAGCCGTGGCCTTGGCGGCAGAGCCGGACGCCGGCGGCGTCGCTGCGCCGGCGATGCCGCCCGGGGAAGCGTCGGCGTCGGTCACCCGGTAGTTCTTCACGCTGCGCTCGTCGAACTCGAAGGAGCTGTCCTGGACCGGCTTGTCGAAGTCGGGCGCGTAGAACCGGAAGTGGTTGACGTTGTTCGACGCGTCGACGATCACCGACTGCGAGACGTGGAAGTCCTTGGGCGACACCACGAGGTAGAGGTTCTTGTACTGCGCCGACGGCTGCTTGGGCGTGAGCCGCAGCACGATATCGCCCTTCTCGCCGTACTTGCCGGACCTGTCGAGCTCGGCGTTGAACTCGGCCTTGAGGTCGCCCTTGCCGTACAGGAACGACACCGCGACCGGCATCAGGTCGCGCTCGAGGTTCTTCTTGAGGACCTGCTTGTTGTCGTGCTCGACGACGTAGAGGTAGCGGCCGTTCGAGATGAAGCTCTTCTTGACCTCGACCTTGGTGTCGTTGCCGACCTTCTTCTTCTCGACGTAGTCCCAGCGCATCTTGCCCGGCTTCATGATCCACACCGTGCCGTCGCTGGTCTTGGTGCTGCCGAACATGTCGTTGGTGACCGACTGGCGGAACAGCGCGGTCACCTGCTTGATGCCGGCGTAGAAATGCTGCACGTGATCGACGACCTCGGTGGCCGTGCTCGGCGCCGCGGGGGCGGCGAGCAGGGGCGCGCTCGGTGCGATGCGATGCACCGGGGCTGTGGGGGTCGCCGGGGTGGGTGCGGCGGCCGGCGCCGCGGCGGCGTCCGAGGTGACCATGATCGAGGCGACGAGCCCCAGGGCGGTTCGAGCTATGATGGCTAGCAGGGACATGGCGAAGCTCCGAGCGGGTGCCAAGCGGCACCTGAGAGATCGACGTATGGCACGGCCGGACGATTCATGCGGAGAAGTGCTGGACTTGACTGGTCGTAGCACGACTTGCGCTGCCTGCATCGCGGCCTGTCTGGCGTCGCTGGGCTGCTCCGGCGCATCCGTCGCACACCGGCCGCCGGCCGAGCCGGGGGAGGCATCTCACTCGATCCTCGCGGACGAAGACAGCGACAAGCCGAGCTACGGCAAGGCCGAGCTCGACCGGGCGCTGATCGCCGAGCGCGGCGCCGAGGCGACCCTCGAGCGGCGGGTGGCCGAGCTCGAGGCCCGGTCCGACGCCGGCCCCGTCCTGGACGATCAGCTCCGGATCGCGATCGCCGACCTCGCGGTCCGCCGCCGCTTCATCGCCACGCTCGAGGTCTGCGAGACCACCGGGCGGCGCTGCCCGCCCCGGCTCGACGATCCGCCGTGGGCCTACGACCCCGATCCCGATCAGCCCGGCGATCCGCCGCTCGCCTCGTCGCTGCGGTTCGACCTCGACAGCTGGCGCACGATCGCCGCAGAGCTGCACGGCCGGGCCTGTGCGTGCCGCACGATCACCTGCGTCGACAGCGTCGGGGTCGCGATCGACGAGCTCGAGCCGCGGCCGATGCCCGCCGTGCAGGGCGACGAGCAGGCCGCGACCGACGTCACGCGGGCCCGCGAGTGCCTGTTCCGGCTGCGCGGCAAGGCGCCGATCCGGCCCGCGGTCGCCCCGGCCGCCGACTGACGGCCTCGCCACGGTGGCGCACCGGGCGGTGCTACCCGACGCACCGGGAGCCTGAGCGTGGTCCCGCCGGCGGGCCGGGCCGGGTAGAGGCGCTGAAAAACTTGGGCGGTGATGTCAGGCGATGTAGGATAGGTCGGTTCGGGGAGTCGCCATGTCTAAAAATCGAAGGATTCGTGACACCTCCGTGAGCCCTCGCGAGGGCTCGACCGGCCGGCGCCGCGAGGTGCTCGGCGTGGTGGGCCTGGGCGCCGCGATCTTTCTCCTGGTCGCGGCGATCTCGCTGCAGGCGGATCGACTCGTCATGGGGCCGTTCGGGCGACAGGCGGCGGGCCTGTTCTACGGCATCGCCGGCGTGTGTGGCTACTTCCTGATCGCGCTCGCGATCGTCGCGGCGGTTCGCACGCTGATCGAGCGCGAGCCGGTCATGCCGGCGCTGGTGGTGATCGGCGCGCTGCTCGGCGTGACCTCGCTCGCGGTCCTCGCGCAGCTCGCGGTCGGCGGCTATCGCGTCGCGGGCTACGGGCCGGGCGGCGCGCTCGGCGAGCACCTGGGCGAGATCCTGCGTGCGGTGGTCGGAACCGCCGGCACGGCGCTGCTCGGGCTGGTCGGGCTGGTGGTCGCGGCCGTGGTCGCCACGCCGCTGCGCATGCGCGACGTGCTGCACATCGTCGGCGGCGCCGTCTGGTTCGCCGGCGGCATGCTGATCGCGGCGGCGCGCGCGGTCGTGCGGTTCTGGGCCGAGGTGCTCGGCGCGATGTTCCCGGCGCGCGACCCCGACGACGACGACGCGCTCGAGGTCGACGACCGCGACGTGCTCGAGGTCGGCGATGACGAGACCTCCGGCGAGCCGGTGATCATCGGCCGCGCGAAGAAGTCGCGGCGCGCCGCGGTCCAGACCGGCGTGCTCGCCGTCGGCGACGACGCCACGGCGCGGACCGAGCATCCCGACCCCGCGCCGGCGGCACCGGCTCTCGAGGTCGTCCCACCGGCGCCGGCCGCTGCAGAAGCCGCCCCGGCGCCGCGCGCCCGGCGCACGCGGTTCGCCAGCGGCACCCAGGCACCGCCGGCCACCGACGAGCCGGCCACGCTCGAGGCCGCGCCGCCGCTGACCGGACATGGCGAGCCCGGTCCGCAGGCGACACCGCACGGCGATGGCGGCGCGCCCGCCGGCCCCGTGATCGTCGAGCCGCGGTTCAAGAACGCCGATCGAGCGACCATGGCCGCCAAGGAGAAGGCCGCCGAGGCCGAGCGCCAGAGCTTCATCAAGCTCGGCGAGGGCGACTACCAGCTGCCGTCGATCCAGCTGCTCAACTACGACGCGTCGACCGCCAACCACCTCGACAAGACCGCGATGCTCGAGCTGTCGGCCAAGCTGACCCAGACCCTCGAGAACTACGGCGTCAAGGGCGACGTCGTCGCGATCCGCCCCGGCCCGGTGGTCACGATGTACGAGTTCGCGCCGGCGCCGGGCACGCGGGTCAACAAGATCGTCAACCTGACCGACGACCTCGCGCTCGCCCTCGAGGCGCTGCGCGTCCGCATCGTCGCGCCGATCCCCGGCAAGGCCGCCGTCGGCATCGAGGTCCCCAACAAGACCCGCGAGAAGGTGTTCCTCAAGGAGATCCTCGCCGACGACGTGTTCGTCAAGGGCCGCGCCCGGCTGCCGCTCGCGCTCGGCAAGGACATCGAGGGCGGCCCGACCGTGGTCGACCTCGCGCGCATGCCGCACCTGCTCGTCGCCGGCACCACCGGCTCCGGCAAGTCGGTCGCCGTCAACGCGATGATCTCGAGCCTG
>VBLP01000348.1:3535-23523 GCA_005887925.1 Deltaproteobacteria bacterium | reverse complement strand
CTACGCGAGATCGGCGCCGTTGAACTGGTTCAACTTCTTCGATTTCTGGAGCCAGCCGGAGCCGGCTCCTGGCACCGCGGCGCCTCGAGCCGGAGGAGGTGGAGGATCGGCGTCGTGGCGAGCGTCGTCACGAGGGCCATGGTCACGAACATCGCGAACAGTGTCGGCGAAACGAGTTTCAGGTCGAGGCCGATGTTCAGGACGACGAGCTCCATGAGCCCGCGCGTGTTCATGAGTACACCCAGCGCCATCGACTCGCGCCAGCCAAGGCCGCTCGCCCGAGCCACGAGCGTACTGCCGCCAAACTTCTGATGCCCGCCACGATCTCGCCGATCACCGGCGGCTGATTCAGCGCGCGGAACAGCAACCCGACGAGCCGCGCGGCGACGATAGCGACGAGCAGGGCGAGCAGCGTGTGCAGAAGCGTATCGGTCATCTGCGCCCCCTCGAGACGCCGTTGTTACAGCTCCGGATCCACAACACAACTCGACGGCGGATCCGATTGTGCCGCTGCCATCACCGGCGTTGCTCGTGCAAGCGGTTGATCTTGCATGGCCAAGCGGGTGGGGTAGGCTTGGCGAAAACATGCACTGGGCTGGTCGCGCGCTGGTTGCGCTCGCTTCCGCATGGACGTTCTCGGGTGGAGCGGTGATCGCGCAGCCGGCGGCACCACCCGACCCGGCTTCGCCACCCGCGCCGGCACCCCGGACCATCACGGTCACCGGCCGCGTGATCGACCGCCTCGGCTCGCCGATCCGCGGCGCCTCGGTAGCGGTCGAGAATGTTGCCGATCGGGTCACGACCGACCGCGATGGCCGATTCAAGATCGAAGCGCCGCTCGGCGCGACGCTCGTCGTCACCTCGGACCGCCAGGGCGCCGGGCTCGCAAACGTGACCGGCCCCGAGCTCCCCGATGTCGTGCTGTTCGACCTCGCCAACGAGAAGATCGAGGTCGGAGGCGAGGCTCCGACGGCGGCACTGGGAACCACACACCTCGAGCGCGAGGAGCTCCAGCGTCTTCCGGGGACCGGCGGCGATGTCGTGCGCACGCTGAACGCGATGCCCGGTGTCGTGAACGTCCAGATCCCGCTGGGGTACTCGGGCGTGGTGATTCGCGGCTCGTCGCCGCAGGACTCCAAGGTCCTGATCGACGACTTCGAGATTCCACTGCTGTTTCACCCCCTCGGGATCCGCGCGGTCGTACCCGCGGAGTCGGTCCAGTCGCTGACGTTCATCCCGGGTGGATTCGATGTCAGTTATGGCCGGTCGTCGTCGGGAATCGTGCTGCTGACGACCCGCCCGGGGGCGGACGAGACCCGCAGCGCGCAGGCCGAGCTGTCGCTGATCGATGGTGGCCTGCTCGCGCAAGGGCCGCTGGGCAAGCACACGCGGTACATGTTCGCGCTGCGCCGCTCGGTCATCGACTTCGTGCTTCCCCTGGTGATTCCCGATAGCGTCGACCTGTCGCTCACCACGGTACCGCAGTACTGGGACGAACAGCTCCGCATCGATCACGAGCTGAGCTCGGCGTGGAACCTGTCGCTGTCGAGCGTCGGGACCGACGACATCTTCGAGCTGTTCACGACCAAGGACGAGGACGCGGGGTCCAAGCGGTTGTTCAGCCGCACTCGGTTCATCCGGCTGACCGCCGCTGCGAAGTACCACGAGGGTGACTGGCAAGCCACGCTCGCGCTATCCGGGATGCTCTCCGAGCTCCGAGCCGAGGTCGGGCTCTACCAGAAACTCGACGTGCGGACGCCGCTGGTCACGCCGCGGGTTCTCCTGACCCGCTCGATGAAGGAGGCGGCCGGTCTCAAGGATGTCGTGTGGAGCTCGGGCACCGAAGCCCAGATCGGTTACTCGTCGGTCGATCTCGCGCTGCCGCTCGAGCGCCGCGAGGGCGAACCGTTTCCGCCGTACGATCCGCGGGATACCGCCAGTCACTTCACCGGCTCGGTGTGGTTTCCCGACTTCGCCGCCTGGACCTCCATCGCCGCGACCTTCGACCCGCGGATCCGGATCACGACCGGCGTCCGAGCCGACGTGTTCGGACGTCCACGCGAGGTCGCGATCCAGCCGCGCGGCGAGATCAAGGTCAAGCTGACCGATACGCTGTCCTCGCGCTTCGCCGCGGGCATGTATCGACGTCCGCCGGAGTTCCAGTCGGAGTTTCTCGAGAAGGACGTGAAATCGGAGCGCTCCCAGCAGGCGACGATGGGGCTCGAGTACACGCCGATCCTGGGCGTGCGTCTCCAGGGATCGCTGTACTACACCGACCGCAGCGCGCTCATCACCCACAATGTCGACGGTACCCTCGGCAACAACGGCCGAGGTACGAGCAAAGGTGCCGAGCTCCTCGCGATGATCCACGGTGGTACGTGGTTCGGGTGGTTCGGCTACTCGTACTCGAACTCGGTACGCGTGGACCAACCGGGTGGCGCTGTGCGACTGTTCGACTACGATCAGCCGCACAGCCTGAACGTCGCGGCGAGCTGGAAGCGAGACCACTGGCAGCTCGGGGCACGGTTCCAGCTGTACTCGGGACTGCCGTACACGCCGGTCGTGGGCGCGGAGTTCGACAGCGATCGCAATCTTCACATTCCGATCTCCGGCGAGGTGAACTCCGCGCGGGCGCCGATCCACCATGAGCTCGATCTCCGCGTGGACTATGCGTGGAAGTGGGGTTCGACCGCGATGCTGGCGTACCTCGACGTCCAGAACGTCTATCTCGACCGCAGCGTCGTGACGTATTTCTACAGCTACGACTATTCGCAGCGCAGCGCGTTCGAGTCGCTGCCGTTGATCCCGTCGGTCGGGCTGCGAGCGGTGCTATGAACCGCCGTGTGGTCATCGCCGTGGTGGTGGCCGGCTGCGGCCAGGACGTCGATCCGCCGTGGCAGCTCGACCACGATCGAGTCATGGCGGTTCGCATCACGCCCCCCCGGATCGCGTCGGGCGAGGTCGCCGAGGTCGATGCGCTCATCGGGCGCAAGGCTCAGCCGCCGACCGTGGTCGACCCGGACACGGCGGAAGTGGTTTCGCCCACGAGGCTCGCGGGAGTTCTGGGCCGGCGGTCAACGCGCTGGACCGTGACTGCGCCCGGGGACGATCAGCTCGACCCCGCGCGCAGAGAGCTCGGGTTAGCCCCGGGTGCACCTGTCCCGCTGCGACTTCGCGTTCGGTTTGCCGAGACCAGACTCGTCGGGCTCAAGATCGTGTGGCTGGGCGAGCACGCCGAAAACCCCGTGATCGATCCGGTCACGATCGACGGCATGGACGGGCTTGCGGCGTCGCAGCTGTCCGTGGCGGTCGGTGTCGACATTCCACTCTCCGTCGACTTCGATGACAGCTACAACATCAACTGGCTGACCTCGTGCGGCACGATGCACGACTTCGACCTCGCGAAGGCGCACCTGCGCGTCGAGCCCACGGATCCGCAGTCCGGATCGCTCGCGATCGTGGTTCACGACGTTCTGGGTGGGGTCGACTGGCACGTGTGGCCGATCACCGCCAAGTGACCACCGTCGGTGACGGACGAGCAAAGCCGAGACGAGGGCGCGCCGGGCCGTGGGGAGCTCACCCAGGCCCGGCCGCGTCCTCTGTCGCGAGAGCGAGCCGGGATCTCTTCTCTGCGCGACTGCAAAACTGATTGCACAGCTCGTGCCCGTCGATGCACCGAGGCGAATCGATGATCTGGCGCGCGAACGCAAGCCGCGCGTGTACACGCCAGGTGACAGAGCGTCGCCGCGAGAACGCAGCTACTAGCGCCGCGGCCGGAGCGGATCGATCCCGAACAGCCCGGTGAAGCCGTCGAGCAGGCGGTCGCCGATGTTGTTGCCGACGCGGTCGGTGCGGGTGACGCGGTTGACCGCGTCGGGCACGTTGCCGAGCAGCGAGAGCGGGTTCAGCGTGGCCTTGACCGCGGCGCCGGTGGCCTCGGCGACATCGCGGCCGTCGATCCGCTGCGGCGGGTTCTGGGCAGGCGGGTTCTGGCCGCCGCACACCACATGCAGATCCCGACAAGAAATGGTCTCGAGCGTCATCATTGGCAATCTCCTGGTTGACTCTGGTTGGCTCGTCGAGATGTTCGACGGCGAACAGAGTCAATTGCAGTCGGTATGCCGTTGCTATTTCATTGCGTCACGCCGCGACGTCGCGAGGTTGGCGAACGTCGCGGGGCCGGCGGCGTCTGATCGAGTTTGCACGTTGTCGTGCGCGGGTGGCGAAAGCTCAACTTGCAGGCTTATTGCAGTCACACGCAAAAGCATGTGTGCGCCCTGAAGGCGGCAGACTGAGGGCCAGCGCCGACACCCGAGCTGCTCTGCTCGACGGCACCAGCGCCTGCCTCCGTGTCAGCAGTCGTGGCCGGGATCGATATCCACTGCCATGCCGGCGCGCGCACGCGTACGCAGCCGCCCCCGGCGGTGCCACGTGCGGTGCGCGGCGCGGTCAGCGCCGGGCGAGGCCGGCGGCGATGCTGGCGGCCAGCGTCGGATCGGCGTCGAGCGCGGCGCCCCACCCGGTGGCGACGTCGAGGTAGCCGGCCTCGTCGAGATCGAACTCGGCGAGCGCCTCGCGCGGCGTGAGCACCGCGAGGTCGCGGATCAGCGCGACGTAATCGCTGACCCGCGACAGCCGGCCGTCGGGCACCGCGACGCGATCGGTGAACGGGGCGGGCGGCTCGCCGGCGAGCGCGACCCCGCCGCGCGCGCCGAGCTCGCGGTGGAACGCATCGCGGGTCATCCGGTCGCCGAGCTGCGACGCCGGATCGCGGGCGAAGTACGCCTGCTCGCGGATCGCGAGCGCGAGCTCGCGCGCGGCGTTCGCGTCGCGATCGGTCAGCCCGGCGGTGTCGCCGAGCACGGCGGCCGCCGCGGCCCGCGCGGCCGGGGCGACCTCGACGTGGTTGTCCGACGCGCGACGGAACCGCGTGGCGGCGAGCGCGGCGCGCCGCACCCGCCAGCTCGGATCGCCGAGCAGCGCGGCGGCGCCGGCGAAGTCACCGGCCTCGAGCAGGGCGAACACCGGCGCGCGCGGCACGCCGGGATCGGGGACGGCCTGCGGCGCGATCGCCGTCCGCGACCGGGCGCGCTCGAGGATCGCGGCGAACCCGGCGGCGTTCTCGGGCAGCGGGTTGCGGGCGACGGCGCGCTCGGCGAGCTCGATGGCCTCGTCGAACTTGCCCTGGCCGCAGCAGGCGTTCGCGAGGTGGGCCCAGGCGTTGGTCTTCCAGGTCAGGTCGTCGCCGGCGATCTGCAGCAGCTGGTTCGCGATCGCCTGGCAGGCGGCGTGATCGCCGATCTCGCCGAGCACGCTGGCGTAGGCGTTGAGCTGGCTGGCGTCCCACGCGGCGGGATCGAGCCGCTGGGCGGCCGCGTAGGCAAACGCGGCGCGCGGGTTGTCCAGCGCGGCATAGGCGATGCCGCCGTAGGTCAGCCACTGATCGGCGCGCGTGTACCACCGGCTCGCGTAGTCGAGCGCCGCCATCGCATCGCCGACCTTGCCGCCCTGGTAGAGCAGCCCGCACAGGATCTGCGTCGCCTGATCGGGCGCGCTGCGGGTCAGGTGGTGCAGCGCATCGGGGAGCTTGCCCAGCTGGACGAGCGCGATGCCGAGGTTGCGGTGGACCTCGGTGCTGTCCGGATCGAGCGCGACCGCGAGCCGGCCGAGCTTCTCGGCGCGCGCCGCGTCGCCGGCCTGCAGCGCCTCGAACAGCTGCGCCGCGGCGCGGCCACCGTCGAGGGGGAGGTCGATCTGCGCGCTCCACGCATCGCCGAGCGCGGCGATCTGCGCGGCGCGCCAGCCGGCGCCGGCGGCACCGAGCCCGGCGCTCAGCACGGCCACGGCGGCGGGCGCGCGGCCGGCCGCGATCAGCACGCGCGCGGCGTGGACGCACGGCACCGCGCTCCGGCCCTCGGCCAGGTAGCACGCGGTGTGGAGCAGGTCGATCGCGTCCTCGGTCTCGAGCTCGCGCGCGGCGAGCTGCGCCGCGACGGCGCCGGCCCACTCGTCGACGCCGGCGAGCCCGGTGTGCGTCGCGAGCCGGCCGGCCTGCGCCGCTGCGGCCGCCGCCCAGCCCTCGGGGCGCTCGCCGGAGAGCTGCGCGACGGAGGCGGCGAGCACCGCGGTCTCCTCGGGGCCGAGGATGCGGGCCGCGACGGTGGCGTGCTCGCGCGCGAACCGGGCGACGTCGCCGCCGGCGCGCTCGTCGATCGCGCAGCTGCGCTCCACCGCGGCCAGCCACTGGCTGCCGAGCCAGCGATCGACCCGGCGGAGCAGCGGATCGAGCGCGCCGAGCAGCGCGCGGACGTCGCGATCGGCGAGCCCGCGGCGATGGCGAGCCATCAGCGCCAGCGCCTCGGCCGCGACCGTGCGCAGCCCGCCCGCGAGCGGGTGCGGTGTGGCGGTGGTCGCGGCGAGGTAGCGCGCGAGCGCCTGGCCGGCGACGTAGGCCGCGGCCTGGACGATGCCGGCTGGCTCGTCGTCGCTGGCCTCGCTGTACACCGCCTCGAGCCAGCGGTTGACCAGGGACGCGCCGCGGACCAGCGACTCGCGCGGCTCGCCCGGCGGCGCCGGCGCGATCGCCGGCGAGCTCGTGCGGCCGGTCGCGTGCTCGGCGAACAGGGCGTCGATCGCGCGGCGGCTGCGGGTGTCGGCGGTAAATCCGCCGAGCCACGCCGGATCGAACTCGACCGCCGTGGTCTTGCCGAGCGCGCGCAGGACGATGGAGCTCTTCGCGGCACCGGGCACGAAGTCGGCGACGTCGCGTGCCATGCGGCGGGCCAGCGCGGCGGCGCCGATCGCGACGCGCTCGCCGAGCGCGGCCTCGAGGACGTCGAGCGGCGCGCTCGACAGCAGCAGGCCCGCGCGCGCCACCGCGGCCTCGACATCGCGCCCCGGCTGCGTCAGCTCGACCCGCCACAGCTCCTCGACCCCGCGCCGCCACTCCCCGGCGACGAGCAGGCAGCGCGCCGCGGCGAGCCGCGCGACCGGCTCGGCGAGCTGCTTGCCGAGCCCGAGCTGGGACCACGCGAGCGCGACCTCGTCGTCGCGGCCGACCGCGACCAGCGCGTCGAGCAGGAACGCGACATCGATGCCGGCGGCGGGCTCGCTCCGGCCGTAGCCCTCGAGCGCGCGGCCCGGATCGCCGCGCAGATGCGCCTCGCGGGCATGGCAGCGCGCGAGCAGCCGCGGATCGCCGCGCCAGTTGGCGAGGATGCGGGCGTGGCGCGGCCAGGTCGCGGCGCGGCCCTCGAGGCGGGCGGCGCGCAGCGCGATCGCCTCGTCGAGCCGGCCGACGTGGAACAGCGCGTCGGCGACCAGGAGGTCGATCTGGATCTGGTCCGGGTAGCACGGCAGCGCGGGATCGAGCGGACAGCCGTGCAGCGCGGCGCTCGCCTGCGCCTGCGCCAGCCACGCGCCGAGCCGACCGGTCCGGCGATGCAGGCCGACCAGCGCCAGGTGGGCCTCGGGCGACTCGGGGTGCAGCGCCACCGCGCGCTCGAGCAGCCGGATGCCCTCGTCGACGTCGCCGGCCTCGGCGAGCCGGCTCGCCGCGGTCTGCAGCACGTCGAGCTGGCCCGGCCGGCACAGCGCGGCGATCCCCGCGCCGGCGAGCCGCTCGAGCGCGGTCGGGGCGCCGTCGCGCGCCGCGGGCCCCGCCCCGTCGCCGGCATCCGCCGCCAGCTCGCTGTACGGCAGCGCCCAGCACGGCGCGGCGGCGATGATCCGGCGCAGCAGCGCGGGGTCGCGGCCCGGCGGAGGCGCCGCGCGAAACCGCGCGAACAGCGCCTGCGGCTGCTCCGGGTCGACCGCGAGGATCAGATCGCCGAGGTCCTCGCACAGCGCCAGCGCGATCAGCCGCAGCGCGGGCGCCTTGAGCGCCGCGGGCAATCGGCCGGCGAGCGCACGGGCGATCCGGCGGCGCGCCGCCTCGCCGCGCAGGCCGTCGGCCGGCGATCCGGCGTCGCCGAGGTCGAGCTCGGACAGCGCGACGCCGCGCAGCTCGGTGCGATCGTCGGCCGCGGCGTCGGCGATCACCGCGCCGCCGGCCTCGCGCTGGACGAACCCGCGCGCTTGCTCGGCGAGCACCGGCGCGAGCACGCGGACCGCGGCGAGGATGTCGCCGGCCTCGGCCGCCTCGAACCGGCGGGGCAGCGCGCCCAGACCGCGCGCGGCGAGCCAGCGCTCGAGCGCCTGGTGGATCTGCTCGCCGGGGTTGCGGCCGAGCACGTCGAAGGTCTCGTGCTTGCCATCGCGCGCCAGCGCGTGCAGCCGGACCGCGCCCTGGCGCGGCAGCGCGAGCTCGAGCCAGATCAGCTCGTCGCGCCGGGTCGGGCGATGGAACGCATCGCCCGGCGCCGCGCCCGGCCGCGCGTGGATCGGCGTGAAGTGGCCGTCCTGGGCGACCAGCGGCGTCGACTCGGCGTCGTGCACCGCGAGCTCGGGATGGCGCTGGCAGACCTCGAGGCACGCCACCCAGAGCAGGAGGCCCGCCTCGGCGACGTACGGCGCATCGCTGCCCTCGAGGCCGAGCTCGGGGACCAGGACCGCGACGCGATGGGGCTTGCGCAGCGCGGGCACGGGTCAGGCCTCCTCGAGACCGCGCAGCCGCCGCACGCCCCGGCGCTCGAGCTCGGCGATCGCCTGCGCCGGCGCGTCGCCCGCGACGTAGTAGTCGGTGCCCGGCACCGGCCCGACGACGAGCCGCGCCCCGGCCGCCGCGATCGCCGCGACGAGCCTGTCGCGCCGCGCCGGCTTGAGCTCGCCCGCGAGATACACCGTCGCGCGGGCGAGCCCGCGCCGCAGCCGGCGCTCGACCGCCAGGACCGGCTCGAACGACGCGGCGTCCGGCTCGGCATCGTGCGGCGCCGGCTGGGCGAGCGCGACGATCGCGTCGCGTCCGGCGGCGAGCGCGGCGAGCGCGGGGCCGGCCGCGCCGCTGCGGATCCGCCACTGCTCGTCGGGTCCGGGGAACGACGCCGCGTCGTCGCCGGCGATCGCCGGCGGCGGCAGGTCCTCGGCGAGGACGCGATCGGTGAGATCCGAGCGGCCGGCGCGATAGCACGCCAGCGCCCGCGCACACGCCAGCTCCGGTGTGTGGTGGCGCGCCGCGGCCGCCATCGCGAGCGCCGCGATCGGCCGGCCCCAGATCGCGAGCTGCAGCGCGCCGTGGTCCTGGGCGCCGAGCGCGTGCGCCGCCGCCACCAGCGCCCGGACCCGCCCGCGCCGCGCCAGGTCCTCGAGGTAGAGCTCGCCGACCAGCGGCTGCGCCGCGGGGTACGCACAGACCAGCTCGCGCGCCCGCGCCGGATCGCCCGCGCCGCGCGTCATCCATCCCCACAGGGTATAGAGATAGGGTTCCAGGTGGCGCTCGTAGTGGGTGAGCGCGCCGAGGTCATCGGCCGCCTGTGCGAAGCGGCCGGCGCGCTCCGCCGCCGGGATCGCCGCGGTCGTCCGCGCCACGCGCAGCCCGCGCACCGTCGGCACCACCCCGCGGTGCTGCAGGTGCCACCGCGCGCGCCCGCGCAGCGCGTCGGCGTCCCGCCCGCCCCGCAGCGCGTCCTCGAGCCGACCCAGGTGGGCCTCGCCGCCGAACGCGATCGCCAGCAGCAGGATCTCGAGCTGCTCGGCGCTCGCCATGCGCGCCAGCCGCGCGACCAGGACCGGCACCGCCTCGTCGCCGAGCGTCGCCGCGACCAGCCGCAGGACGCGCAGCCGGTGCTGCGGCGGGATGTCGTCGATCGAGACCGCGAGCACGCGCGCCAGCGGCGGCGACGCGAAGCACTCCAGCGCCTCGGCCCATAGCGCGGGTGCGCGCGCGAACACCGCCGCGATCCCGTCGCTCGCGACGTGGCGCAGCGCCTGCGGCAGCGCCTCGCTCGCGATCCGCCCCGTCGCCGCCTCCGCCGTCGCGATCCGGACCAGCGCGTCGTCGGCGAGCTGCACCGCCTCGGCCGGCCACACCGTCGCCGGATGACGCGCGCGCAGCTCGCGATCGCCGAGCGTGCGGATCGCCTCCTCGCGCACCGGCCGCGGCGTCGCCGCATCGACCGCGATCGCCGCGACCCGCCGCGCGGTCTCCGCCGACGGAAACCGCGCCAGCCAGCGGCAGCCCTGGCGGCGCAGCTCCTCGGCGTGGCGCGGCTCGATCATCCAGTAGCCGAGCTCCGCCAGCGCCGGCTCGGCGCCGAGCCACGGCTCGGCCAGCGCCATCAGCTGGTCGAAGCGCTCGCGGACACGGCCGTCGAACGCGTTCCCCGTCGGCAGCGCCCCCAGCACCTCGGCGAGCCGCCAGCGCACCACCGGCGGCAGCGCCTCGAGCGTGCGGGCCCACGCGGGGGTGCGGGCGACCCCGGGGGAGACTGGCTGCGCCACGCGATCAGGATAACGAAACTCGCCGACCACGGGTGCTGCGCGGCCGGCGATCGCGGCGTGCGATAGTCTGCCACTCATGGTGCGCACCGTCCTCGCCGCGCTGCTCGCCCTCGCCGCCACCGCGCGCGCCCAGCCCGCCGGCGTGATCAAGGGCACCGTGATGTCCGACGGCGCGCCGCCCGATCGCCCCGCCGTCCGGCGCGACGATCCGTACTGCGCCAGGACACCGCAGCTCGCCGACGACGTCGTCGTCACCGCCGGCCGGCTCAGGGACGTGCTGGTCCGGGTCAAGAACGGCTCGCTCCGCGCCGCCGCCCCCGCGGTCCCGGCCCCGGCCCTGATCGATCAGAAGGACTGCCGCTACACGCCGCACGTCCTCGGCATCGTCGTCGGCCAGAAGCTCGCGATCCGCAACAGCGACGGCACGTTTCACAACGTGCACGGCACGATCGGCGACACGCAGCTGTGGAACCGGCCCGCCTCCCCCGGCGATCCCGAGCTCCGCCTCGACGGCAGCCCGCGCGCCGGCGACGTGATCGACATCGCCTGCGACGTCCACCCCTGGATGCACGCCTATGCCGTCGTGCAGGACCACACCGCGTTCGCGGTCACCGGCGACGACGGCGCCTTCGAGCTCACCGGCCTGCCACCCGGCCGCTACACGGTCGAGGCCTGGCACCCCGCGCTGGGCACCCGGTCGATCACCGTCACGCTCGCCCGCGGCAAGCCCGCGACCGCGCGCTTCACCTTCAAGCGCAGCGAGATGAAGAACGGCGAATAACCGGCTTCGCCACGGGGTTATCCAGGAAGTCGCATCCTCAGCCGCTCCGCTGCGATCCTCGCATCGCGGTCGGGCGGCATGTCCGGTTCCCGGTCGAGGCTGCCGATTCACGTCATGCTGCTTGGTCCCGCTCGTCGCCGTGGTGCACACTGCGGCCCGGTGCTTCGCAAGACGATCCTCGTCGTCGCCGGTGTCGCGCTCGGCCTCGCCGCCGCGGCCGCCGCCGTGCTCGTCGTGCGAACCCGCCCCCACCGCAAGCCCGAGCACGCCGAGTGCCGGATCGCGCCGACCACGCCCGGCATCGATGTCTCATATCACCAGGAGACGATCGACTGGCCGCGCGTCCGGCGCGCCGGCATCCGCTTCGCGTTCATCCGCGTCGCCGACGGCGCGACCGTGCGCGACCCCATGTTCGCCACCAACTGGGCCGAGGCCAAGCGCGCCGGCCTGGTGCGCGGCGCCTACCTGTTCTTTCGCCCCGACCAGAGCATCACCGCGCAGGCCGATCTCATGATCAGCGCGATGCGCAACCGCGATCGCGACGACCTGCCGCCGGTGATCGACATCGAGGTCGACGGCGGCTTCCCCGCCACCGTCGTCGCCGCGCGCGCCCGCGCCTGGGTCGACCGCGTCCGCGCCGGCCTCAGCGTCGAGCCGATCGTCTACACCGGCGGCGATCTCTGGCGCAACGGCGGTGGCGAGGCGCTCGCCGCACAGCCGCTGTGGGTCGCGCACTACACCCAGCCCTGCCCGACGCTGCCCTCGCCGTGGACCCGCTGGACGTTCTGGCAGCACACCGATCGCGGCGCCGTGCCCGGCATCGAGGGCGCCGTCGATCTCGACCTGTTCGCCGGCACCCTCGGCGAGCTCCACGCCGCGCGCTGAGCGCCAGATTTCGCCGCGCGGCGGTTGCAATCTGCTCGCCGCCCACCAAGGTTGGGAGCAATGTCAGCCGCCCCCAGCCCCGGAGCACCTGATCCGCACGCGGAACGCGCTCCGATCGTCACGATCTCCGGACTCAGCAAGACCTACGCCAGCGGATTTCACGCGCTGAAGCGCATCGATCTGACGATCCGCCGCGGCGAGATCTTCGCGCTGCTCGGCCCCAACGGCGCCGGCAAGACCACGCTGATCAACATCGTCTGCGGCATCGTCACGCCCAGCGCGGGCAGCGTCGTCGCCGACGGCCACGACATCGCCCGCGACTACCGCGCCGCGCGCGCCCGGATAGGCCTCGTGCCCCAGGAGCTGTCGACCGACGCATTCGAGACCGTGTGGGCCACCGTCAGCTTCAGCCGCGGGCTGTTCGGCAAGCCCAAGAGCCCCGCGCACATCGAGAAGATCCTGCGCGCGCTGTCGCTGTGGGACAAGCGCCACGAGAAGATCATGACCCTGTCCGGCGGCATGAAGCGCCGCGTGCTGATCGCCAAGGCGCTGTCGCACGAGCCCGAGATCCTGTTCCTCGACGAGCCGACCGCCGGCGTCGACGTCGAGCTCCGCCACGACATGTGGCAGATGGTCCGCGAGCTGCGCGCCGGCGGCGTCACCATCATCCTGACCACGCATTACATCGAGGAAGCCGAGGAGATGGCCGACCGGATCGGCGTGATCAGCAAGGGCGAGCTGATCGTCGTCGACGACAAGGCCGCCCTGATGCGCAAGCTCGGCAAGCGGCAGCTGACCCTGCAGCTGCAGAGCCCGCTCGACCGCATCCCCGACGCGCTCGCCGGCTACCGCCTCGAGCTGTCCAGGGACCGCGACGCCCTGACCTACACCTTCGATGTCCAGCGCGAGCAGACCGGCATCGCCGCGCTGCTTCGCCAGCTCGATGACCTCGGCATCGGCTTCAAGGACCTCCGGTCCAGCGAGAGCTCGCTCGAGGACATCTTCGTCAGCCTGGTGAGGGCGCGGCCATGAACCTCCCCGCGATCCGCGCGATCTACCGCTTCGAGATGGCGCGCACCTTCCGCACGCTGATGCAGAGCATCCTGTCACCGGTGCTGTCCACCTCGCTCTACTTCGTCGTGTTCGGCGCCGCGATCGGCTCGCGGATGGGCGAGGTCGGCGGCGTGCGCTACGGAGCCTTCATCATCCCCGGCCTCGTCATGCTATCGCTGCTCAGCGAGAGCATCGCCAACGCGTCGTTCGGCATCTACCTGCCCAAGTGGTCCGGCACGATCTTCGAGCTGCTGTCCGCCCCGGTCTCGTTCATCGAGGTCGTGCTCGGCTACGTCGGCGCCGCGGCCACCAAGTCGATCCTGCTGTGCGCGCTGATCCTCGTGACCGCGCGCGTGTTCGTGCCCTACGAGATCGTCCACCCCGTCTGTATGGTCGGCTTCATCCTGCTCAGCGCGGCGACGTTCAGCATGTTCGGCTTCATCATCGGCCTGTGGGCCAACAGCTTCGAGCAGCTGCAGATCATCCCGCTCATGGTCGTGACGCCGCTGACCTTCCTCGGCGGCGCGTTTTACTCGATCGACAAGCTGCCGCCGTTCTGGCACAAGGTCACGCTGTTCAACCCCGTCGTCTACCTGATCAGCGGCCTGCGCTGGAGCTTCTACGGCGCCTCCGACGTCGACGTCGCCGTCAGCTTCGCCGCCACCCTCGGCTTCCTCGCCGCCTGCCTCGCCTTCGTCTGGTGGGTCTTCAAGACCGGCTACAAGCTCAAGAACTGAGGCACCTGAAGGCGCCGCAGCTCCTATGCTCCCGGGCAATTCCCCGAAAACGGTGGACAGCAGCCCCCCCGAACATCGGTCTCGTCGTACGGATAGGTCTCAGCTCCGCCTCGAACGGTGGCCAGATCGAGCTGGCGTACGATCTCGCGACGAAGGCGTAGTTGCTTCCTTACTGGCCTCTTCATAACAGATCTCCTTGTTGCTGAGTGCCACGGCAGTGTAATGCATCTGTCGCCGGGCATCTAGACAATTCACGGAGTATCGCAATCGATCAGCTTGTTTGAGACTGTCACCTTGTTTTGATACAGTCTCTTGGTCGCGAGTGTGATGTCTTTGCGTGTTCCCGAGTCGAATCACCTACTTCGCCTTGATTGTTCCAGGTGTTCCAGGTGTTCCAGGTGTTCCAAGTGTTCCAAGTGTTCCAGTGTTCCGGTGTTCCGGTACCTGAGGCACCGGAAGCATGCCGGGACCTGGCGTGCCCGGCGTGCCCTGGTCGGCCCGGAAAGATCGCTACGAGGTAAGTTCGATGAGCCGCACGGCGGCGCAGGCGGCTCTCGAACTACCTCGGAGGGCGTTCCGCTCGGATGCACCTGCTGGGCGAGCAGTCACTGCGGTGAACGACACTGGCTACGGCAGCACGACCTCGAACGCGGTGGACCGGGCGATCTGCTGCCAGGTGAGCAGCTGCTGGATCGACATCGTGCGACGCGATGCGGCGGTGATCGGCGTGGTGCCCCAGCCGACGTCGCAGCGAACCTGGATGCGGCCGTGTCGCAGGGTCGAGGGTGTTGGCTGCTCGCCGTAGTGGTCGCGCAGCATCGCGGTGGGGAGCAGCTGCTCGCCGGCGATGTGCTCGCCGGGGGCCAGCGGTCGGGTCAGCGGGATCTCGATCAGGTTGTAGAGGCGGTCAGGATCCGGCGGGTTGACTCCGTGCAGGAGGACGAGCGTCGGCCCGTCGGTCAGCTGGTAGGGAAGCCGCTTGCCTTCGATCAGATGTATCGCCTCGGTGCCTGCGTTGCGGATCTCGTAGTGGACGACCACCCGTCCGTCGTCGGCGGTCCTGGCGGAACACTGGATATCGGGCGCCATCAGGCGATCCTTTCGCATCGGCGACGTATCGGGGTGCGATACGTCCGGCGTCGAGTTGCAGCCGGCCACAACCAGAGTGAGCGCGACGATTGCGTGGCGCGACGCATCGCTCATGGCCTCGTGTCCGTGCCGCCGTGGTCCTTGCGCTTGGTCAGGCCATGCTCGGCGCGCAGATCGTTCTCGCTGAGACCGCCGGCCGCGATCGTCGTCTCCTCTTCCTTGATGCCGTACGACGCGTCCGCCGGCGCGGCCATGTCGACTTCGCCAGCGGCGATGTGGCGGGCGTGGATGAGCTCGTGACCGAGGAAGATGTAGACCGGATCGGAGATGTCGTTGCCCGCAGCGTCATGGACCTTGATGTCGGCGTCGCCGACGCTGGTATCGAGGGTCACGAACGAGTCTGCGCCGGCGCCCTTCTTGCCGCCGGTGACCACGCCGGGTGCGCCGGCGCCCAGCCCGCCGACGGCGTCGGTGTTGGCGCCGCCGTGCACCTTGCCGACGCCTGGCCGGATCGTGCACTTCTTCGCGCCGTTGACCAGGCCGGTGATCAGTTCGCGACCCTTGGGCTTGGACATCAGCATGCTGATGCGCGGCAGCGTTGTCGCCTTGAACCCGGCATGGGCGCCGCCATCCTTGTCGGTCTCGGTGATGACCAGCTTCCCGGAGCCGTCCTTGACCTTGTTCCACACGGCCTCGACGGCAGTGAACCGGGTCTGCTCGATCACCTCGCCCTTCTGGCCGACCTTGGCGTCGGCGGGCTTGGTGCCATCGGGCACGACCCAGTACTCGCCGAAATCGGTCTTCTTGTTGGTACCGACGGGCTTGGGGGCCGGCGTCTTGTCGCCGGGATCGCCGGGCTTCCTCTGCACGGCAGCCGAATGCGACGAGCCGCCCGCCATCTGATCGAGGATGCCCTCGGCGGGCTTGCCGGCGACGACGGCATCGGCGACCGCGTCGGCGTGGCGCTCGTAGGCGTCGCCCGCCTCGCCGACGCCGCCGCGCAGCTGCACGCCGCCGCGCTGTTGCACCACGTGCGCGGCTTCGTGCGCGGCGGTGTGAAGATCGGGGGTCTCGCGGAATGCCACCGACGAGCCGGTGGCGTACGCCGATGCGCCGATGTGGTCGCTGGCCTCCGCCGCCGGCCCGCCGACGTGCGCACGGACACCGGAGACGTCATGATGCCCGAACAGCGCCCGGATGCGGTCGCCGTGCGGAAGCGCCTGCGCGGGACCCGACACACCTCGCTGCGCCGCGGCCAGCACCTCACTGCCGGCCTCGCCGTCGGCTTTGCGCTGGAGCGACTGTGCGATGTAGCCGAGCGACTCGGCTTTGCGCTGCACCGGCGGGATCGTCTCGGTCAGCGTGTGCTTGCCCGGTGTCGCCGGGCGATCCGCGTCGCTGGCGGTCGTCTCGTTGCCGTGCGCGCCGTGTTCCCGTGTGCTCCGCATCGATCCTCCTCGCCAGGCACCTGACCGCTCAACATGGAAGCTAAGCGATCGCGACCGGACGCGCAATCCTCGCCCCGAAGCTTGGTGACCAGCCTTACGTTCGCGGCGCGGCCAACTACTACCGCACCCTCAACATGGCCTTCGTCGTGTTCGCCGTCGACCTCGGCCCCGACAAGCCATCCGACGTCACCAACGAGGAGATCGCCGAGCTCGCGCACCAGCACGCCGACGTCGCCATCCCGTTTGCCAGCGTCAGCGCACCGCGGCGCCGACGGCGCGCGCTGGGTACNNNNCCCAACGATCGCCTCGCCTATCCGCTCTACGAGGTGATCAAGCCCGACATCCGGCCGCTGATCCTGAAGCAGAACGCGATCAAGCTCCTCGGCCTCGCCTCGACCTGAAGCGCCGCGCCTGCAGTTTCGATCGCGTAGCCGCATCGATGCTGTCATATAGTACGGTGTTTCTATCTGTCGCCCAATCACGAAACCGTTGACCTGTACCCGCTGTGAGCGGGTCCCGTCCCATCGAATGCCGAAAGCTCTCACTGGTGCACTCCCGATGAGCTTCGATCCGCATACGGGCTCAATGATCGTATCCACCTCGGAGCACGGGCCTACGCTGCTGATTTTGCAGGGCGGTTCGAGCCCGTCCGGCATGATTCGCGGTTCGCGATTCGGCCGGACGACATGACCCTCCATGTTGTGACCTATTCACGGCCACGAATTCCAAGATGTGGTTAGAACTGACAGTGGGCGTCCGGTTGATTCAATGTCTTTCGATTTGCCCGGACAACTCTTGCCTCTTCCCGAGCACCTGGCGTCTGTTGTTCCCGCTGCGATGCCGAGGCGTCCGAGCTCCACCCCACCGACCGACCACGCGCAAACGGATCACAGCTCGTCCCAGAGTACTCCCCCGTGGACCCCACCCCTCGATGAAGCGCAATGTGAGCCCTGGTACGACGGCGACGATGCCGTCGTCGCCTTGCGCGAGTACAATTCCGATCAAGAGTACGATCTACCCCTCCACATCAAGAGCTTTCGTCTCGGCGGCTCGCGCTCCTGCGAGGTCTCGGTTCCCGGCCGCGGCCTCTCTGCTGTCCACTGTCTCCTCGAGCGTCGCGGCAGTCGTTTCCTCGTCCACGATCAGCACAGCACGCACGGCACCATCCACGACGGTCGGAGGATCCAGGTCGCCGATCTCCAGCCCGGCGACCGATTCACCGCTGTTCCTGTCACCTTCCTCGTTCTTAACAATGAGATCCGTATTCATCGGCCGCTCCTGGTCGAGCTCCTCGGCACTGACTTCGCCCCATGGTCGCCCGATAGGCTCGTCATCGAAGCCGCAAAGGGCTTGGGGAATCTCCTCCTCACCGGCGAGGCCGGTTGTGAACACGAGCGCCTCGCTCGCGCCATCCACGCCATGTCCCTCCTCCGCAATCGTCCACTCATCGAGTGTAGTCACATTCCCGCCGAGCGACCTTCCCAGGTCGGCCTCATCAAACGCGCCAGCCGGTCCACCTTCGTGCTCTCGCTCACGAGCAGGACCCCGCCGATCGAGCCCACCTTCGCTTCGATGCTGTTTTCGCCGAGCTACCATGTTCGCGTCATCGTCATCGCGCCCAGCCTCGCCGTCTCTCGCCGGGTGCTTCCCGCCCAGAACGTCGATCAGATGCAGCACGTCTGGATCCGCCCCATCGCCGCCCGGGCGCGCGAGCTGCCCGCCATCTTCGACCGCCTGCTCTCGGAGGGCGATGCCCCGATTCGTCTCGCGAACCTCACCGAGGCCAACCGCGCACGCCTCCTTTCGCACGCATGGCGCGGTAACTGGGAAGACGTCCGCATGGCGGCTAACCGCCTCACCTCGATCGCGCGCATTCCCGACTGGGAGGAGCTCGATTGGCGCGAGCGTGCCATTGCCCTCGGCATCGCCAAATCCACACTCTACGACTGGTACAAGTTGCTCCAGCTCACCAAACCGCTCTTTGCGAAGTCGATGTGACTCGCCGCGCTACTTCGATCCTGCCCCCGCGCGCAGCATCAGCTCGATGGCATGCAACAGGTCGCGGCGAACTTCCTTCGACCGGCCGGCGAACACGTCGCTGAGGCCCTGCACTTCGACCTCGATATCCTCGTCGATCCCGAACATCAGCGTGGCGAGCTTGATCTCGAGGCCATGGTGAGCGATCGCCACCAGGTTTCCCAGCTCGGCGACCTCTGGCCGCACTCGAGCTGGCTCACGTACTTCTGCGTGACCTCGATGCGGTCTGCGATCATCTCCTGCGTGAGCCCGCGAGCGTCCCGGAGCGCTCGTATCCGCGCACCAAGTTGATGCCGAAGCGGAGCAGTACGATCGACGCCCTTCGGTGGCATGTTGATCGACTTCGCGGCGCGCGCGACGAACTCGGCCGCGTTGGCGTGCCGGGGTGCCGCCCGCTTGGTAGGCTTTGGTGCGAACCCGCGAAGCCACTTCATGAGATGACCCGCGGGCTGATCGCAGCGCCATTCGCCCGGTTCCTATCCAGCGCGGAGGCGGCGAACCGAAGGCGCTGGAGCGACTCGTTGGATCCACACCTCCCGGGATGGCGACGGCTGCGACAGCAAGGATAAACTGTTGCAAAGTCTGACATTTTCGTTCGCGGTCGCCAGGGTTCCTTGAGTACTGAACATTAGCATAGTATACGGGGGCTCTGACAGTGCTCCGCCCTTTCGGCCCATCGTGACGCGCGAAGCCGGTCGCAGAACGCTGCGGATCTATTCTGATTCGTTGATCTGGTTCCACCCACAAGGCACGTGCCCGGGATCTGCAGCTCCGGATTCGACCCTACCTACCCCCGCGCAGCCACGCGCAGCACCAGCTCCATCGCGCGCAGCAGGTCACGGCGAGCTTCCTTGGATCGGCCGGCGAGCACATCGCTGAGGTCCTGTGCTTCGGCGCCGATGTCCTCGTCGATCCCGAACATCAGCGAGGCGAGCTTGATCTCGAAGCCCTGGTGCGCGATCGCCACCAGGGTCTCCCAGCTCGCCGACCTCTCGCCGCGCTCAAGCTCGCTCAGGTACTTCTGCGAGCGTCCGATACGGTCTGCGACCATCTCCTGCGTGAGGTCGCGAGCGTGGCGGAGCGCTCGTATCCTGGTGCCCAGGCGATACCGAACGGCATGAGCGACACTCTTGGCCATCGCTGGCGAGCGTAGGTGTGTCCCCGCTCTGGTCGTAACATGCTGACCGTGCCCACAGCCGGCAATTATACCCACTGAGAGTAGTACGACATGCGTTCAGGAGGTATCTGCGCAGTTCCGCCCGGCGCGCCGGGTGGAGCATCCATGGGCCGAAACCTGGGGAGCCTTACCACCTTCTCCAGAATCTTCGCCATCGCCTCCTCTGGATCCGAGGGGACAGAGTGTCGTCACCAGTTTGAGACGATGCGCTCGAATCATCAGCGGCGGGGACACCACGTGCGCCTGACAACTCCCTCTCGGCAGGACGCAAGGCTCTCTTGACCACATACATGGTCGGGTCGGCGCTCGCGTTACGGACGAGCCACTCCTGCTCTTCTCGCTCCCAGATACCTCGGTCCGCCATCCAATCCGTCGATCTCGCCTGGCGAATCGCATCGGGACTT
>VBLP01000348.1:0-3360 GCA_005887925.1 Deltaproteobacteria bacterium | reverse complement strand
ATCAAAGGCAGTCAAGCCGTCGACCGTAGTCTCTGTTTGAGGTAATGTGCCTATTTCGATAGCATCTCCAACCCTCGAAAGAGTGTCGACATCTTGTGTATCTTCAGACGGGTTCGCGTCCTCGTCGTCGGTACTACGCATCCTACTTTCCCTTTTCATCGGACCTGAAACCGACGAGAGCGCACCGCGCACGAGTTGGGGAGCTCGTCGACCTCGGCACAGGCCTACTGTGCTGATTTTGGACGGTGGTTCAAGTCTGTCCGGCATGGTTCACGATCTGTGATTCAGCCGGACGGTGTTCAGATACTGAATGTGACATATTTACATTTAATATCGTTAAATAGTGATTATATGGAGAGCGACTTGTCCGGCATGGCGTCAAAAACAGTTCAGGCCGGACAAGACCTCTGCGGTGCTGGGCGAGACACCAGATGCACCTAACGCTGGCGCTGCAAAATGCGACAGAAAAAAAACCTCCCAGTGGGTGAGTCAGGCTTAGCCTACCACTCTGCGGAGGAGCCAAGGCTGATGGCAGATCGCGATCTCTCTGGGCGCAAGCTGGGCGAGTACATCCTGCGCGAGCAGATCGGCGAGGGTGGCTACGGAGTGGTGTACCGCGGCGAGCAGCCACTGCTCGAGCGCGACGTGGTGGTCAAGGTGCTGCACGCGCAGCGGAGCGACGACGACTCGCGCAAGCGCTTCCTGCGCGAGGCGAGGCTCGCGGCGCAGCTCCGTCACCCCTGCGCGGCGCAGATCTACGCCTCCGGAGCCGAGGACCAGGGAAGTCTCCTGTGGATCGCGATGGAACGGATAGAGGGCGTTTCGCTCGACGCCTGGTTGAACCGGCACGGGCCGATGCCACTCGAGCAGTTCGTGCCGTTCTTCGAGCGCGTCTGCGAGGTCGTCGACGCCGCGCACGAGCGAGGGATCGTGCACCGCGACCTGAAGCCGTCGAACATCATGGTGGTCGAGTGCCGGGACCGCCTGCTCCCCAAGCTCGTCGACTTCGGGATCGCCAAGGACAACCGCCGTCCCGAGATTGCCGACCGCGACGATGTGAAGGCCGACCCCCTGGCGGTCCGGCCGCGCCGCGATCGGCGGACCGTTGCCTGCCACCCGGAGAGCTGGCGCCAGCTGACGCTGCCGGGCGCGTGCCTCGGCTCGCGCCCCTACATGGCTCCCGAGCAGTGGATCGGCGCCGACGACGTCGGGCCGGAGGCCGACATCTACGCGCTGGGCGTCGTCGCGTACCAGACCCTGACCGGGCGCCTGCCGTTCGTCGCGGACCGGTCCGATGACTACTTCGAGCAGCACCGGCGCGCGCCCGTGCCGCGCCTCGGGGACGGCTTCCCGCTGGACCTCGACCCGGCCATCCGGTGCGCACTCGACAAGTACCCTCGGGCTCGTTACCGCAGCGCGCTCGAGCTGGTGGGGAGCCGACGTACTCGAGGACGCCCTGCGCAGCACTCCCCCGGAGACGCTCAGCCAGCTGGAGTGCTCGTTCGTCGCGGAGAGCCAGCGGCGAATCCGACGTACGCGGTGGGTTCGACGGTCGCTCGTCGCGCTCGCCGCAGCGGTCGCGATCGTCGGGTTCCTGTACCGCGCAGCGATGCAGACGCGGCAGGCGACGCTGCAGGCCCAGCTGGCCCAGGTCCAGACTCGCTCGGCCCAGGCGGTGGCGACGGCGACCATCACGCAGGCCGAGCTCGAGCAAGGCCGCGCAGCGTTGCTCCACAACGAGCCCGATGCGTGGCTCCATCTCGGTCGCGCCTACCAGCGAGGCGACCACTCACCGAGTACGGCGTTCATGCTCGCTCGTGCCCTGGAGCCCAGGTTGGCCGAGCAGGCGCGCTTCACGAGCACGTTCGGGCGCATGTGGTCGGCCGCGTTCTCTCCGGATGGGCGACAGATCGTCACGACCGACGACAGGGCCGCACAGGTCTGGGACGCGCGGACCAACCAGCGGAGGTTCACGCTGTTCCACGGCGACACGGTGTATCAGGCCCTGTACAGCGCCGCGGGGCGCTCGTGCGCGAGCTGCGGGCCAAGGGCGCGAGGCTGCGCTACTACATCGTCGCGCTGTCCTCCGACGGTAAGCTCGTCGCCGCGATCGACGCCAAAGGTGACGTCGCGCATGTCTGGGACGCGATCACCGGCGCCCTGGTCGCCGAGATCCGCAACGACGGCCTGGAATCCTCTGGCCTCGCGTTCAGTCCAGACGGCCGCTGGCTCGCGACTACCGGCGGCAGCGACGTGCACGTGCTCGACACCCGGACGTGGAGGCCCGCCACCGCGATCCGCGGACCTCGCATCCACCGCCTCGCCTTCGATCCGACCGGCTCGCGCCTCGTCACGGGCGCCACGACCGGCGCCACCGCGATCTGGGCGATCCCGAGCGGCACGAGGATCCGGCACCTGCGCGACGTCGGGGAGCCGGTCGACGCCGTGGCGTTCTCGCCCGACGGCGAGCTCGTCGTCGCGGCGAGTCGCGACGGCGCAGAGCAGGTCTGGCGTGCAAGGTCGGGAGAGCTGCAGAGCCAGCTCAACCCCCGCCACAGCAAGATCCTCGCGGTCGAGTTCGACCGGACCTCCAGGCTCGTGCTCGCGGCCGGCGCCGACGGGTCCGTTGTCGTCGTGGACGCCGCTCTGGGGATGCCGGTCGCCATGCTCGAGGGCCCGCAAAACGTCCTGGTCGCGCACTTCGACCCGAGCTCGCGCCGCGTGGTCGGCGCATCCCTGGACGGCACCGCCCGGGTCTGGGAGGTGACCTCGCCGTACCATCGCTGGAGCTCGCCGCCGGTGAGCGACAACTGCGGGATCGTCACGAGCCCCGAGCCAGACCGTCGCTTCATCGCCGTCGGCTGCAGGGGCCGCGCGACCCGCGTGTGGGACACGGCGCGCGACCAGCTGATCATCGAGCTGCCGAGCGTGTCGCATGTCGAGGGCGACTTCACCTCCGCGTTCCCCGCGGTGTCCGGTACGGGGGACCGCGCGGCGATCGCCCGCGGTAACACGGTAGAGGTCTACGAGCTCCCCGGCGGCCGGCTGCGACGCACGATCGCGCACCGCGCAGCGGTCAACGCGGTCGCCTTCGGCGGGACGGGGCGAGACATCATCAGCGGCGCAGTCGACGGCTCGCTGCTCGTCACGCGCGACGACGGTGCGCGGCTCGCGCTCCCAGCCTCGCCGGGCGGCATCGACATCGTGGAATCCCTACCCGATGGTCGGCTCGTCAGCTCTGACGCGCAGCGGCGACTGCGGGTCTACGACCCAGGCGGCGCGATTCTGGCAGACCTCGAGATCCCGACGCGCGCCATGTCCCTGCGAGCCGAGGGGGCTCGCCTCGTCGCCGTTCCGATC
>VBLP01000346.1 GCA_005887925.1 Deltaproteobacteria bacterium | reverse complement strand
AGGTCGAGCGCAAGAACAAGGAGGTCGAGCAGGCGCGGCGCGCGCTCGAGGAGAAGGCCGCCGAGCTGGCGCTGACCTCGAAGTACAAGTCCGAGTTCCTCGCCAACATGTCGCACGAGCTGCGCACGCCGCTCAACTCGATCCTGATCCTCGGCCAGCAGCTCGCCGACAACGTCGGCGGCAACCTGACCGGCCGGCAGATCGAGTTCGCCAGGAACATCCACTCGGCGGGCACCGACCTCCTGACCCTGATCAACGACATCCTCGATCTGTCGAAGATCGAGTCGGGCACGGTCACGGTCGAGCCCGAGGACATCACGTTCAACTCGCTGCGCGACACGGTGCACCGCATGTTCCACCACATCGCGGAGAACAAGAACCTCTCGTTCAACGTCGAGATCGATCCGGCGCTGCCGCGGTCGTTCGTCTGCGACCCCAAGCGGCTGCAGCAGATCCTCAAGAACCTCCTGTCCAACGCGTTCAAGTTCACCGCCCAGGGCTTCGTGTCGCTCAGCGTGCGCCAGGTGACCTCGGGGTGGTCGTCGGACCATCCGGTGCTGTCGCCGGCCGGCGCGGCGGTCGCGTTCATGGTCGCCGATACCGGCATCGGCATCGCGCCCGAGAAGCAGCGCCTGATCTTCGAGGCGTTCCAGCAGGCGGACGCCGGCACCAGCCGCAAGTACGGCGGAACCGGCCTGGGCCTCGCGATCAGCCGCGAGCTGGCGACCCTGCTCGGCGGCGAGATCCGCCTGGTCAGCAAGCCCGGCCAGGGCAGCACGTTCACCTTGTACCTGCCGCAGAGCTACACCGGACCGGCGCAGCCGGCGGCCGTGCTGCAGGCGCCCGCCCAGGCGCGCCAGCAGCTGCCGGTGCTCGCGGTCGCCAGGACCGAGGAGGCCGTGGCCGACGACCGCGAGGACATTCGCGCCGGCGACTCGGTGCTGCTGATCGTCGAGGACGATCCGCACTATGCCCGCATCCTGCTCGGGATCGCCCGCGGCAAGGGCTTCAAGGGCATCGTCGCCAACCGCGGCCAGCTCGGGCTGTCGCTCGCCCGCGAGTACGTGCCGACCGCGATCACGCTCGACGTGTTCCTGCCCGACATGCTGGGCTGGACGGTGCTCAACAACCTCAAGCTCGATCCGCGCACCCGCCACATCCCGGTGCAGATGCTGTCGGTCGAGGAGGAGCGCCAGCACGGCCTGTCGCACGGCGCGCTCAGCTACCTGGTCAAGCCGGCGACGACCGGAGAGCTCGAGACCGCGCTCGACCGGCTCAAGAGCTACGTCGCGCCGCACACCAAGCGGCTGCTCGTGATCGAGGACAACGACCGCGAGCGCGAGAGCATCGTCGCGCTGCTCGGCCACGACGATATCGAGATCTCCGCGGTGGCGACCGGCGCCGACGCGCTCGAGGCGCTACGCGACCGCGAGTTCGACTGCTGCGTCGTCGATCTCCGGCTGCCCGACATGACCGGATTCGAGCTGCTCGAGATCCTGCAGTCCGAGACGGCGCTGCGCGAGGTGCCGATCGTCGTGTTCACCGGCAAGGAGCTCACGCCCGAAGAGGAGGCCCGGCTGCGCACGGTGGCCAAGAGCGTCGTGCTCAAGGACGTCCAGTCGCCCGAGCGGCTGCTCGACGAGACCTCGCTGTTCCTGCACCGCGTCATCGCCGACCTCCCCGACGAAAAGCGCCACATGATCGAGCGCTTGCACGGCTCGACCGAGGCGCTGCGCGGCCGCAAGGTGCTGGTGGTCGACGACGATGCGCGCAACATCTTCGCACTCACCACCGTGCTGGAGAGCCAGGACATGGAGGTGCTGTCGGCGACCAACGGCCGCCAGGCGATCGATCTGATTCACACAACGCCTGATCTGGGCGTCGTTTTGATGGATATCATGATGCCCGAGATGGACGGCTACGAGACCATGCGTGAGATCCGCAAGGATCCCGAGCTGCGCAGCCTGCCGATCCTGGCGCTCACGGCCAAGGCGATGAAGGGCGACCGCGAGAAGTGCCTCGAGGCCGGCGCGTCGGACTACATCGCCAAGCCGGTCAATACCGACCAGCTGCTGTCGCTGCTGCGGGTGTGGCTCTACCGATGAGCGAGGTGATCGACATCCTGCTCGTCGACGACGAGCCCCGCAACCTCGACGCGCTCGAGGCGATCCTCGACGACCCCGGCTACCGCCTGCTGCGCGCCTTGGACGCCGACGGCGCGCTCCGGGGTCTGCTCGAGCACGACGTCGCGGCGATCGTGCTCGACATCAAGATGCCGGGGATGAGCGGCTTCGAGCTCGCGCAGATCATCAAGGGCACCAAGAAGTTCCGCCAGGTGCCGATCCTGTTCCTGACCGCGTACCTCGTCGACGACACCGACGTGCTCGCCGGCTATGGCGCGGGCGCGGTCGACTACCTGACCAAGCCGGTCAACCCGCAGATCCTGCGCCACAAGGTCTCGGTGTTCGCCGATCTGTTCCGCAAGACCCGCGCGCTCGCCGAGCTCAACGATCGGCTCGAGGAGCGGGTGAGCGAGCGCACCGCCGAGCTCGAGAGGTCCGAGGCGGCGCTGCGCGCGGCGGCGCACCAGAAGGACGAGTTCCTTGCGATCCTCGCCCACGAGCTGCGCAACCCGCTCGCACCGCTCTGCAATGGCCTCGAGATACTGAAGCTCGCCAACCGCCGCGATGAACCGCCAGCTCGATCACATGGTGCGGCTGATCGACGACCTGCTCGACATCTCGCGGATCAGCCGCGGCGTCCTCGAGCTCAAGCGCGATCGCGTCGACCTCGCCGCGGTCGTGCAGAGCGCGATCGACGGCGCGCGGCCGTTCTTCGATCGCCGCCACCAGCTGGTGTCGGTCGAGGCGCCGACCCCGATGTACGCCCACGCCGATGCGACCCGCGTCGCCCAGATCCTCGGCAACCTGCTCCACAACGCCGCCAAGTTCACCCCCGAGCACGGCCGGATCTCCGTCGAGCTCACCCAGGACGACGGCCGGGCCAAGATCCGCGTGGTCGACGCCGGCGTCGGCATCCCGCCCGACCAGATCGAGCGCGTGTTCGACATGTTCGCGCGGGTCGAGCGGTTCGGGACGCGCGCCGAGCAGGGTCTCGGCATCGGGCTCGCGCTCGCGCGCCGGCTGGCAGAGCTCCACGGCGGGGCGCTGCAGGCGATCAGCGGAGGCGAGGGCCGCGGCTCGACGTTCACCCTGTCGCTGCCCACGCTGGCGCCGGTCGCCGAGGCGACTCCGGAGCGCAGCAACGGGGCGCGGCCGATCGCGCCCGACGCGCTCGACATCGTCATCATCGAGGACAACGACGACGTCGCCGACACGCTGGCCGACCTCCTGGCCGGCATCGGCCACCGCGTCTCGGTGGCGCGCAGCGGCTCGGCCGGCATCGCGCTGATCGAATCGGCTCCCCCCAACGTCGTGCTGTGCGACCTCGGGCTGCCCGGCATGGACGGCCTCGAGGTCTGCCGCTCGATCCGGGCCATGCAGCTGGCGGAGCAGCCGATCATGGTCGCGCTCACGGGCTGGGGACGCGACACCGACCGGCGCCGCACCGCCGAGGCCGGGTTCGATCATCACCTGGTCAAGCCGGTGGCGTCGGACAAGCTCCACGCGCTGCTGCGAAGCATCCGGACCTGACGGGAACGGATGACCAGTGACCGAGATCTTTGCTGTGCGCGATAGCCACATGTGTCTATGGCGCACTCGGCGGTGCTGGTTCTCCTAGCACGATCTGGCACTGCCGATCTGCGTGAAGCTGGGTATGCTGGAGACGGGAGCATTCGTGACCAGCACGCCACGCGTGACACCACAGCACGATCAGCCGGCGGAGCTCGAGACCAGCACGTCCGAGGTCGCCGGTGATGTCCTCCCGATCGAGCACCTGCGCGCGGCGCACAGCGAGCCGCTGTTCCGGATGCTCGTCGAGAGCGTGCGCGATTATGCGATCTTCCTGCTCGATCCGAACGGCTGCGTGGCGACGTGGAACGCGGGCGCACAGCGTATCAAGGGCTATTCCGTGGACGAGATCGTCGGTAAGCATTTCTCGATCTTCTACACGGAGACCGAGAAGCGGACCGGCAAGTGCGACTACGAGCTCGAGGTCGCCGCCCGCGAGGGCCGCTTCGAGGACGAAGGCTGGCGCGTGCGCAAGGACGGCAGCCGGTTCTGGGCCAACGTGGTGATCAGCGCGGTGCGCGATGATCGCGGCGAGCTGATCGGGTTCTCCAAGGTCACCCGCGACCTCACCGAGCGCAAGGTCGCCGAGGACGAGCGCGCCGCGCGGCTCGCCGCCGAGCACGCCAACCGGGCCAAGGACGAGTTCCTCGCGATCCTCGGCCACGAGCTGCGCAACCCGCTCGCGCCGATCACGACCGCGCTGCAGCTGATCAAGCTGCGCAGTGACGGCGCGCTGTCCAAGGAGCATCAGGTGATCGAGCGCCAGGTCGCCCAGATGATGCGCCTGGTCGACGATCTGCTCGACATATCGCGGATCGTCCAGGGCAAGGTCGCGCTCAAGAAGCAGCGCGTCGAGCTGCGCACCGTGATCGCCAAGGCGATCGAGACCGCGAGCCCGGTGATCGACCAGCAACAGCATCACCTCGACGTCACGCCGTCGCCGGTGCCGCTCGTGGTGGTCGGCGACGAGGCCCGCCTGACCCAGGTGTTCACCAACCTGCTCATGAACGCCGCCAAGTACACCGAGCCCGGTGGCCACATCACCGTGGGCATGCGCCAGCACGGTGACGAGGTCGTCGTGGAGGTGCGCGACGACGGCGTCGGGATGGAGCGGGCGCTGGTCGAGCGCGTGTTCGACCTGTTCGTCCAGGGCCATGTCGGCGACAACGCACGAGGCGGTCTCGGCATCGGCCTGGCGCTCGTGCGCACGCTCGTCGGCCTGCATGGCGGCAAGGTCGAGGCCGCGAGCGCGGGGGTGGGGCAGGGCAGCACATTCACCGTGCGTCTGCCGTCCGCCGAGTCTCGCGCCGGGCACAACGCGCCATCCATGGTACGGTCACAAGCCGTGGAGCGTGCACCTCGCCGGATCCTGCTGGTCGATGACAACGAGGACGCGTTGATGCTGCTCGGCGATGCGCTCGCCGCCGCCGGCCACGACGTCCGCACCGCGCTCGGCCCCGCCGCGGCGCTCGAGATCGCGCAGACGTTCGAGCCCGAGATCGCGATCCTCGATATCGGCCTGCCCGACATGGACGGCTACGAGCTCGCGTCGCGGCTGCGCGACGCCCGCGGCAACGACAATCTCCACCTGATCGCGCTGACCGGCTACGGCCAGGAGTCCGATCGCGCGCGCAGCGCCCAGGCCGGCTTCAGCATGCACTTCGTCAAGCCGGTCGATCTCCGCCGGCTGCGCGACGTGATCGCCCGCGCGTAGCGGTCGCCGGCGGATCAGGCGAGGTTGGTGTAGACGTTCTGGACGTCGTCGTCGCCCTCGAACGCCGCGACCAGGGTCATGACCTCGTCGAGCTTGCCCTCGGGGAGCTCGGTCAGGTTCTGGGCGACGTAGTCGGAGTGCGAGCCGATCGGGGTGAGGCCGCGGCCCTCGATCGCGTGCTGCATGGTGCCGAAATCGCTGAATGCGCAGCGCGCGAGCAGCTCGGGCTCGCCCTTGTCGCTCTCGCCGTCGTCGAGCGCGATCAGGCCGTGGTCGATCAGGGAGAGCTCGAGCTCGTCGCGGTCGATGCCCTGCGGGGCGAGCCGGAACACGCCCTGGCGCTGGAACATGAACGCGACGCTGCCGGTGGTGCCGAGGTTGCCGCCGTGGGCCTTGAAGTGGTGGCGGACGTTGGCGACGGTGCGCGTCACGTTGTCGGTCGCGGCCTCGACCAGCATGGCGATGCCGTGCGGGGCGTAGCCCTCGTAGAGGATGACGTCGTAGTGGGTCGCGCCCTGGCCGCTGGCCTTCTTGATCGCGGCCTCGACCTTGTCCTTGGGCATGTTGACCGCCCTGGCGTTCTGCAGCGCGCGGCGCAGCGCGGGGTTGCCGTCGGGGCTCGTCCCGCCGGTCTTGACGGCGATCGCGATGTCCTTGCCGATCTTGGTGAACTGCTTCGCGACGCGGTCCATGCGCGCGAAGATGGTGGACTTGCGTTTCTCGAAGGCGCGACCCATGGCATTACCCTACAACGAGCACGGCCGGCGCGGCGCTGGATCTGGAACCACCGCAGCTGCACCGCGGCGTGCTCGTGCGCGCTCGCGGCTCATGCCACGACCGGCATGTCGGCGAGCAGCTCGGCGAGGTGGTGCGCCCGGACCGCCCCGAGCTGGCGCAGCTGCTCGCGGCAGCTGAAGCCGTCGGCGACCACGAGCGCCGCCGGATCGCGACGGACCGCGGGGAGCAGGGCGCGCTCGGCGAGCGCCACCGACAGCTCGTACTTGTCGCGCTGGAAGCCGAACGCCCCGGCCATGCCGCAGCAGCCGCTGTCGAGGACGTCGACGTCATGGCCGGCGGCGCGCAGCAGCGCGGCCTCGTCGTCGGGGGACAGCACCGCGGCGGCGTGGCAGTGGCGATGCAGCAGGACGTGCTGCGGCGCGACGCGCGGCGGACGGTAGCCGGCGGACGCGAGCAGCTCGGCGAGCGAGCGGGTCTGGCGCGCCAGGCGGACCGCGCGCGGCACCTCGGGGAACAGCGCGGGCAGCTCGTCGCGGAACGCCGACACGCAGCTCGGCTCGACGCCGACCACCGGCACGCCGGCGTCGATGTCGTCGGCGAGCACGTCGAGCGTGCGCCGCCACAGCCGGCGCGCCTGGTCGAGCCAGCCGTACTCGTAGAGCGGGCGGCCGCAGCACAGCCGGCGCCGCGGGATGGACACGGCGAAGCCGGCGGCGGCGAGCACCTGCGCCGCGCGGTGCAGCACCTCGGGGTAGAACACGTCGTTGAAGGTGTCGGGCCAGAGGATCACGCGCGGCGCGCCGGGCGCGGCGGCGATGCCGGCGAAGCCGCGGCGGAACGAGCGCGGGGCGAGCCGCGGGACGTCGCGCTCGGGCGCGATGCCGGCGAGCCGCCTGGCCAGCGCGCCGAGGCCGCGCGCGTGGGTCAGGAAGTTGGCGAGCGGCGCGATCGGCCGGCCGAGCGCGAGCCAGCGATGCAGCCAGCCGAACACGTAGGCCTCGCGCGACCGGATCCGGCCCTCGTAGTAGTGCGCCATGAACTCGGCCTTGTACGACGCCATGTCGACGTGGGTCGGGCACTCGGCCTTGCACGCCTTGCACGCCAGGCACAGTGACAGCGACTCGTGGACCGCGTCGCTGCGCCAGCCCTCGGTGATCACGTCGCCGCGCATCATCTCGAACAGCAGGTGCGCGCGGCCGCGCGTCGAGTGGCGCTCGTCGAGCGTCACCATGTAGCTCGGGCACATCGTGCCGGCGTCGCGCTTTCTGCACTTGCCGATGCCGACGCAGCGCACCGCGGCGTGGCCGAAGTCGTGGTGGTCGTCGCCGTGCGCGAGCTCGATCGGCCCGGGGCGGGGGTGATAGTCGAGCAGGCGCAGGTGCGAGGTCCGCGGGCTCGGCGCCGCCATCTTGCCGGGGTTCATCGCGCGGTCGGGGTCCCAGATCGCCTTCCACTCGTCGAACGCGGCGACCAGCTCGGGGCCGAACATGATCTCGTGCAGATCGGCCTTGGACTGGCCGTCGCCGTGCTCTCCGGACAGCGAGCCGCCGTGCGCGACGACCAGGCGCGCGGCGTCGGCGGTGAACCGGCGGTAGCGCTCGACGCCGGCCGGCGTGTCGAGGCCGAAGTCGATCCGGGTGTGGACGCAGCCCTGCGCGAAGTGGCCGTACAGCGAGCCGTGCAGGCCGTACTGCGCGTACAGCGCGCGCAGGTCGCGCAGGTAGCGCGCCAGGCGGGCGGGCGGCACCGCGGAGTCCTCCCAGCCCTCGTAGTTGTCGGGCTCGCCGGGATCGAACGCGTCGACGCCGAGCGCCTGCTCGCGCAGATCGGCGAGCAGCTGGCGGTGATGAGGATCGTCGAGGACCCGCACGCGGCGCGGACCGAGCAGGCGCACGGTCTGATCGGCCGCAGCGCGGGCCTCGGCGAGACTGTCGGCGCCGTGCTCGACCATGAGCCAGGCGTTGCCGTCGGGGAGCAGCGCGAGCGCGCCGTGGCGGTCGCGGTGCTGGCGGCGGACGCGCTGGATCAGCACGTCGTCCATCGCCTCGCAGCCGATCGGACGCAGCTCGCGGGCCGCGTTGGCGGCGGCGGCGACGGTATAGATGTCGGGGTAGCCGAGCACGGCGAGCACGCGGGCGGGCCGGGCGGGCATCAGCGCGAGCCGCGCACCGAGGATCACGGCGCACGTCGCCTCGCTGCCGACCAGCGCACGCGCCATGTGGCAGCCGCGATCGGCGAGCAGGTCGGGGAAGTTGTAGCCCGACACCCGCCGCGGCATGTCGGGGAACCGGCTGCGGATCAGCGGCTCGCAGCGGTCGCGCAGCGCGAGGGCGGCGTCGTAGATCGCCCCGGCGTCGCCGCCGAGGTCGTGGACGCGGCGCAGCTCGGCGGCGTCGGTGGCGCGCACGCGCAGCCGCTGGCTGCGGTAGGTCACGACGTCGAGCTCCTCGACGTGATCCGAGGTGCGCGGGCCGGGGCCGTAGAACTCGGAGAACACCGAATGCACGCCGCACGAGTTGTTGCCCAGCATGCCGCCGAGCGTGCAGCGGTCGCTGGTCGACGGGTCGGGCCCGAACTCGAGGCCGGCGGCGTTGGCGGCGCGGCGCCGCGACATCATGATCGCGCCGGGCTCGACGTCGGCCGTGGCGGCGTCGCGGTCGATCGCGACCCGGGTCAGGTGGCGCGAGCAGTCGATCACGACCGCCTCGTTGCAGGTCTGGCCGGCGAGGCTGGTGCCGCCGCCGCGCATGACGATCGCCGCGCCGTGCTCGCGGCACAGCGCGACCGCCGCGATCACGGCGTCGATGGTGCGCGGCACGACCACGCCGATCGGGACCTGGCGGTAGTTGGAGGAATCGGTCGCGTAGAGCGCCCGGCTGCCGACGAGGTGCTCGGTCTCGCCGACGGCGCGGTGGCGGCGGCCCGGGGCAGTCGCATCAGCGCCCCGGGATGAACTCATCGACCTTCTCGGCGAGGCCTCGACGGCTCCGGGGATGCCCGTCCCTGGATCCTTGAGCACCGAGCTGGCGAAGCCCTTCGCCTGCTTGAAGGTGATGTGCGGCGGCAGCGGCGGGACCTCGGGATCGACATGGCACTCGACGACGATCGGCCGGTCGCCGCGGAACGCGCGGTCGAGCGCCGGCCCGATCTGCTCGGGCGTCTCGACCTCGATCCCGTCGAGCCCGATCAGCTGCGCGTACTTCGCATACGGGAACACGGGCAGGTTCTGCGACGCATCGAACTTCGGATCTCCGGCGATGATGCGCTGTTCCCACGTCACCATGTTGAGATCGCCGTTGTTGAGCACGATCACGATCAGCCGCGGGTCCTGCCACTCCTTGTAGTGCGCCGCCACCGTGATCAGCACGCCGTTGCCGATCATCTGCATCGCGCCGTCGCCGACCGCCGCGACCACCGGGCGATCGGGGTGCGCGAACTTCGCCGCCGCCGCGTACGGCATCGCCGGCCCCATCGTCGCGAGGTTGCCCGACAGCGACGCCATCATGCCGCGGCGGATCTTGAGGTCGCGCGCCCACCACCCCGCGCACGTCCCCGAGTCCGCCGTCAGGATCGCGTTGTCGGGCAGCCGCGGCGACAGCTCCCAGAACACGCGCTGCGGATTGATCGGATCGGCCGACTCCATCGCGCGCTTCTCCATCACCTTCCACCAGTCCGCCACCCAGCCCTCGATCTCCGTCCGCCAGCGCCGGTCCTCCTTGCGCTCGAGCAGCGGCAGCAGCGCGCGCAGCGTGTCGGCCGCGTCGCCGTGCAGGCTGACCTCCATCGGATAGCGCAGCGATAGCATGCGCGGCGAGATGTCGATCTGCACGCCGTGCGCGCGGCCCTCCTTGGGCAGGAACTCGACGTACGGGAAGCCCGAGCCGACCATCAGCAGCGTGTCGCAGCGCTCCATCATCCGGTCGCTCGGCTCGGTGCCGAGCAGGCCGATGGCGCCGGTGACGAACGGCAGGTCGTCGGGTACCGCCGCCTTGCCGAGCAGCGCCTTGGCGACGCCGGCGCCGAGCGCGTCGGCGACCGCGATCACCTCGTCGGCCGCGCCGAGCGCGCCCGCGCCGACCAGCATCGCGACCTTCTTGCCGCGGTTGAGCACGTCGGCCGCCGCCTGCAGGTCGTGCGCGGCCGGGACGATCACCCCGCGGTGATGGCCGATCCCGGTCAGCGTGGTGTCGTGCTCGTGCGGCGGCGATTCCACCGCGTCGAGCTCCTGGACATCGTGCGGGACGATCACGCAGGTCACGACGCGCTCGGCGTACGCGATCCGCATCGCGCGATCGATCTGGTGGCGCGCCGCCGCCGGGTGCGTGCACTCGTGGACGTAGTGATGCGCGACGTCCTTGAACAGCGTGGCGAGATCGACCTCCTGCTGATAATCGGCGCCCATCGCCGTCCGCGCCGACTGCCCGACGATCGCGACCACCGGCTGATGGTCCATCTGGGCGTCGTACAGCCCGTTGAGCAGGTGGATCGCACCCGGCCCCGACGTCGCCATGCATACCCCGATCTGCCCGGTGAACTTGGCGTGGCCGCACGCCATGAACGCCGCCGACTCCTCGTGGCGCGGCTGGAGGAACCGGATGCGACCCTCCGAGCGTGCACCCCACGTACCCGGGCCCGGGGACACGATTCCCGGGGCGGGCCGCCGGCGCCGTGCGCTCGTGTCGCGCTGTGCGGCCGTGTCCGACGCCAGCGCCCGCGCCGGGCCCGAGGCCCGCGATCGCTCGCCGCGGCGCGGCCTCACCGCCGGGAGCGGAACTCGCATCTCCGGATCGTGTGCGCGTCATCGTGATCACCGGAGGCACCGCGGGCGTCGGGCGCGCCACCGCGCGGCGATTCGCGCGCGCGGGCGACGCCGTCGCCGTGCTGGCGCGCGGCCGCGACCGCCTGACCGCGACCGTCGCCGAGATCGATCGACTCGCCGGGCGCCTCGGCGGGCGCGGGCTCGGCATCGCCGCGGACGTCTCCGACCCCGCGCAGGTCGAGG
>VBLP01000345.1 GCA_005887925.1 Deltaproteobacteria bacterium | reverse complement strand
CGGCTGTTCGTCCAGGTCGGCGCCGCGTTCGCCACGCTGACCGAACCGACCCGGCGCGCCGAGTACCTCGCCACCCTGCAGGGCGGCGTACCGATCTTGCCCTCGGCGCGCGCCGTCGACCGCAAGACCCTCGCCGCCGAGGCCTGTCAGCGCGGCGAGCAGGCGCTGCGCGCCGATCAGCCGGTCAAGGCCGTCGTCGAGCTCGCCGAGGCCGTCGAGCTCTGCCCGCAGGACGTCGACTACGGCGCACTGCTCGGCTGGGCCCGGTTCTGCGCCGCCGCCGACAAGGCCACCGCCGCCCCGGAGGCGCGCCGCGTCCTCGAGCGCGCGGTCCACCGCTCGACCAGGCCCGAGGTCGCGCGGTTCTACCTCGGCCGCGTCGAGCGCATGCTCGGCCGCGACCAGCTCGCCCTCCACCACTTCCGCGAGGTCCTCGAGCGCGTCCCCGGCCACGCCGACGCAGCGACCGAGATCCGCGTCATCGAGGCTCGCCTCGCCGCCCGGACCACCACCACCAAGTCGCCCCGCGCCCGATAAGCGCGCCGTCGTCAGACCATGTCCCGTGCCCGTATGGCGCCCGATCACTTGCCCTTCGTTAGCCTGGAACTTGGGGGGGGCGTTGTCGACAATACAGCGGGCGCTGCCGCTCTCGGTTACCGCTGTCGTCCCGGGTGCCGCTGCCGCTCGGATCGCCAGTGTGCTCTCTTACGCTCTGAAGAGTCGCGCGGCTGTCGTCTTCGTTGCACCTCTTGAACGAGGTCGCTATTGGCCCACTTTACAAGTTCTGGGTTCCGAACATGATTCTTGCGAATCTGCTGGGCTATATACTCGAACGTTTCCTGTCTCATACGAGCCGGCATCGAATGTGTTCTCGCCAGCAGATCACGAGCATACTCGAATCTCTTGCTTGCTACCGCTGAATAGATTCGAGCCTGTTCTATCACATATTGATAAGTTTTTCTCTCGGAGTTCCCCTGGGATTTCTGCAGCGCCTCGGCGTCGTTAGTCATACATTCTAAATGGTTACTCTTAATTCCAATGATGATTCTCGTCCTTCTAGGACTCGGATGATTCGGAGACGCGGCCACTGCATCGCACGCATATTTCCAGGCCTGCTCATGGTCTCCTACCTTCAGACACATGTGAGCCATACGTTCGCCATGAAACGATCGGCCCAGTGCGGTATTCAGTAGCTTGAGTTCATGCAAGAGCTTGCCAATCTCCGCATTTGATTCATGCTTTCCATCCTTCATCTTACCAATGAGAACTTCGCAAAGAATGTCGATGATAAATGCATTGGACGGAGCGATCGCGTAGGCATCGCGCGCATATTCCTCGGCCTCAGAATAACGTTCCTGCAACACAAGCACGTGAGCGAGCTCCCGCAGGACATGGAACGTCTTTCCGAGTGCCTTCGCCTTCCGATATTCTTGCTCTGCGTTCTCAATATCCCCTTCGAGTCGAGCCTTGAATCCGCGAAGGAAGTGAACGTGGCGCTGAGCGATCCTGCTGGCGTATTTCTCCAACTCCGACAAAGATTCGGTGAACTGCTCTTGATCTCCTATCCTGAGAAGTGATATGCATATCAATCTATATGCCTCAATCTGCGCGCCTTCAGATAGTCGCGCCTTGCTCGAAATAGCCTCCTGGCAGAGACGAACTGAGTTACGATATCGCTCAGCGTCATACTCCTCGCGCGCCACTGACAGAAGATGTGATGGGAGCAAGAATATCGCTATCGAGCTTGATTGATTTTTTACCCGCTGCCGAACAGCAGCAAGAATACCGGCGTTGATCAGAGATAACGACAAATGATCGATGTCTGTGGTTTCACTCAGGACATGTAACAGTCTATCTGAAACCTTTCGGCGGAGATCGTCCGTATCTTGATCAAAATCGATTCGCGCTATAGTGTGAACGAGATACTGACACAGGCGATAGTAATATCCCAGCCTTTCAATAATTCCGTGATCTTCGAGATCTCTTAATTGAGCAAGAATGTCGCTATCCCTCGCGTCGATTGCGATTACCATATCTTCGATCCGAAGATAATGGTAATCTAGCAGGATCATACAGATAGCTTGAGCAACTTCGGATAACTTGATTCTCTTCACTATCTCGAGAGACTGAAAGACAACCATGTCTACAAATAGGGCCTTCTCTCGACGAAGTTGCGGCAGTCCATACAGTTTCGCGTACTCCGCAGCAAGCCGAATATATCCAGGATGACCACCTGTAAAGTTTGCGAGGTCATCCAAATCTGCCCTGTTGAAGGCGATTTCTCTCTGCTTGAGGTGTGCGCTCAAGAGTTCGCTCGATTCGTCATCAGTAAATGCCGTGATGTAAGCAAAGTAGATGCTGGGATACATCTGCTGCTTTCCAGGCGGAATCCTGCGTCGATGGATGAGGGCAATCTGTGGCCGTGTTGCTTGCGGCAATCCTCTGATAGTCTCTCGGACATGAGACACATAATCTCCGTTCTCTTGAATCAGCCCAGAGTCTCCCACTATAAACACAATTTCTTTCTCGAGAGCCGCACTGCTGATGAGGGAGATAAATCTATTGATACGTTCTCGTCTAGTCAAATTGGTAAAACTCTTTACCTCGTTCTGCCATTCAATACTAGTCTTTGAATGTCCGATGATCGCATCAAAGAGCTTGCGATGAAAATCCTCGATGGAATCATTCTCAGATAATGCAACGATTGGGTGAAGTTGTTTGAGAGTTGGATATATTTGACGAATAGCCTGTCGAAGGAATGTCCTGCGACCAATTCCATCCCATCCAGAGATTGAGACCGTTGTATGCATTTCCCCAGACGGCTGTGTCAGAACCCTACGCAATTCGCGCAGCTCATTGTCGCGGCCGATGAATATGCTGGACTCACCATCACCTTTGAGTTCGTGCTCGATTAGTCTGGATCGGATCTTTCTCGCTATTTGAGATGGATTGGCATTGTATTCTACTATATACGAGTGTAATTCCTTAGGGAGGGTTTCAAGACTTGTATCATCGAGAAAGAATATTAGAATGTTCTTGATAGTTCCTTTGAAGGAATTCTCTAATGCAATTCTGATTTCGGCCTGCATATAAGATGAGGAGATGGCATGTTTAGACCAAAACAGCACGAATATGGTAGATGCATTTAGTGCACGAAATATTTCCGCGCTTATGGGATTGCCCTTATCAAAGGATTCCTGGTCATACATCGTCGCGGCGGCGCCGAGTTTACGAGCGACCAGATCAACGATGTGCATATCTTCGTGGGCATACGACAAGAAGGCTCTCATTGAACGCTCTCAGTAACACTCTTCCACAGATTACGGAAGCGTGTCAGCACGGTAGATAGCGACATTTCCGTGGAATTCGATGAAGGTGAAAAAATCCACCTACGTTTCACAAAACGATGTGGTTCACACTCGATGGAAGCGACTTGCAGCTGCGGTTCTCGGTAGCTACGCGATTCAGTGTAGCAATCGATTAGGCATCCCACATTGGGCGAGGAGTTGACTGTCACCATTCATTGGCGGCACACAGTCCATGCCCTACCAGCGGTTTGCATGACTGCTGTTGCGCTGTCATGATGACTTTAAACGCGCAGCTTCGGGTCCGACTCGCGCGCGCCGAGTCGGCCCCGTGTGCCGCAGGACGATCGATCCAGCGGTGGCTCTGGGTGGGCTGATCGAGTAACTCGTTCACTAGCTCTCACACCTAAGGCGCTGCTGACGGAGCGCGTCAAGCGTGTACCGGTGAAGGTCGGCGTCGGCATCCGCGTGCGCTAAGCCGTCGAGAGGGCGCGCGGAGACGGGGATGAACTACGTGCGGCGGACATGGCCAGGGACGCGCGGATCCCGATCCGAAACGAGATCTGCCTGGCATGGCACGTCATCGTCGATCTCACCGGCGCCAATCCGAATGTCCTGCTCGAGCTCGGGATCGCACATACGGTCGGTCGTCCCAGCTGCTCGTGTCCTAGGCCGATGACGTCGCGACACAGTTGATCCCGAGCATCGCGAAGTCCCGCATGGCGCTGTCGCGCGGACCGGCAGATGGCATCGCTGCGCGAGGCCGCCGTCGCATTCCTCCGCGGTGCCGCGGGCCGCTGACGGCGAAATTTGCCGGATCGGCATGCGACGGCGCGCCGCATTCGGTGTTACCAGGGAGCGATGTCCGCTGGTATTCTCACGTTCGCCGTCCTCTCGATCATCGGGATCGCCCTCGCCGCCGTCCGCGCGTTTCGCGGCTCGTCGCAGCGGGCCAAGCTCGGCAAGGTCGCCCTGGTGAAGATTGCTGCGCTCCCCGCGGGGAGAGGAGGTCCGCATCGTCGGGACCAGCCGTGCGCTGGACGGCACGACCGTCGCGGGGCCCTACTCGGGCACGCCCGGCGTCGCCGCCGTGTTCGAGCGCTGGGAGAAGACCAGCCGCGGCGCGCGGTTCTGCCGCCTCGACCGCCAGGTGCGGCCCTGGCCTTGCGCCAGCTGCTCTTCGGGCATCGGGTGACGCGCATCATCACCGTCGCGGCCCAGCTGAAGCTGGCCGATGCGATGGATGAGATGCCGCGCAGCGTTGCCGCCGTGGCCGCCGCCGTCGGTGCCGACGCGGCTGCCTTGCATCGGCTGCTATACGCCCTCGCCAGCATCGGCCTCGTGACCACCTCCGCGCCCGATCAATTTGCGCTGACCCCGCTGGGCGCGTGCCTGCGCAGCGATGCCCCCCATGGACTGCGCTCGTGGGCGCTGATGGAGAGTGCCGATTATTACCAGACAGCGTGGGATCAGCTCCTGACCAGTGTGCGCAGCGGGGCACCGGCCTTCGAAAGCGCGGTCGGCCAGCCCTTCTACGACTACCTCGATCGACACCCCGCAGACGGCGCGAACTTCAGCCAGACCATGAAGGAGGTCACCACCGTCATCGTCGATGCCGTGCTGGCTGCCTACGACCTTGCGTCTGTCCAGCGCGTCGTCGACGTCGGCGGTGGCTACGGCAAGCTCCTCACCAGCCTCCTGCAGCGCTACCCCGCGATGCGCGGCGTGCTCCTCGACACACCGGCCGTGATCGAGCGAGCGAGACCACAGGTCCAGGCCACTCCGGTTGCCGATCGCTGCGAGCTCGTCGGCGGGGACTTCTTCGCCGACTTGCCGGCGGGCGGCGATCTCTACCTGCTCCAGCGCATCCTGATGGACCACGACGACGAAGCCAGCGTGCGCCTCCTGCGTAACTGCCACCGAGCCATGACAGCGCAGAGTCGAGTGCACATCATCCAGATCGTCCTGCCGTCGTCCGAAGCGGACGCCGCGCGCCACCTGCTGTTCGACGGCGCCATGTCCAACCTCAACATGTTCGTGCTGGGTCTGGGCGCCGAACGGACCGAACGGCAGTATCGCGCCCTGCTCGCCAGCGCGGGCTTCACCGTCACGCAGATCATCCCGACCCGCGCCCTGATGAGCATCATCGAGGCCAGACCGTCGTAGCTCGATGCCGGCCTGTCAGCGCGGTCGGCTCACGTCGAGCGCGCGGGTGTCCAGCGACGGAGATCGCCGCGCTACTGCGCCACCGTCGATGCCATGGGTGAGAGGGCGTAGCCGCGGAGCATGCGCTGGAGCTCGGTGCGGAGCACCGCGAGGTCGAGCGGGGCAGGGCGGCCGAAGGCGCGGTCGAGGGTGTCGCCGAGGACGGCCCAGCCGATGACGGTGGCGAGGGCGACCATCGCGGCGAGCTCGAGGCGGTCGCGCGGGATCGGGGTGCCGACGGCGGCGAGGCGAGCGGCCATGCTATCGATCAGGCGGCCGAACTGGCCGGGCGGTCCGGTGGTATTGTCACTGCGGCCAGTAAGGAACGACCAGATCAGGAGCCGGACCAGGGTGCGACCCTCGAGCAGGTCGATCAGGATGGAGAGGAGAGGGGCCTCGTCGGCGGCGAACGTCATCTGGGCGAGGTGGGCGAACGCCGCGGTCCGAGCGGCGTCGAGGCGGCGCGCGATCACGGCGGCGACGAGGCCGTCATGGCGTGGCTCGCGCCCGCGTCACGATCTCGCACAGTCCGACCGCATCAGGCAGAACTCCGGGTGGTGCAGCGCCGTGACGACGCTCGAGGCCTGTGCTGCGATCCAACTCGCGGGCCCCTCGGGGATCTGTGGGCAATGCAAGACCCGCATCATATCGGGGATGGTTGCGATGGCTGTGCAAGACGCGCTCACGGCTGCCGACCGGTCGAACCTCTTGCTGGTCGCGTGCGAGGCACGCCCTGTCCGCTGACATCGCGGTCGACGCCTGACCGACCGGCTGTCTCGGTGCACGAGTTCGTGCGAGCGATCCGCATCCAACGCGCCCTGGAACACGCGCATTCGCGCCCCAAAAAACATCTTGCTTGTGACCATACGCTGCTGACCTCCCGAACAGGAAGCCGCTGGGGATATCACAACGTTGCGACGGTTCCGGTCGGCTCTCCGTGTGTCGGTGCGCAACGGTCAATTCCATGTGCTCGCGACACATCTTGCGTTGCGTTGATGTTTGGCACTTGCGATCACGGAAAACTGATATCCCGAGATTGATATTTGATGAAAAATGACGAAAGACAGGGATTGTCGAGAGGCCCGGACGTTGCATCGACGCTCCGCGTCGTCGGTTGGACCATCACGACGCATCGCGTGGTTCAATGATCCTGAACGGTTGTGAATGCATGAATGGTAGGACTAGTAGCTCGATATGGAACTCGCGGTTACAGGAAGCGGGAGTGATAACTGCCATTCCGCTTTCTACATGAATCGCCAGTTGTGAGTACTGAATGCTGATGTTCTTGTGATTGACAATGGACCCTCATTGGTGACAGACATAGCAGTATATGGGGGAATATGGGAGAAACAAGAATCACGCGATGCGTGGGTGAGTCGAGTCTGGTGTGGTGACCTCGAGGGACTCTCTGCGCGAAAGAGGTGCGAGCAAGTCCCCGAACGGCATCCTGTTCTTGGCCGCCAACCCGGTCAGCACCTGCCGATTGGCATTCGACGAGGAATGCGCTGCGATCGAGAGGGAGCTCAGCATGGCCGATGGCCGAGATGACTTCGACTTTCGGTCGAAGTGGGCGGTCACAGTCCACGAGCTGATGCGTCATCTCAATGAACTGCGTCCAACGATCATCCACTTCAGCGGTCATGGTTACGGTGGAACCGGCACGCGCTCGAACCCAACGTCCAGGGACATCGACTGCAATGATTACCGAAGCGAGAATGGGCTGTACCTGCAGGACGAACATGGTTACCCACATTGCGTCACCGCGCAGGCGCTGAGGAGAATGATAGGAAGCGCCGCGGCCTCGGCGCGCGTCGTGGTGCTCAATGCCTGCTACAGTGCCCGGCAGGCCAGTGCGTTGTGCACCGTCGTCGACTGCGTGGTCGGCATGAGGGGAGCGATCCGCGATGACGCAGCACGGTCTTTCGCCGTGGGGTTCTACCGCGCGCTTGGCAACCATCGCTCCGTCGGCAATGCGATAGAGCAAGCAACTGCGATTCTGGAAGACACGCTTTGTCGTCCTTGCTGCAGGACTCGCAAGGGCTTGCGTGCGGACCAGATTGTCTTGAGCGAAGAGTCATGGTCGCGCTCTGATTCAGGTCGTGCGCGCATGTCCGAGGACTGAGCTCGCCATCGGATTGGCTACTCGAGGCACGATGTTGCTGACCTTCGCCTTCGCGTTCGGCTCACGTTGAGCGCGCGCATGTCCAGCGACGGAGATCGCCGCGCTACTTCGCCACCGTCGATGCCATGGGTGAGAGGGCGTAGCCGCGCAGCATGCGCTGGAGCTCGGTGCGGAGCACGGCGAGGTCGAGCGGGGCAGGGCGGCCGAAGGCGCGGTGGAGGGTGTCGCCGAGGACGGCCCAGCCGGTGACGGTGGCGAGGGCGACCATCGCGGCGAGCTCGAGGCGATCGCGCGGGATCGGGGTTCCGACGGCGGCGAGGCGGGCGGCCATGCTGTCGATCAGGCGGCCGAACTGGCCGGGCGGTCCGGTGATATTGTCACTGCGGCCAGTAAGGAATGACCAGATCAGGAGCCGGACCAGGGTGCGATCCTCGAGCAGGTCGATCAGGATCGAGAGGAGAGGGGCCTCGTCGGCGGCGAACGTCATCTGGGCGAGGTGGGCGAACGCGGCGGTCCGGGCGGCGTCGAGGCGGCGGGCGATCACGGCGGCGACGAGGCCGTCGTAGGTCGTGAAGTAGTGGGTGACGAGGCCGTGGCTGACGGCGGCGGCGGCGGCGATCTCGCGCAGGCCGACGGCATCGGGCAGGTGCTCGCGGACCACCCGGTCGGCGGCGTCGAGGATGAGGGTGCGCGCATCTTCGGGGGAGCGACGCAGGCGGGGCTTCGGCTTCGGGGGCTTCGGGGGCTTCGGGGGCTTCGGGGGCTTCGGGCGCTTCGCGGCCATCCCGGCAAGCCTACGCCGGGGCTCGCACCGCCGCGTGAGATCGCAGTTATCAATCTGGATGATTGACGGATCTGACGGTGCCGCCTCGGTCCGGTGTCCACAGGGCGTCATCGGCCTGCTCGTCGCGCGGTGCCGCGGCGCGGCGCGGACCAATCACAGGCGTGTTATCGCCGGTAATCGAGGTGCAACTCCACGAGATCGCGTGGATCTCCTTGAAAGCGCTTATTGTCCAGTTTGACAATATAAGAGGCCCGACGCAAGGTGAGCCGCATGCGAAGACTTCTCGTACCAACATCCACCACCACTGCTCTCACCCTGGCCGCCGCCGTGCTGGCGCAGTCACCCGACGCGGACGCGTTCTTCGAGGACGTGTGTTACGTGCCCGGCGGAGGGCCGCTCGCGAGCTGCTCGCCGCTGCCCGAGGTGTGCCGCCCCGCCGGCACGGACTCGGCGGCCTGCAAGATCGCGATCATCGCGGTGACCGCGCGCCGCCGGAACAGCTCCGATGGCGGGCGCAGCTCGGTCCACACAGACGTCACGTACCTGCTCGCGCAGGCAGTCGGGTTCTCGGCGACCGATGCGTACTGGATCGCGGCGTACGACGAGGCGACCGACCTCGGCTCGTTCACGCCGCGCGACAACCACTCGATGGCGGTCGGGGACGGGACGCTGACCACGGCCAATGTCAGCGGCCTGGTGCGTACGGATCGGACGTCCGGCGGCTCCTTGCTCCACGTGATCGCGCCGTACAACCACGGGCTCGACGCACCGGTGCCCGGCATCGACGGCCTGCACCCCGACCCGACCGACGCGGCCACCGAGGTCACGCTCGCGAACTTCCGGGCCTGGGCGCTGGCCGCCTCGAGCGCGGCGAAGCCGGCGTGCACGGCCGGGCTCACGATCCGGAGCGCCGCGGGCGACTACGCGACCGGCGCGGCATGCTACGCGACCGGAACCGCGATCCACGGCTCGGTCAGCCTGTTCGGGCCGCTCGACCTGCCGATCAATGCGCTGGCGGGCCCGCAGCTGGTGCAGGACAGCGCCACCCCGATCTACGCGCCCGACTTCGATGCGCTGGTCGCGACCGACGGCGCTCACGACGCGAGCGCGGCCCACGCGGCCGACGCCCGGCTCGGCGTCTATCTCCACATGCTCGCTGATCGGATCTCGCACCACGTCTGCGAGGACGTCTCGGTGATCTCCGGCCCCACCGCGTCGGGCTTCTCCGTCAACCTGACCCGCCCCGAGTGCGCGCAGCCGATCCACCTGTTGCGCCATGCCTGGGAAACCGGCGTCGACTTCGCGCAGCTCGCGCCGCAGGACCGGACCACGCTGGCGATGCTGTCATCGGTCTACCAGGAGCTCGTCGCGTTCGCCCGCGTGCGCGGCGTGCTGCGCTCCGGCGCCGACAGCCCCGCCGCACAGGCCACCTACACCGCACAGCTTGCGGCGGCGCTGGAGAAGTTCACCGCGCCGGACCGGGTCGCCGCTCTCGACGCCGTCGGCTGCGCGCACGGGCTGACGCCGCTGCCCGGCCAGCCGGCCGGCCCGGCGCAGTGAGATCATCTTCGCTCAGGCCTCCGCTCACGCCCGGTCGGCCTAGCGATCCATCCAGGTTCATCAGGTCATCAGCGGGGCGGTGCGAAACGCCCGCTTGGTGCAATAGATCGTTGTGCTTCCATTCGTGTCGTGGCTGCACTCATAGCGGCTCAGATCGAATCGGTCTGGATCGGTCTGAACTCAACCAGCCGCTGCATCCATATGGTTGGCATCAGTCGCCGTCGCCAGTCGATGCGCCAACACTTCGAGGTCACGCAGGGCGAAGGCACGTGAGACCGCGTCCCAAGGGCCACTGGTGATCCACGATGGGATCGCGTCGCGCCAAACTGGGACGAGCTGTTCAACGCGGCCGATCACGCCTGGTGCGGGCTCGACAAGCGTTTCCACTGCGATCATCACGCCGACGAGATAACGACAGGTGGCACCTTCAGCCGCCATCCACCGTGTGACCTCTTCAACAAGAAGATGACTTGGGGCATGGGTGCCCGGATCGAGAAACACGAGACCGGGCTCGTCAGGCGGAAGATAAGAGGCCCCGCATGTGATCACGCTCTGCACAATCCGGGCAACCTCTCGACGGCCGTCCGTGGGTACACCAAGGAAACTACCCCCAGAACGTCGGCTCGTCGCACCCAGCACTGTCACATCCACAAGCCCTTCCACCGACTCAAACGCGGGGAACGCGCTATCAGCCTGCGCAAGTCGTTCCTTGGTGGTAGCCAACTTAGACGCGAGTCGGTCAATGTTTGCGCGTAGGTACGCTCTGCCCTCATCCGTGTTCTGAAGCTCCTCGTACCTCTTCGTCAAGGTGAAATACGCGTCGATCTCTCGGTTCGCTCCATCGCTGTGAGCTGTAGCCAATTTCCAGAACCAAGCCTGCTCTTCCTTGATTCGCTCGCTTTCTCCGCTGCGTTTCGTATCAATATAGAGCGTTCCACCTGGGATGCGAACAGCGAGGTCAGGTTGCCGTCCCGAAGGGTGCGTCGGGTGCGATAGAGCCTCTACGCCCGCGTTGCGGAAGGCAGCGAGGCAGCGACACTCGAATCGCGCGTGGGCAACCACGGTAGGGTTGTCAGATCTGAGATCGTGAACGATCTCGTTGTTCGAGACGGCATCCGCGTCAACGATGTCAAGCCCCAATCGAAGGAGTGCACTCAGATCAGGTCGTAGGGGGCACGCCAGCAAGCGCCACAACGGGTGTTCCATGCATCGCACGTGTTCCGAGGGGTCCTTTGTCACAACCCATCTGAACGCGGCAATAGCCACGTCAGCCGTGTACACTTGAATGAGAGCATTGAAGGCAGACTCCACGCGTTCCGCGCTCCATGGCGAGGCCGCGAGATACTCGGCGTCGCGCCAGAACTCGGGATGCCACCACCGTCCAGTGGCAGCCACATCAACGAGCCAACTCTGAGAGCCACGGTGATAGGGCAGCTTCACTCGCGAGTGTGGACGGAAGAACCGCCCCCGCGTGCCGCCCCGAAAATCGTATTCGTCCTTCATACAGCGTCCTCATATTGGCGACGCTCGTTGGGCGTGGCAGCGCGCGCTGAAATGATACGGATGGTAACTTGGCGCATATGTTCGTCGAAGGTATGCACGACCACGAGGATGGCCTGACGCGACCTTCCAATTGTAACCCACCGGTCTTCGTTCAACGAGCTGTGCTCGTCGTCGTACCGGCTTAGTTGCCTTGGGTCGCCGAAGACGTGGCTGGCCTCCTCGAACGTAACCCCATGTTTTTGAACGTTGTTCGCCGCCTTGTCCGGGTCCCATTCGAAAAAGTAGTCGCCCACGCGCGACGATGAGAGCACGGGTGATGCGACGCGACCAGTGTCTAGCGTTCCTTGCCGCCGGTGCGACCCGGACGCATCGTAGCACGACCGTTCTCGAACGCGTGGCTGGTCGGATCGCGAGCCGGCGCGCGACCGGCGACCCTGCTCAGCGAGCGGGCGCAGTCTGGACGTCGACCTTCTTGAGGTTGTCATCGGCGTTGCGGTCGATGCGCTTGTTGTACGGATCGATGCCCGCGTAGGCCGGCCGCTTGTCGACGACGACGGTCACGGTCTGCGTCCCGGTCTTGATCGGCCGGTGCTCGAGCAGCAGGACGGAGCCGGCGGTGAAGTCGGGCTTGCCGGGCTCGGCGGTGAACACGCCGATGTCGAACGGCTCGTCGAGCGGCGCCTCGGTCTCGACGCCCTTGCCGTCGGCGTAGAGCTTGCGAGCCTCGACGGTGAGCGTGACCTCGTACTTGCCGTCGGGGCGCGCGGTGGCGGTGGCGGCGGTGGCCTTGGCGTCGACCAGGGTGATCTTCTCGAACAGGTCGGTGATCAGGGCGTCGTGGGCGGGGCCGGCCTCGGCGCGGAGGATGCGCAGGAAGTCGAGCGTGTTGGGGTAGGGCGCGGCCTTGAACGCGTACTGGGCGAGCAGCCTGGCCAGCGCGCGGTTGACGGTGGGCTCGCCGACGACGTCCTTGAGCCAGTACATCGCCAGCGAGCCCTTCTGGTAGTGGATGTAGGGCTGGTTCTCGACCCGGGCGAGCGGCAGCTCCTCGACGACCTCGCCGCCGCGGCTGCGCAGGTAGCGGTCGAGCTCGTACTTGAGGAACTTGCGGATCTGCTCCTTGCCGTACATGCGCTCCATGACGAGGAGGGCCGAGTACTGCGCGAAGCTCTCGACGAGCATCGTGGCGCCCTGCTGGTCGCTGGGAACCAGCTGGTGGCCCCACCACTGGTGGCCGATCTCGTGCGCGGTGACGTAGGTGGCGACGTCGATCTTGTCGGGGTCGCCGAGCTCGAGGAGGAAGCCGATGTTCTCGCTGTACGGGATGGTGTTGGCGAACGACTGCGCGAAGCTCGCGTACGACGGGAACTCGAGGATCCGCGCCTGGCGGAACTGGAACGGCGAGAACTGCTCGGTGAACAGCGCCAGCGAGGCCTTCATGGCCTCGAGCATCCGGCCGACGTTGTAGCCGTGGCCGGGGTGGTAGTAGACGGCGAGCTCGATGTCGCGCCAGCGGTCGCGCCGGACGTCGTAGCGCGCCGACTGGATCGAGAAGAAGTGGTTGATCGGCGCGTCGGGCTTGAAGTGGACGGTGCGGCGGCCGCCCGAGACGGTATCGCTGACGGTGTAGCCGGGCGCGATCGGGGTCTGGTCGGCGTCGGTGGTGACGGTGATGTCGGCGTCGACCCAGTCGCTGTCGTGGCGCAGCGGGTTGCGGGCGCGGCCGGTGTCGTCCTCGAGCGTGGGCGGCCGCAGATCGAGCGGCAGGCCGTACTTGCGGCGCTTGGCGCGGTCCTTGAGCAGCCCGTCGCGCGACAGGCTGATGCCCGGCGTGATCTCGCTGTTGTCGACGAAGCTGCCGTTGTCGACGATGCGGGTCAGCGGGTTGTTGTTGGGGAAGCCGTGCTCGGCCAGCGTGGTGGCGAACCGCAGCTCGCGGGTCTCGCCGGGCTGCATCGTCGGATCGAGCTTGTAGATCCGGCAGTGGTAGTCGGGCCACTCGCGATCGAGCGTGGCGCCGGCGAGCTCGAGGCGGTCGAGCACGAGCCGCTCGGGGTAGGTCAGGTGCAGCGCGACGATCGGCGCGCTGGTCCGGTTCTGGATCCGGTAGCTGCCGGTGGTGGCGACGCGGACGTCACCGGGATGGAGCTGGACGTCGAGGGTGACGGCGGTGATCCGCGGCTGCGGCAGCTTCTCGTACAGAAGGAACTGCTTCTCGAAGCTCGCGAGCATCGCGTCGTGGTCGGGGGCCGGGACGTAGTGGTTGAGGCGGTTCGTGTTGTAATAGATGAAGGCCCCGACGCCGAGCCAGGTCAGCGTGCCGGCCGCGAACAGCGCGAGGGCACCGCCGCGGAGCCGCGTGCCGACGTGGCGCAGCCGCGGGCGAAGGGCGATCGTGGCGCCGCGCCGCCACACCGCGTAGGCGACGACGGTGAGGATCAGCGCGAACCCGGCCCAGTAGACCTGGAACCAGGTCTGGCCGATCCAGAACCGGGCCATGCCGTTCATGTCCGACAGCGGCACCGGCGACGTGCCGGCGTAGTTGTACAGGTTGTGCTCGAAGCCGGCCGCGCTCATCGCCACGGTGGCGACGATGTAGATCAGCATCACGCCCCAGCCGAGGTACTTCTGCGGCACGAGGACCTGCACGAACACCGAGAGCACGGCGAGCTGTACGGCGCTGACCAGCATCGGCAGCCCGAACCACAGGAGGTAGCCGCCGATCTCGAGGTGGGTGTAGCCCTTGAGCAGCTGCACGATCGCGCCGGTGGCGATCGCGGCGAGCGAGGTGACCGCCAGGACGAGGGTGATCGCGAGGATCTTGGGCACGAGGTGCGCCCAGTCGGGCGCGGCGGTGGCGTCGACGATCTCGTGCATGCGGCGCTCGCGATCGCGCCACACCAGCTCGCCGGAATAGAACACGGCGATGACGATCGGGAACAGGCTGAACGCGCCGGTCAGGGTCTGCACCATCACGCGCGTCACGGGGTACGTGGTGCTGCCGTACCACCGCCCGGCGAACCACAGCGAGAACAGCGAGTTGATCACGCCGAGGCCGACGAGCACGAAGAACGCCGGGCTGCGGAACACGAACGACATGTCGAAGCGGGCGAGGCGCCACAGCTGGGCCCAGCGCGTGGCGGCGTCGGCGCGCACCGCCGGCAGGATCGGGCTCGCGGCGAAGGCGCGCGCGGCGGGCGCGGCCGGCGCGGCGGCGAGCTCGGCTCCGCGCGCCCGCGGGCTGCGCTGCTCGAAGCGGAACCGGCGGTACGCGATGCCGAACAGCGCGAGCGCCACACCGGCCCACAGCACGCGGTTGGCGAGCAGGACGCCCGACATCGGCGGCAGCAGGGTGTTGCGCTCGGCCGCGGTCCAGTACTTGGTGACGACGGCCAGCGCCGACAGCCCGAACGGATCGGCGAGCGCGACCGCGCCGTCGAACGCGGGGTCGCGGAACAGGCCGCGCATGACGAGGTAGAGCACCAGCGTCGCGGCGGCGCCGACGTAGGTCCACATCATCGAGCGGGTGGCGGTGGCGAGCGCGAAGTAGCCGGCGGCGATGATCAGGAGCGTGGGCAGCCCGAACGCGAACAGCGCAAAGAGGTAGTCGCCGATCCGGAACGGCCCGACCTTCTCGGGATCGAGCCACGGCATCACCGAGCCGATGGCGATCGCGAGCGGGATCATCGCCAGCACGCCGAGCGCGGCGGCGCTGGCCCCGACGAAGCGGCCGACCAGGTAGCTCGCCTTGCTGACCGAGGTCGATCGCAGGATCGGCGCGAACCCGGTCTCGTCGTCGCGGATCACGACGTTGGATACCATCGCGACGATCACGAAGATCGAGAACAGGCTCATGATCGCGAGGGTCGAAAGGATCGTGTACGGCGCGTTGACGAAGGTGTTGCCCCGGCCGCCGATCTGGATCTCGTCGACGGTGACCGAGCCGAACGTGAGCAGGAAGAACATGGCGCAGCCGACCCAGAACACCGGGCTCTTGATCTGGTAGCGCCACTCGAAGCGCGCGATGTGCCTCAGCATCGTGCCCTCACGCCGCCTGCCGCTGCCGGTGCAGCGTGGCGAAGTAGACGTCCTCGAGGCAGGACGCGACGGGCTCGAACGTCGCGTCGGGCGCCGCGTCGGCCAGGACGTGGATCTGGGTGCGGCCGGCGCGCAGCCGGGTCGCGATCAGCGCGAACTGGGTGCGATACGCGGGGAGCTCGGCCTTGTCGATCGTGCGGCTCCAGACCTTGCCGGTGAGCGACTCGATCAGCGCCGATGGCGTGTCGTTGGCCACGATGCGGCCGTCGACCATGAGCGCGACCCGCGAGCACAGGTCGGTGACGTCGTCGACGATGTGGGTCGACAGGATCACCACGACGTGCTCGCCGATCTCCGACAGGAGGTTGTTGAAGCGGTTGCGCTCCTCGGGATCGAGCCCGGCGGTCGGCTCGTCGACGATGATCAGGCGCGGCCGCCCGATCAGCGCCTGCGCGATGCCGAAGCGCTGCCGCATGCCGCCGGAGAACCCGGCGATCGCCCGCTTGCGGACGTCCCACAGGTTGCACTGCTGGAGCAGCGCATCGACGGTCTCGCGCCGCTCGCCGCGCCCGGCCACGCCCTTGAGCACGGCGAGGTGATCGAGCATCTCGTAGGCCGACACCCGGGGATAGACCCCGAAGTCCTGCGGCAGGTAACCGAGCACCGCGCGCAGCCGGGCCGGCTCGGCGAGCACGTCGATGCCGTCGAACGCGATCGATCCTGCGGTCGGCACCTGCAGGGTCGCGACGCAGCGCATCAGCGTGGACTTGCCGGCACCGTTGGGGCCGAGCAAGCCGAACATGCCGCGCGGGATGTCGAGGGTGACATCATCGAGCGCGCGGGTACGACCGTCGTAGCTGTGGGACAGGCCGGCAATCGAGAGCATGGAGCCTCCGTGGCAGTTGGCGCGAACGGCGACAGCACGTAGCAAGCGCGGGGCCGCCCGGGGCCGCGCCGGCGCCACGGTGACCGCGACCGGATCGACGGGCCTCGCGCCCGGCAGGGTTGCCTGCGGGCTGCGTCGGTGGCGGCGCGCTCGCCACGATCCGGGCCAGCGATCGACGCGGCGAACGCCGAGGCGCGTCTCCCCGGCGGCAGCCCTGGATGCGATGGGGTGGTCTGTCGCGTACGTGTCGCTGTCGCTGTCGCGGCTAGCCGCGCTGGAGCAGCAGCGAGCCGAGCGAGTAGCCGGCGCCGAACGAGGCCATCACGCCGTAGCTGCCCGGCGGCAGGTCGGCGTTGTACTCCGAGAACGCGATCAGCGAGCCGGCGGACGCGGTGTTGCCGTACTCGTCGAGGATGATCGGCGCCTCGGTCCGGGTCGCGTCGCGGCCGAGGATGCGCTTGGCGATCAGCTCGTTCATGCTGCCGTTGGCCTGGTGCAGCCAGTAGCGCGCGATCTGCGACGGCGCGAGGTCGTGCGCGGCGATGTGGTCGGAGATGAACCGGGCCGCGAGCGGCACGACGTCCTTGAACACGCGGCGGCCGTTCTGGTGGAACAGCTTGTCGATGCTGTGCTCGGTGCTCGGATCGCAGCGATCGAGGTAGCCCTTGTTGTTGCGGATGTTGTTGGACCACTTCGACATCATCCGCGTCGACAGGATCTCCCACGACCCGGGCCGCGCGCGATCGGTCGGCTCGACGACGAGCGCCACCGAGGCGTCGCCGAAGATGAAGTGGCTGTCGCGCTCGCGCCAGTTCATGTGGCCGGTGGTGAGCTCGGGGATCACGACGAGCGCGCACTGCGCCTGGCCGAGCTGGACCGCCTGCGAGGCGAGCTGGGTCGCGCCGGTCGCCGCCGAGCAGCCGAGCAGGATGTCGAAGCCGTAGCCGTGGGCGCCGAGCGCCTCCTGGACCTCGATCGCGAGCGCCGGATACATCCGCTGCAGGTTCGAGCAGCCGAGCACGACGAGGTCGACGTCCTCGCCCGCGCGCCCGGCGACGTCGAGCGCGCGCCGGCCGGCGTTGAGCGCGTACTCGGCCTGGATGCTCAGCTGATCCTCGGACCGATCGGCGATGTTCGGACACATCCGCTCGGGATCGAGCAGGCCGGTCTTGTCCTCGACGTAGCGCCGCACGATGCCGGAGGCCTTGACGATCCAGTCCGGGGTCGACTCGCGCAGCGGCTCCTGCCTACCGGCGGCGATCGCCTCGGCGTTGCGCGCATTGTCGCGGCGGACGAACTCGTTGAATGCCGCGCACAGCTCCTCGTTGGTGAGGACGGTCTCGGGGTGCCACACACCATGCCCGGTGATGGAAGTCCTGGTGGTCAGGCGTGCCGCCATGATGCGGACCTTACCCGACGGGTTTCGGACGCGGAAATCCTCGTCGCAATGATCGCGTCACGTTTGGGTGCTGCCCCGGCCAGCGGTCCGACCTGTCAGGGTTTTCTCGCGACCTCGGCCTCGACCTCGGCGAGCGCGCTGCGCAGGAACTGCGACTGCGGGTCGCTGGCGATCGCCATCTTGAGCTGGAGGACAGCCCCCGGCAGATCGCCGCGCCGCAGGGCCAGCTCGGCCTTGCGATAATAGATCAACGCCTTGGACCCCATCTTGTTCGGCGCGTGGCCGGGCTCTTCGGGCACGGCGATCGCCTTGATCGACGGCGGCGCGGTCGGGATCGCCTGCGTGGTCGGGGGGACCGCGGCCGGCACGCCGGGGATCGCGCGGATCCGGGTCGTCACCGTCCGCTGGCCCCGGAGCTCCTGGTAGGCCGCCGCCGCGCGCGCGTAGGCCGTGGTCACCAGCTCGAGCTCGTCGGCGGTCAGCGTGCGCCGGTGCAGATCGGGGTGGGCCATCCGCGCGATCTTGTGGAACGCCTGCTGCGCGGCGTCGAGGCCGGAGCCGGCCGGGATGTCGAGGATCTGGCAGGCGGTGGCATCCTTGCGCCCGATCACGCGCTGCGCCCACAGCAGCACGTCGCTCCGGGCGCTCATGGCTTGTCGTCCGGGACGCCCGAGGCCGGGCCGGCGGGCGCGACCGGCGCGCCGAGCACCTGGAGGTGCGCCTCCTGCTGCTGTCCGGACGCCAGATCGCTCGCGCGCACGTGGAGGATGCCGTCGGCGTCGACGCGGAACTGCACCTCGATCTGGAGGTCGCCGCGCGGCCGCGGCGGCAGGTCGTCGAGCAGCAGCGTGCCGAGCGGCTCGTTATCGGTGTAGCGCCGCGACTCGCCGCGGCAGCAGTCGATCTCGACCCGGGTCTGGTTGTCGCGCGAGGTGGTGAACACGCGGCTGCGCTCGATCGGGATCGGCGCGTTCTTGTCGAGCAGGCGCTCGGTGAAGCCGCCGGCGGTGTGGATCGCGAGCGTCGCCGGGTTGACGTCGAGCAGCACCGGGCGCTTCGCCGTGATCTCGGGCAGGGTGATGGTGCCGCGCGCCAGCGGCGAGTGCCCGGCGGTCGCGACCGCGTCGCGCGCGCCCATGCCGGTGCCCGACGTCAGGTCGCCGGTCAGGCTGCCGGCCTGGATCGCGGCGCCCTGCGCGACCACCTCATCGGGGTTGATCGAGATGTTGGGCTCGCGGCGGAAGATCTCGGCGAGCTGCTGGCGCACCATCGGGATCCGGGTCGAGCCGCCGACGCACAGCACGTCGCTGATCATCCGCGGATCGATGTTGGCGGCGACCAGGACCTGGCGGGTCACCGCCATCGTGCGCTCGACGTAGCCGGCGATCATCGCCTCGAACTGCGCGCGGGTCACCGAGAACGGCAGCGTGCTGACCCGGCCGCCCGGCAGGTCGAGCCCCTCGATCTCGCCCTCGGCCGCCTCGCTGTCCGAGAGATACATCTTGATCTGCTCGGCCCCCATCATCAGCTTCATCATCAGCGCGGCGTGGGGCCGCGGATCGACGCGCGAGATGCGATGCAGCTCGGAGGCGAGGTTCTCGGCCAGCGCGCGGTCGAGGTCGTCGCCGCCGAGGAAGAAGTCGCCCTCGGATGCCAGGACCTCGAAGACCTCGCCGTCGAGCTGCAGGATCGACACGTCGAACGTGCCGCCGCCGAAGTCGAACACCGCGATCATCTGCTCGCGGTCCTGGCCGAAGCCGTAGGCCAGCGCGGCGGCGGTCGGCTCGTTGATCAGGCGCATCACGTCGAGCCCGGCGAGCCGGCCGGCCTCGCGCGTGGCCTGGCGCTGGCCGTCGGTGAAGTTGGCCGGCACCGTGATCACCGCGTCCTTGACCGGGGTGCCGAGCTGGCGCTCGGCCGCGCGCTTGAGGTGGAGCAGCACGTGCGACGAGATCTCGGGCATCGTCATCCGGCGGTCGCGGACCACGACGATCGGCTGCTGGTTGGGCCCCTCGACGACGTTGTAGCGCACGCCGGTCAAGGCGAGCTGGACCAGCGGCGCGCGCGTGTTCTGGCCGATGAACCGCTTGGCCGAATGGACGACGTGCTGCGGCTCGCTGAGCCGGTAGCGCTTGGCGTCGGTGCCGACCACCACGCCGCCGCTGGCGGGGAACGCGATCACCGAGGGATGCACCCGCTCGCCGCGCGCGCCGAGGATGAACTCGACGCCGGTCGGGGTCGCGATCGCGGCCACCGAGTTCGTGGTTCCTAGATCGATGCCGAGAGCGACCGACACTCGACCCAAGTGTTACGCAAAGATGGCCGCCGCTGTCGAGGATTCGTCATCCACGGCATGATACATGTGGGTCAGCTCGCCGGTGACCACGCGGCGCAGGGCCTTTCGCTCGAGCCTGGTGACGGGCGAGGTGATGGGCACGCAGCCACGATCCTCGGCGCATGGCACAATGCGGGCGTGGAAGTGTTCTTCCTCATGATGGGCCTGTGGCTCGTCGTCGCGATCGCGCTCGGCATGCGCCGGCCGCGCGGCTTCGGCGGCGCGGCGCTGCGGGCCCGGCTCGACGCGGTCTACGGCGAACCCCACGAGCTTGCGCGGGTGTCGCCGGCGGCGTTCCCCGAGGCCGACCTCGAGTTCTACGACCGCGCGCGCACGGCGTTCGAGCGCAAGTCGTACCGCTGGCTCGCCGACGTCGAGGACCTGACGCTGACCCGGATCTACCCGCAGAACCGCACGTTCCTGCGGCTGTTCGTCGACGCCGGCAGCATGATCCGCGCCAGCGTCTACCACCTCCACCCCCGCGGCATCGTGCTGTCGGTGCTGCAGCTGGTGCAGCTCTACCCGCGCCACCTGCGCGTCATCGAGCTGGTCAGCGAGATCCAGGGCGTGTTCCTGGTGACGAGCAACACGCATGGCGTCGATCGCCTCGAGCCGCCGCCCGAGGCGCGCATCGAGCGGCTGGCGCTGGCGACGCCACTCGACGACATCGTCAAGCGCCACGAGCAGCGGATCACCGAGCTGTTGCGCGCCCACCCCGAGCGCACGCCGGTGCACTTCGAGGGCTACGAGGACGTCGTGGCGTCGATCGCGCGGGCGCACGTCGCGATGGCGCGGCATCGCCAGAAGCTCGGCGGCCTGTCGCGCGACGAGCTCGAGCGGCTCAAGGGCCGCCCGCTGAGCGCGAGCGAGGAAGCGTTCCTCCGCGAGGTCCAGGGCAAGGGCGACTGACGGGGAGCCTGTAGGACATAGCGCGCGGAGAACGCATGCACGCTCGGCTCGCCGTGGGCTGCTACGCGGATGGGCGTCGTGGCCGCGCCCGCCGAATCACCACCGACCCATGCGCGGACGGCGCGAGGTATGTGCGGGACAAGACGCGGCCAATCCTAATCACGGTCGCGGCCCGACCCCATCCCGCTCGCGGTCGCCCACGGGAGCCGCATTGACGTCCCGTGATAGCACCTCGAGGGGCGCTATCGGACCCGCTCGGACGCTGCGGTCCGGGCCGTGGTCGCCAAGGCGGTGCCGTGATGGGCACGCCGACGATCATGCTCGTCGCGATCCTCTTCGGCACCGCCTGCTCGGCGCCGAAGACCGCTGGCCACGCATCGGTCGACTGCACCAAGGCCGACCAGGACGCGATCGCTAACGAGGCAAAGAGTCTGAAAAAGAGCGTGAGTTGGACGTCGTTGGAGGCTGAGGCCGGCGCGGCTGGCGCGACCATCGGCGGTTGCGCCTTGCTCACGATGGTCGGCGAATACGAACCATCACCGGACTGGTCGAAGTTGCGCGAGACGCCGGAAGAGGCGGTCGAGCACGTCCGCAGGCACTTCGGCGGCGTCACGTGGATAACCGCAGCGGGAGAACGCTGATGGGCACGCCCACCGAGCTACATGCTGGATCCGCTGGCGCCCGCTGCGCCTCAGGAGTGCTCGTTACACAGGAGCGATCACCCTGAGCTCGGCGAAAGGGCGCGGCGTACTCTGGACGAAATGCCGCTCCGGCAGCGTCGATGGTTGCAGGCGGCCACGAGTGGCTCGAGCTTCGCGAGGGCACACTGTCACCACCGGAGATCGCCGCTCGAGGACTCGCGTCTCAGATCAGAGGCCTGAGCATATGTCCTGGGCGTCCCCGGCCTTGACCGTGACGTAGAAGCTCGTGGACGCCCGTGTAGCGGTAGCCGACAGCGACTATTACCTCAGCATCGTACTTGCTGGAGTAGCAGGGGTCATTCCCGAGCTTGTGCGGAATGCCCTCCCATACGCCGAGCGCAGGCTGGACTTGACCGTCGCTGTCGACCCCGAGGCCGATCGAGGCTCCAACGAGGAGCCACGGATCGAGCTCGAGGTAGCCGAACAGCTTGCCGTCGCGATGCTCGACGCCGAGGTTTACGCGCTCCGGTCCGATCCCGACGCCGCCTTCGACGCCCAACACGCCGCGCGAGCCCCCCTGACCGCTGAGCCGGATCCCGAGGACGGGGCCGACCAGCCAGTTCTTCTTGGCTTCGGCATCGACACGAGTCGGCGACACCACCAGTAGCGACACCACCACCATCACCAGCATCCGCATTCGCAGAGCGTACATCACATTCCCGATCGAGTGACCGCGATCGATTCGCGCGAGACTTACCTCGCTGCCACTGCGCCTTCACGTGCGCACACCGATGGAGCTCGGCGTGCGCGTCAACGCGACGACAAGCCGGGCTTCGCATGATGGACGAACATGTGTTATCGTGTCGCAGGGAGGTGGGGATGAGGATCCGAGGACGGACCGCGGTGGCCGTGAGCTCGATGTTGCTGCTGACGCTGGCGAGCAAGCCAGCGATTGCAGACGACGGGGCACGGCCGCAGCTCGGCACGCAACTCTCGGTGGGGGCGACGCTCATGTCCTGATGACCCCACGTGCGTGCAGTCGGCGATTGCTCATCTGGCACCGAGAGGAAGTTTGTGCTTGTGCGATCTCAGCTGATCATGTAGTTCTGTACGAGACGCAAGGTGGGGTCGAGTGAAGCGGCGTAGCCGCACTCGAGAAAGGCGATGATGAGAAGATGGGTCTTGGGAGTGGTAGTTGTGGTGGTGTCGGTGACCGGCTGCTACGCGCACTTCGATGTGGGAGAGACCCGCGCGTCGTATAACCCGTCGGGCGACGCGAGCCACGCGCGATCGATCAGCGATCCGGGCTACCTCGAATGCTCCAGCCGCGTCATCGCCGCGCAGGAGGCGTTCAACGCCAACGGGCGCTGGTGGTCGCGCTCGGTCGTCGTCGGGATCGTGCTCGCCACGGCGGTCGGAGCGGTCGCGATCGCAACCGGCAGGGACACGCCCGGCGAGCACGCCGCGACGACGGCACAGGCGGTCGACGCAGAGCGCGGGTTCTCCCGGCTCGAGCTCACCACGGCCGGGCTCGCCGCGCTGGCCGGCGCGGACGCATTGCTCGCGTGGTACTCGACCGCCGAGATGACCAAGCACGCCAGGGAGGTCGCCGATGACCTCGCGCGATGCCCGCCGCCGGCGCGCGCGCGCCTGGCGCCATCGCCGTAGCCGTTCGGTCGCCGCGCCATACATCGGATCCGGCGGCCGGGCAGTCGCTGTCGTTTTGCAGATCAGGAGTAACCATGTCGACTACGATTGATCACCTGATCACGCCGCACTGGGCACCGCTACGCAACATCGAGCAGGGCTGGGCCGAGCTGACCGAGGACGAGCGAGCGGTCGTGGCGGAGCGCCTGGAACACACGCTGCGCCAGCCATGGCATGTCGCGCACCAACGGGACGCGCTGGGCCATTTCTTCGCGTTTCTCGCCCAAGTGGAGACCATCGCGATCGAGGTCCCGCTTCGGTTCTTGCCCGCCGCTGACCCTGCCGCGGTGCCGCGACTGCGCCGCCAGCTGGTCGACGAGGTGTTTCACAGCGCGCTGTTTGCGCGGATCGCGCACGAGCTGCACCTGCCGAGCTCGCAACCGCCCCCACCCCTGGCAAGCGCCGAGGCCTTGCTGGCGAGGATCCGCAGCGAGCCCGATCCCGCACTCAGCGCCACGCTGCTCAATCTGGTCTCCGAGGGCTGGATCGAGGAGCTGTTCGAGCATGCTGGGCGCTAGGGGATCGCGGACCACGTGTTCGCGGCGGTACTGCGCGACGAGTCCCGTCATGTCGCCGAGGCTGAGAGCTACATCTCGGCCGTCGATCCCTCGCGCAGCGCGGCCGTGCTCGGCGACTTCGAGGACGGGCTGGTTGCGGTCCTCGCCGAGCCCTTGCTTGCGCTCTCGATCTACGACCTCGCCGGATACGACGGCTACCGAGCGTTGACGTCCGGGCTCTTGGCCAAGCACAAGCGCCAGCTCGCCGCCCTCGGCCTCGCGCCGTCGCCCCGCTGGCTCGAGCTCGATCGGCTGATGGAGCGCTTGCTCGAGGTGCACCGGGTGAGCCGGGAGCAAATCGAGGAGTCGGCGCCGATGCGGGTCGCGGACACGCCATGGCGGCGCGCCGCGCGCGCGATGTGGACCGCGCCGACCGATCCGACGATGCGCGGCGGCTTCGATGTGCCCGTCGGCCACATCCCGCGCAAGCTCCTCACGCCCGTTCTGGTCTCGGCGATCGGCCGGGCCTGGGCCACGGACGCCGGGCGCGGCCTCAACCGTGTGATCGCCCGGGACGGGATCTGGCAGCTGCCGCGCGTCCACGTCGGCGTGCGCGTCCTGGTCGGTGATGACGTCGCGACGGTGGTGATCACGGATGCGGACAGGCGCAGTGTGTCCGACATCGCCAAGATGATCGGCAAGGGTCAAGCAGCGCTGATCGACATGCGCGCCCGGTTCCAGCCAGGGGATACCGGTGGTGAGCGGCTTCCTGGCGGCATGGCGCAGCTCGTCCCGGCCGCGTTCCGCCACAGCGTCACGATCTCCAACGTAGGCAAGTTCGGTCTTACGACGGGCAGCGGCGCGCTGTCGCCGTACGCACCCACCACCGACATCACCGTCGGCGAACGGCGCAAGCTCCCGCTGTGGCGGTTCATTGCCTACGTTCCGGCCTGGCACGTTCACCTGGGTTGCCTGCAGGACCACCGCGTCGTGGATGGCCAGGATGCGGGGCTGGCGATGCGGCTCCTGCGCGAGCAGCTCACCCGGTCGGCTGTCCGCTCGCTGCTGGTCGCGCCCGACACGATCTCCGGCGCGATCCCGGACATCCAGGTCGGGGGCGTGCTCGGCATGTTCCCTTCCCTGTCGCAGCTGCTCGGCGCGACGTCCCTGCTGAGCGGCAGCTTCCTCGTCGTCGTCGGCCCGACCAAGCAAGGGTTGCTGTGAGCATCGCCGCGCGCGGGGATCGGGAGGCGAACACGCGCGGCCGCCGCCGGTGCCCTCGGGCACAGCTCATCTTCCGCTGCTCGAGCCGGAGCGCGATCGCCGCTGCGTGCGCACTGGCCACGACCGGTGCGTGCGCCTGGACGCAGACCCTCGATGACAGCGTTGCTGCGCTGGAGCGCACCCGAGGCAGCATCGATGCGAACACGACCGTGACGTCCGGAACGGCCCGCGAGCTGAGCGCGCTGCGAGCGTCTGTAGACGACCTTCACGAGCTGCGGTCCCCTGTCGCGCGCATGGCCACATCGCTCGGAACCCTGGACCGCCTGGACGATCTCGATCGCCAGCTCGCGGCGGTCGCGCGGCTAGGACCGGCCCTGGAGCGCGTTGGCGATCTGAGTACCGCGCTCGATCGGGTCGCCGGTCTGAACCAGGGGCTGCAATCCGTCGCGGATCTCGATCGCGTCCTGGTCGGCGGCGAGGGGCTCGGCGGGGTTCGCAGCGAGGTGGCCGGTCTTCGGCAGGACCTAACCCGGCTGTCCGAGGTCCGCGACGCGATGCGCGGCCTGGTGACCCTGCGCGACGACCTCCACGCCGTAGCGGAGTTAAAGGCGTCGATGACGAAGCTGGGCAAGCTGGTCGAACCGATGGATCGCTTGGCAGCGAACGGCCGGTGGCTGCAGCCGGGGTTGCTGGTGGCCGTTGCACTGGTGTGGGGGATCCTGACCATGCTCGCTACCATGGGCGGGGTAGTGCTCGGACAGCGAATCACCCGGCGCTGACCCGATCCGCCAGACCGATCCGCCAGGGATCGAGAGCGGCCACGCCGCGGTATCAGCGAGGAGGGTCCCGAGCTCCCTCGCCGCGTCCAACGACCACCGTTCGTCGGCATGGCCGACCCCAGGCGCAGGCGCTGCTCGATCAGAACCTCGAAGTAGTGGCTGCGGCGTTTGCGATGGCCCGGTTCACAGGTACTCCATGATGATTGCTGTGAGGTTGGGTGGATCCAGGATCAGACCTGCCATATAGAATCTGTTCGACGATGTTCGAAGATATGTTCCGAAGTGGTTGAAGCCAAATTCGGATTCAGCGCTGGACCAAGCACCGTTCGCTGGCTTCTTGCGGTTGTGAGACACCGATGTGTAACCGGTGAGCCGCAGCGTGCCCGAGCTATCCTGGCCGATGTCGAAGATTCCTGCATCCGGCCCAAACGGCTTATCTATCGGCTGAAGATCCGAAGTGCTCCACGAGCCCACAGCGCATGTCGTCGTGATATCGCACTCGTGCACGAAGAACGCGCCGGTGCTCGTCGCGCCGTCGTGGGTGGTGCCCGCGAAGTATAGCTTCGTGCCCAGGGCACGAAGCACATTTCTTTCTTGGATTCGCTGAGGCAGGGTTGGCTGGAAGTCCTCGATTGTGTTCCATGACGCCCCATTGTTAGCGCTGTATTGAATGACCGCTCGTTCATACTCTCCATTCGGGGCATCCACCCTGGCGCCGACAAACAGGCCTCCTGACGAATCAATGCTCGCGTCGAATGCGACGGTCGGGTTGCTTGAGGAGTATGAGTATTGAAGGATGGTGGTCCAGTTCATTCCGATCGAATCCGACTTCCTCACGATCAAGTGAGAAGGGCTGGTTGTTCCGGTGATGATGGCAAAGATCTCGTTGTTTGCGTTCACGATGAGGCCGCGAGGCGCCAATCCTCGTTGCCCAGCGGTGGGAGTGCTGTCGACCATGGTGAAGTCCGAGCCTTGCGTGTCGGTGCTCTTGAAGACGGTCCAGGTACCCTGGTAGTTCCCCCCGATATAGATGCTTCCGCGCGAGTCTGTGACAATATATGGCCATGGATCGGTCGATGGTTCCGAGAGGTCCCAACCGGTATTGCCCCAGTTGAGACCATTGTCGGTACTCTTGCGCAGGAACCAATGTTTGTTCCTCGAAGGATCACGGTAGGTGCCAACGGCAAATAAAGTGCCGTTGACACCTTCGGCGATGCCAGTATATTGATATTCGATATTTCCGACTACGGAATAGACGTCTCGAATGTACCACTGTGAGGACACGGACGGCGCATCGACGCTGGCGTCGTCGCCGGGCATGGAAGGGGGGCGGTGGCTCGAGCACGCGAGCGAAGCCATCATGGAGATCGCGAGCAGGGCGTTTGTACGCATGTCAGTACCTCGCGGCAAGTTCGAGTACAATGGACGCCGCCGAAGTGACGGGCTAGGACTCCGGGAAGGAGAGCGACGCATATGTCGAAGCTTCATCATCGGGAAGTATTGTTCGGCCGTCAATTGGCCAGATGAGTACAGCCACAACGGATAGATACAACGGGTCTAGCGGGGCCTTCGCACTTCAACCGGCATCTCCGTCGGGAAATCAGCGGGAATTCATACATGGAGGAAGCTCGGGTCAAGCGGCGGTCTCGACGAGACCTGCATTGGAGAATCCGGAGTATACGTCGCTGTGTGAGCCGATGTCGCGATGGCCTGCGAGGGAAGACCAGCGCTGGCAGCTGCATCCAGGGATGTTCCACCATGTATGAAAATGCGCCCGGTCACCGTCGAGCCAAGCCCGCCATCCTGCGAAGGCCCCGCTAGCGGGGTCTCTCGTGAGCCTACACATCTTGTCAGAGGGTCGTGATCCCGTCGGGGATGCCACCACCAGCCCCCGCCACGTCAACAATATCGCCACCTGCTGGAAACCCACTCAGATCTCAACACGAGCTGACCTCGAGGAAGGATGGATCGCGCGGCCTTGTACACGGACCGCGGGCCGGCGGAGGTCGAAGTCAGCCATGTGCGGCGCGACAGCTGTGGGTGAGCCGGAGGCTGATCCTCATGGAACGACTGGGAAAGAGCGCGCGCAGGATGACATCCGGGTCGCATTGCTGGCGCCCGCGATGGCGTGTGAGCTAGAGGGGATGTTGTGGCGACGCCCGCACGAGCCTCCGGGGAACCGGTCATGCAAGCCTCTGCTCAGCTTGGAGCCTCCGCTCGGCCTGGGCGTCAAGGCTTCCCTTCGGCGCTTCGCGGCCTTGACTCCGGCCTCGCTGCGGCTGGAGCGCCAGTGCGGCAGCCGTTGGCTGCCTCTACTCCACGAGCTGCGCTCGCGCTGACCACGTGTTCGCTCGCCGAGCTCGCCGCCGCCGCCCGACACGCGGTCGCCGCGATCGGCCACGATGCCAACCAGCGCTAGGCCCTGCGCCAGGTGTTCCTGGCGGCGGTGCATGCCGCGCTCGGGGGCGAGGGCGCGATCCATCTCGAGGCCTTCAAGCGGCGCATGGTCAGCGCACACCGAGCTGGCCTACTCGTGCTGGCACGCGCCGATCTGGTCG